>JBBQNM010000036.1:0-24136 GCA_038329895.1 Solirubrobacterales bacterium | reverse complement strand
CCCGCGCCGCCGGGGTCCCCGATCCCGACCTTCGCTGGCGGATCCTGGATGGCCCGTACTTCGACAACCAGGTGGGGACGGTGACGCTGGAGGGGCGCTCGGCCCGAATCAAGCTCGAGAAGACGAACCCGGGCGAGGCGGAGAAGCACTCGCTCGAGACCTCGTTCGAGCGTCGACTCGCCTGAGCCCTTGGTGCACGCCGATCAAGCTGAAGGTGCCGCGGGATCAGGTCGGACGTCGAGGGCCCCGGCGAAGCTGCAGCGCAAGGGCGCCATCCGAGGCTTCGTCGGCTGGGAATGCAGCTACTCGCAGTCGATCCCGTCGCCGTCGGCATCCAGCTCGTCCACGTCATGGGAAGCAGGAGTCTCTGGGGCGCGCTAACGTGATTGCCCTAACCGAAGCTAAGGGGGCCTCGGGTGAAGCGCGTGATCATCTGTGTTGTCGTTGGAGCGGCGCTGGCGCTGCCCGGTAGCACCGAGGCAAGTGTCTACACCGGGGACGTTCTGGGAATCACCCTCAGGCAGAAGAGCAAACTCAGGGAGATCACCGTGTTCGGCGGGTTGCCGCTGAATTGCGACGAGGGACAGACCACGACGGATGGCTCGCTGGACATCTCGCGCTGGAGATGGAACCCGCCATACCCCCGGGTCAAGCACCGCAGGTTCCACGTCGTGGAGCCCAAGACCCAGGCATATGCCGTCGTTGACAATGGCGGGAATGTCGTTGGCACCGAGCGCGACGAGTATGTGCTCGACGCGAGGGGCAGGTTCAACAAGAGCTACGGGAAGGCATCAGGCACCGTGAGGATCACCGGGAGTTACCGGGGCCCATCCCCCCTCGACCCTGAGCTGGGGATGATTCAGTACCACAACTGTGACTCGGGCACGGTCCAGTGGAAGGTTCACACGCTCTACTAGCCGCCGCCGTTCGAACTGGCGCCGTGCTCACCATCCCGCAACCTCCGATAGGGGCTCGTGGCCGTCCGGTCGCCACGGTGCCGCGGACCCGAGCCGGTTCGCTTCGGCTTCGGACGAACATCGAGAGCGATGGCCGGTGGGACGGAACAGAGAAACGGCGAGCCAGCATCGTTATGCATTAGCTGGCCTCCAGCTCCTCGAGAAACGCCAGCACCTCCTCGGCCAGTAGCCCCGGCTCCTCGTGGGCCGCGAAGTGGCCGCCGCGCGGCATCTCGGTCCAGCGGCGCAGGTCGGTGAGTAGACGCGCCGTCCACTCCCGCGGCGGGTTGATGATTTCGGCCGGGAACACCGCGGCCGCGGCGGGCACCTCGATCGTCTCCCCCACGGCGGGACGCCACCGATCGGCGCGCTCGCCCCAGTAGAGGCGCATCGAGGAGGCGATCGTGCCGGTCGCCCAGTACATCGTCAAGTAGTCGCATAGCTGGTCCTTGGAGAAGCGCCTCTCGACGTCGCCGTCGCAATCGCTCCAGCGCCGATATTTCTCGACCAGGTAGGCGGCGAGGCCGGCTGGCGAGTCGCCCAGGCCCACCGAGACGATGTCGGGCACGGTCGACTGGATCAGCATGTGGTGGCCCTGGCGGCGGCGCCAGCGCAAGCCCCCTTCGATGAATGCCTGCTCGGCTTCGCTGAGCGGCGGATCGGCGAGCTCCGCGGACGGGGGCAGGGTCCCAGGCGTGAAGACGTAGAGCGCCGCGACGCGTTGCGGCGAGTCGAGGGCGATCCGGGCCGCGATCGGCGCCCCCCAGTCGCCGCCGACCACGCCGTAGCGCTCCCAGCCCAGCCCCTCCTCGGCCAGCGTGCGAAAGCGGGCCGCGACGGCGGCGATGTTGAGCGGCGAGCCCGGGTCGTCGGACCAGGCGTAGCCGGGCATCGAGGGGACGGCGACCTCGTGGCCGGCCTCGACGAGGCGCGGGATCAGGTCCAGGTACTCGATCGGACCCCCGGGCCATCCGTGCAGCAGCAGCAGCGGCAGCTCGCCCCCCTCCCCCTGCTCGTGGATCAGGTGAAGCCCCTTCCAGCGGTAGTTGCGAAACCGGTTCAGCAGCCCCGGCAACCGATCCGGGTCGTAGCCCTCGGCCCAGTAGTCGCACAGCTCGCGCAGGTAGCCAACGTCGACTCCCAGCTCCCAGCCCTCGTCGGGTTGCTGCGACCAGCGCGTGCGCGCCAGCCTCTCGCGCAGGTCGTCGAAGACCTTTTCCGAGACGGAAACGTCGTAGGCCTCCAGATCAGCCATCGAGGAACGAGGAACGAGGAACGAGGAACGAAATCAAAGCGGCGCTTCTTGGCCGCCGAGCAGGATGCGCAGCATGTGCATGCCGACCAGCGCCGAGCGCTCGCGAATGTCCTGGCGCCCACCCGGGATCACCGGGTCGCGCGCCAGGCTGGCGCCGTCGGAGGTGAGGGCAAAAAAGCAGACGTAGCCGACCGGCTTCTCCTTGGTTCCGCCGTCGGGTCCGGCGATCCCGGTCACCGACACCGCCACGTCGGCGTCGAAGCGCTCCAGCGCCCCGCGGGCCATCGCCTCGGCCACCTCGGGCGACACAGCGCCATGCTGTTCGATCAGCTCCGCGTCGACTCCCAGCAGCTCTGTCTTGGCGTCGTTGGAGTAGGCGACGACGCTGCCGGCAAGGTATGCGGAGGCGCCGGGGATGTTGGTGATCCGCGCCGCCAGCAGGCCGCCGGAGCACGATTCGGCAAGTCCGAGGCGGTGACCCTCAAGCAGCTCCGCGACCTGCTCGTCGATCGTGCTGCCGTCCTGGCTGAACAGGTAGCGCTCGTGACGGTCGGCGAGGCCGCTGCGCACCGCATCCGCCGCCGCCTCGGCGCCATCGCGGTAGCGAACGTCGACCTCGATCTCGCCTCGGCGCAAGCAGGTGGTGATCTCCAGCGCGGTTAGGTCGGTCTCGGACTCGATCTCGCGCAGGCTCTTGGCGATCTCCGACTCGGGAATGCCCATCAGCCGCAGCGTGTAGCCGTGAAACGGCGTCGCGCCGTCAAGCGCCGCCTGGGCGGCCTTCGACTCGATCGCCGCCTCCCACATCGACTGAAGCTCGCGCGGCGGCCCGGGGAGCACGATCACCGTCAGGCGCTCCGCCGGCACGACCAGGCCCGGTGCGGTGCCGGCGGGGTCGATCGTGGTCGCCCCCTCGGGCACCATCGCCTGCTTGCGATTTGCCGCCTGCAATGCGTCCTCGTCGAGTCGCAGCCGGCGCGCGAAGTCACGCAGGATGCGGGCGATCTTCTCCTCCATGCTCTCGTCGAGCACCAGCACGCGGCCGGCGAATCGGGCCACGACCTCCGCCGTGAGGTCGTCGGCCGTCGGCCCGAGGCCGCCCGAGGTCACGACAAGGTCCATCCCCTCGGCCTCCAGGTACCGAAGCGCCGACTCGAGGTCGTCGGGGCGGTCGGCGACGACGATGATGCTCGCGACTTCGACGCCCAGCTCCGCCAGGCGCTCGGATATCCAGGGGCCATTGCTGTCCTGGACGCGCCCGTTGAGCACCTCGTTACCGGTGACGACGATGCCGGCGCGTACGCCCGACTCAACTGGTGTTCGCGCTCGGCCCTCCATCAATCTCCTTTGCTGCCTCGCGCTCACGTGCAATCGGGCCTCGTGCCCGGTTTGAGCAGGTGGGTGCCGTTCGGGGTCACCTCGTAGCCGACCGGGCTGGGGGTGTTTTGGACCTGGAACGGCTTGCCGTTGACCTTCAGGTCGACCCCTCCGTTGCCGAACGCGAGGTCGAACTTGCCGGAGTGAAACGGTCCCTCCTGCGTCCCCGCAGGAAGGACCTGGCCGTTGACGACTCGGGTGCCGTCCGCCGCCAGCGCGCAGACCCAAACCTCCGCTGTCGCCGTGAGCTGGATCGAGACCTGAGGCTTGTGCTTCGCCGCCGCGGTCCCTTTGTGCTTGCCCTGCTTCGCCTTTGCCTCGTCGTCACCGGGCCCCACATTGGTCTTGTTGTCACCCGTGTTGGAAGTCAGGCCGAGCACGAGCACCACCGCCACCAGCGCCACGGCGATCAAGGCCACGATGACACCGGGCCCAAACCGAGGCCTGCCCCCAGCCCCGGCCAGGCGGGGCGGCAGCGGATGTGACTCGCGGGCGCCGACGAGCTCCGCCATGCGGTCCTCCTCGAGTCGGCGATAGTCGTCGGCGAGCCGCTCCCCGTCGAGCCCGAGGAACGACGCATAGGTGCGGATGAAGCTGCGGGTGTAGGTGGGATCTGGAAGCACGTCCCACTCCTCGTTCTCCAGCGCCCGCAGGTAGCGGACGCGGATCTTGGTCCGCTCCTCGATCTCGGTGAGATCGATCTTGTGGCGGATCCGCGCCTCGCGCAGAGTGGGTCCGATTTCCGTCTCCACGACCGAATTGTCCTACGAGAGGTCGGGATTCGCGGTTCAGCGAGTCGAGACCGAGAGCCAGCACCCAACCGCGGCTCAGGCAGTTTCGTGCGAACTGGTGACCGGCTCCGGTTCCTGCTGCTGTGGCGAGTCCGGGGCACTGCTGAGCACGCGGGCCAGATCGGCCTCGGTGATCAACACCTGGCGGGGCTTCGAGCCCTCATAGCCGGAGATCACGCCGCGTCGCTCGAGCATGTCGATGAGCCGGCCGGCGCGCGTGTAGCCGACCCGCAGCCGCCGCTGCAGCATCGAGACCGAGGCTGTCTGCGTCTGCACGACCAGGTGAATCGCCTCGTCGAGCAGGTCGTCCTGATCGGGGTCGATGTCTCTCGCCTCGGCGTCGTCCTCGGGCTCGGTTCGGGCCTCGAGCAGCTCCTGCTCGAACTCGGGCTCTCCCTGCTTCGACCAGTGGGTGGTGATGCGGGCGATCTCCTCCTCGGACACAAAGGCGCCCTGGATCCGCTGCATCTTCGAGGTCCCCGCGGGGCGGAACAGCATGTCGCCCTGGCCGAGCAGCGCCTCCGCCCCACCCTGGTCGAGGATCACCCGCGAGTCGGTCTGCGAGGAGACGGCAAAGGCGATCCGGGCCGGGATGTTGACCTTGATCGTCCCGGTGATGATGTCGGTCGAGGGACGCTGCGTCGCCAGCACAAGGTGGATGCCGGTCGCGCGCGACTTCTGGGCGAGCCGGATGATCGAGTCCTCGACCTCGGCCGGCGCCACCATCATCAGGTCCGCGAGCTCGTCGATCACGCAGAGGACGTGAGGCAGCGGCGGCTCGCCGACCCGCTTGCGGGCCCGGTTGAGCTCGGCGAGATTGCGACAGCGCGCCTCGCCCATGATCCCGTAGCGGTTCTCCATCTCGCCGATCAGGTTGGCGAGCACGTTGGCCGCCAACCGCGGCGAGGTGACCACAGGGGTGAGCAGATGGGGAATGTTCTCGTAGTGGTTGAGCTCGACCCGCTTCGGATCGACCAGAACCATGCGCACCTCGTTTGGGGAAGCGCCCATCAGGATCGAGCTGAGCACGGCATTTATGCAGCCCGACTTGCCCGATCCGGTGGTTCCGGCAACGAGCACGTGGGGCATCTTCTGGAGGTCGGTCCAAACCGCGTTGCCGGCGATGTCCTTACCCAGCCAGCCGACCAGTGGCGAGGCCTTTGCCGGCCGTCCCTGGTAGATGTCGCCGAGCCGCACCAGCCGCCGCTTCGAGTTGGGCACCTCGACACCGACCGCCTGCTTGCCCGGAATCGGCGCCAGGATGCGGATGTCGGTCGAGGCAAGGGCGTAGGCGAGGTCGTTGGAGAGCTCGGTGACCTTCTTGACCTTCGTGCCCGGGGCCAGCCGCAGCTCATAGCGCGAGACGTGCGGTCCGCTGACGATGCCGACGATCTTTGCCTCGACGCCGAAATGGCCGAGCGTCTCGACCAGCTTGGTTCCCACCTTTTCGTGGTCGCGTGGGTCGGGCCCCTTGTCGGCTTTGCCCTTCTCCAAGACGTTTGCCGGCGGCGGCTTGTAGGCGATCTCGTCCGAGGTAGTGACGCCACGCTTCTCGCCCATCGGGGTGCGGGCGACAGAACCAGTTCCGCCCGCCTCCTCGCTATCGCGTCCGGGGGCGGGCGGGTGTTCGTCTCCTGCTGCGTGCTCGTCCGCCCCATCGGCAAGCTCATGTGCCGCCACGACCATCTCCCCGGTCGGCGCCTCCGAGTCCGGCACCTCGGGCTCGGGATCGTGATCGAACTCCACCACCCGCACCTCCGGCTCGAGGGCCTCCTCGGGGTACTCGCTCATCACGTCGGTGGGCGCGACCTGGGTCTCCTGGCCGGCCATCTCCTCGTCCTTTCGCCACTGGGTCTGGGCGACCGTGCGCGCCATCTCGGCGCTGCTCGCCCGTGCCTTCGTGAGCGCCTTGCCGGTGCCACTCAGGAAGGCGGCGATCGAGGTGCCGGTGAGCAGCAGCGCCCCGGCGAAGATCAGCAGAACGGCAACGATGTGGGCGCCGACCCGCTGGAACAGCGTCGAGGTGGCCCAGTAGAGCGCTTCGCCGGCGAGCCCGCCGTGCTGTGGGAACCATGCCGGGTCGAAGTAGCCGGGCCGCAGTGGGTGGTCGGCCCCGATGTGCGCCGTCTGTGCCGCGAAGGCGAGCAGCAGCCCCGCGATGACGCAGATGCCGCCGGTACGCAGCGGCCGGATCGCCGGCAGAAACGGCCTCAGGATCAGCGCCGCCCCGCTCGCGAACAGCGCCAGCGGCGCCAGGTAGGCGACCTTGCCGAACGCGTAGGTGAGGGCGTCCTGGGCCCCGGAGCCGATCTTGCCGCCCTCCCAACCCAGGTAGAGCACGAAGGTCAGATAGACGCCGACTGCGATCAGGCTCAACCCGATCACGTCGAGCTGGCGCTGCTCGAGCTTTTCGAGCTGCTCGCGACTCAGGCGCGGTGAAGCCTTCGGGCGTCGCCGTTTCTGAGCACGCGAACCGCCACGCCGGCGCGCGGGACGTCTTCGGCGCTTTCGCCGCACGGACATCAGAGTTCAGTTCGACGCCTGAGGGAGCTCCCCTGCGCGCCTGAAACCGCGTAAAGAAGCCATAAATCCTCCGCTCGCGCCGCCAGCACGGGGCTAACATCGAGCCATGCCTGTAGAAGAGGAGCTGCTCGGCGGGCGCGTCCTCGTGATCGAGGACGACACCGAGATCACCGACGCGCTGCGACGCTCTCTGCGTCACGAGGGCTACGAGGTGCGCACCGCCGGTGACGGCGTCGAAGCGCTCGACGCAGCCGCCGAGTTCATCCCCGACCTGGTCGTCCTGGACCTCGGGCTTCCGCGCCTCGACGGGATCGAGGTCTGCAAGCAGCTGCGCGCCGACGGCGACGTGCCGATTCTCATCCTCACTGCACGCACCGAGACCGACGACCGGGTGACCGGGCTCGACAGCGGCGCCGACGATTACCTGGTCAAGCCGTTCGAGCGCCAGGAGTTCCTGGCAAGGATCCGGGCGCTGCTGCGGCGCCGCCCGCCGCGAGGCTCCGCATCGCTGAGCGTTGGCGACCTGAAGCTGAACCCCGATACCCGCGAGGTGCATCGTGGCGGTCGCGATATCGAGCTGACCAACCGCGAGTTCGAGCTGCTCGAGTACCTGCTGCGCAATGAGCGCCTGGTCGTCTCGCGCGAGCGCCTGCTCGACGAGGTCTGGGGCTATGACCCGATGGCGGCGACCAACACGATCGACGTCTTCATCTCCAATCTGCGGCGCAAGCTCGAGGCCGCGGGTGAGCCACGCCTCCTCCACACCAAACGCGGGGCGGGGTACGTTCTGAGGGCCTAGGCATGGCTGTCCTGCGTCGCCTCACTCACCCCAAGGGTTGGCCGGTGCGCTGGCGCCTCGCCGTCGGCTCCGCCGGATTGACGCTGGCGATCCTGCTCGTCTTCTCCGCCGTGATCGGCCACCTGGCGACGGAGCGCATCCGCAACGACTTCAACCGCGAGATGCACGAGGCGGTGACGACGCTCGCCAGCCAGGCGGAGATCACCCAGACGTCCGGCGGGCCGCTCGTCACCGGCCCCGGGCTGGACGACTTCGCGCTTCCCAACGGCGCCGTGGTGAGGATCTTCGACTCCACAGGCCGGGTGCTAGCCCGGACGCACAACGCGCCACACCTGGGTCTGCGACTCGGCGTCACCCACGTCGGCTCGCTGAGGGTCGTCAGCACGGCGATCGTCAGCGAAGGTGGTGGTGTCGCCGGTTATGTGCAGTACGCGCGCAGCGACCAGCACATCGACTCGACGATCGAGCGGCTGTGGCTGTTCATCGCCGCCGGGGTCGTCGGAGGGGTGCTGCTGGCCAGCCTTGCGGGCCTAGCGATCGCCAACCAAGCGATGCGGCCGATCGCCTCACTGACCGCGACCGCAGGCGAGATCGCAAGCACCCGTGACCCCTCGCGACGCATGCCGCAGCCGGAGGTCGACGACGAGGTCGGCGAGCTGGCGCGCACCCTGGATCAGATGCTTCGCTCGCTCGACGCGGCGCGAACCGAGCGAGAACAGGCGATGCAGCAGCAACGCGAGTTCGTCGCCGACGCCTCGCACGAGTTGCGCACCCCCCTGACCAGCGTGATCGCCAACCTGGAGCTGCTCCAGGCCTCGCTCCCCTCGCCCGAGAGCTCCGAGGACCACGAGATGGTCGATTCCGCGCTTCGCTCCTCGCGGCGGATGAGCCGGCTGGTCGCCGACCTGCTGCTGCTCGCCAGGGCCGACGCCGGGAGGATCAGCGAGCGCACCGACTGCGATCTTGCCGAGATCGCCGGCAACGCCGCGGCCGAGGTGACGCCAGTCGCCGGAGGGCGGCAGCTCAACCTCGACAACGGGCGCCCGGTGCCCATTCACGGCAATCCCGACGAGCTGCATCGCATGGTCGTCAACCTGCTCGACAACGCCGTTCGGCATACGCCCGACGGCTCGACGATCGAGCTCCGGCTCGAGGTCGATGGCGACAAGGCGATCGTCGAGGTCGCCGACGACGGGCCCGGGATACCCGACGGCATGCGCGAGCACGTCTTCGATCGCTTCGTGCGAGGCAGCGGTCCGGCCGACACCGCGATCGGCGGCGGTACCGGGCTCGGTCTTGCGATCGTGCGCGCGGTCGCGCGGTCACATCGCGGTGAGGTGAAGGCGAGCCAATCGTCCCTCGGAGGGGCGCTGGTCACCGTCACCCTCCCGCTAAGAAAGACTGAGCAACCAATTACACCCTCTTTAGGGGCGCTTTAAAGCCCGGACTTAGGTTGCATCGTGGACGAGACACACGGGCTCGTCGAGGATCTCCCCCTTAGCACCTCGACGAGCCCACCTTCAGCCCTAGGGCTGAAGCAGCCGCCGGGCTCCCCCCTCCCTTGAGCCCGGCGGCTTTCTTTTTGAGGTCCTAAACCTCGACGACGACCGGAAGTACCATCGGGCGGCGGCGCAGCTTCTCGTAGACGAACTCCGCGATGTCGTCGTGGAGGTCCTCCTGGAGCAGCGGCAGCTCGCGGACCTCGTGGCGGGCGGCGTCGGCGAGCGAGTCCTCGACAACGTCGCGCAGGTCCTCCATCAATCCGTCGGCCTCCTCGAGGAAGGGGACGCCGCGGAAGATGACTTCGGGCGGCGCAACCATCGAGCCGTCGTCGGAGGAGACCGTCGCGACGACGATGAATATGCCGTCTGCGGAGATCGTCCTGCGGTCGCGCAGCGCGACGTCGTCGGGCTCGCCGATGTCAACACCGTCGACGAAGATCATCCCGGCGCCGACGTCCTCTCCGAGCCGCGCGCCGGATTCGTCCAGCTCAAGGGGCACGCCGTTAGCGCCCTGGAAGACGCGGTCGGACTCGATTCCGACCGATCGTGCGAGGTCGGCGTGAAGGCGCAAGCGCTTGTGGTCTCCGTGAACGGGCAGCACGTAGCGGGGCTTGGTCAGGTTGAGCATCAGCTTCAGCTCCTCCTGGCAGCCGTGACCGGATGCGTGGATCGGCGCGTCGGACGCGGTAACCACCGAGGCGCCGATCTGGAAGATGCGGTCGATGGTCTCGTTGACGGCCCGCTCGTTGCCGGGGATCGGGGACGCCGAGAAGACGACCGTGTCGCCGGAGTGAAGCTCGACGTCGCGATGGTCGTTGTGGGCCATGCGGCGCAGGGCCGACAGCGGCTCGCCCTGGCTGCCGGTGGAGATCGCGATCACCTTCTCGTCGGGGAAGTCCTCGATCTCCTTCGGCTGGATAAACAGCCCGGACGGCGCCTCCGCCATGCCGAGGTTGGAGGCGATGTTGAAGTTCTTGCGCATCGAGCGCCCCACCAGGGCGACCCGCCGGTCGAGCTGCACGGCGGCGTCGATGGCCTGCTGCACGCGATGAACGTTGGAGGCGAACGAGGTGACGATGATCCGCCCCTTGCAGCGGGAGAAGGTCTCCAGCAGGGCCGGCCCGACGCTCGACTCCGAGGGGGAAACGCCCGGCCGGTCGGCATTGGTCGAGTCGCCGCAGAGGAGCAGCAGGCCCTCGCGCCCGACCTCGGCCAGCCGCGAGACGTCGGCGGGGCGACCGTCGACCGGGGTCTGGTCGAACTTGTAGTCACCGGTCAGAAGCACCGAGCCCAGCTCGGTCCTCAGCAGCACGCCGCGCATGTCGGGAATCGAGTGCGAGAGGTGGATCAGCTCGAGCTCGAACGGTCCCAGCTTCACCCGCTCCCCGGCCTCCAGCTCTTCCAGGGGGGCGTCGCCGAGCTTGTGCTCGTCGAGCTTCGAGCGAACGAGGCCGACGGTCAGCAGGCCGCCATAGATGACCGGCGGGTGACCGAGCTCCCGCAACACGTAGGGCAGCGCACCGACGTGATCCTCGTGACCGTGGGTGAGCACGATCGCCTCGATGTCGCCGGCGCGCTCGCGCAGATAGGAGAAGTCGGGTAGGACGAGGTCGATGCCGAGCATCTCGGTGGTCGGGAACATCAGCCCGGTATCGACCACGACTATGCGCCCGTCGTACTCGACGACGGTCATGTTCTTGCCGATCTCCCCCAGCCCGCCGAGGGGGAGCACTCTCAGGGTTCCGCTCAACCCGCCGCTGCCAGGATCCCGGCCGCCTCTAGCGCTGGGCGGATCGCTTGCCGCTGCTCCTCGGTCGCCGGAATCAGCGGCAGTCTCAGGGCGTCGGACTCGATCAGCCCCAACATCTTCAAGGCCGCTTTCACGGGGATCGGGTTGGCCGTCACAGTCATCGCCTCGTAGATGGGCGCAAGCTCGGCCTCGATCTGACGCACCCCTTCGAGGTCTCCGTCCTGACCGGCATCCCACATCTCCCGCATCTGGGGTCCGACCAAGTGCGATGCCACGAGGATCCCGCCAGCGCCGCCGAACTCGATCGTGCGCCCGAAGACCCCATCATTGCCCGCCAGCACGCCGAGGCCTTCGACCGGCCCCAGCTCGTCGTCGTTCGCCTGCTTCACTGCGACGATGTTCGGCATCCCGGCCAGCTCAGCGAGCAGATCCGGAGGCATGTTGAGCGCGGTTCGCGACGGGATGTTGTAGAGGACGATCGGGAGCCCGACCTCGGAGACCGCGTGGTAGTGCGCGATCAACCCGGCCCGGTTGGGCCTGTTGTAGTACGGGGTAACGACGATCGCCGCGTCGGCCCCAGCCTCGGCGGCGAGCTTGGTCAACTCGACTGTGTGGAGGGTGTCGTTGGAGCCGGTCCCGAGGATCAGCGTCGCTTCGTCGGAGAGCTCGTCGCGAACAGCGCGAAACACCGCCAGCTTCTCGTCGTTGCTGAGCGTCGGCGCCTCGCCGGTCGTGCCTGCGATCACGAGGCCGTGCGAGCCATGATCGACCAGATGCCGCGCCAACCGTCGCGTGCCGGCATCGTCGACTCCGCCGTCCTCGTGGAACGGCGTGACCATGGCGGTTAGGACCCCGCGAAGCTCCGACATCCCGAGCAGGGTACCGCGCCGTTCAGCCCGCGGCCGGGGACTGCGATCGGGCGACGGCCTCGCCTGGGCGGCGATCGGCCCAGGGTTGCGCTTCCTCGAGCTGCGCCGCCACACGGATCAGCAGGTCCTCGCGCCCGTAGGCGGCGACGAGCTGAATCCCGATCGGCAGCCCGTCCTCGCTCCAGTGCAGGGGCAGCGAGATCCCCGGCTGCCCGGTGGAGTTCCAGAAGGCCGTAAAGCCGGCGGTGGGGATGGAGCGGAAGATCGGTGACGCGGGGTTGCCCGGCTCGGGATCGAATGCCCCCAGCGGTGTCGGCGGCTCGCCCATCGTCGGCGTCAGCAGCAAGTCGAAGCCCTGCTCCCACCACGCCGCAGTCGCGCGCGCCGAGCGCTGCTGATACTCCAGTGCGCCCAGGTAGTCGGGACCGCTGAAGGATCGCCCCATTTCGGCCAGCGCCCAGGTCGAGGCCTCCACCCCCGCCTCGGTGACCTCCACCCCGGTCTTTCTCGACCAGTAGTCGAGGTTCCAGGCGATCCCGGCTGTCCAGCGCTGGATGAAGCGCTCGGTGTAGTCGGGATCGTCAAATGCCGCCGGATGCGACGGCTCGACCGAATGGCCGAGCGACTCCAGCAGCCGCGCACCCGCCTCGGCGCCCGCAACATTGTCGGGGTGCACCTCGAACTGGCCGTTGGGCGCCACGGTCGCCAGGCCTACGCGCAGCTTGCCGGGGTCGGCGCCCACCTCCTCCAGATAGAGGCGCTGCGGGGTCGGCGCCACATAGGGGTCGCCGGCCACCACGCCCTGGGTCAGGTCGAGGATCCTGGCGCTGTCGCGAACCGAGCGTGCCACCGCGTGCTCGACGGTCAAGCCGGTCATCACGTCTCCGAACTCGGGCGCCAGGCTGACCTGACCGCGCGAGGGCTTCAGGCCGACCAGGCCGCAGGCCGCAGCCGGGATGCGGATCGAGCCGCCGCCGTCGTTGGCGTGCGCGACGGGGACCATTCCGGCGGCGACCGCCGCCGCGGAGCCGCCACTCGAGCCACCTGGCGAGCGCCCTGTGTCCCAAGGGTTGTGGGTCGCGCCGTGGGCCTCCGGCTCGGCTGTCGGGAGGATGCCAAGCTCCGGCGTGTTGGTGTGGCCGAGGATCACGAAGCCGGCGGCCCGGAAGCGGCGCACCAGCTCGGTGTCGGCGTCCTCGGTCCAGCCGAGATCGCGCAGGTGCTTCATACCCTCGTGGAAGGGGTCCCCGGCCGAATGCGCTATCAGGTCCTTGAGCAGGAACGGGACACCGCGGAAAGGGCCATCGGGAAGCTCACCCTTCGCCTCCTCGACAGCCTTCTCGAACAGGGGATGGATGACCGCGTTGAGCTCCGGGTTGCTCGCCTCGATGCGAGCGATCGCCGCCTCTACCAGCTCGGCGGGGCTCGCCTCGCCCGACCGGACCAGATCTGCCTGGGCCGTGGCGTCCATGCGGGCCAAATCGGTCAAAGGAGGCTCTCGAGCCCGACCGTGAAGCGCTCCGGCAGCTCCCCCACCTTGCGCACCGCGAGTAGCACCCCCGGCATGAACGAGTGGCGGTCGGTGGAGTCGTGGCGGATCGTGAGCGTCTGGCCCTCGCCGCCGAAGACGACCTCCTGGTGGGCCACCAAACCGGGCAGGCGGACCGAGTGGATCGGCTCATGCACGTTGCCGCCTGCCTCGCCGATCAGCTCGGCGGTGCGCATTGCGGTGCCCGAGGGGGTATCGAGCTTGCGGTCGTGGTGAAGCTCGACGATCTCGCACTCGGTCATGTGCGGGGCAACCTGCTGGGCCAGCTGCATCATCAGCGCCGCCCCGATCGCGAAGTTGGGAGCGACGAAACAGTTGGCATCGCCGGCGGCTCCGTTCACCGCCTCGCGAAGCGCCATCACGTCGAACCCGGTCGTTCCGACCACGGCGTGGACGCCCACCTCCAGGCAGGCGCGGACGTTGTCGGAGGCCGCATCGGGGGTGGTGAAGTCGACCACGACGTCGGCGCCACCGAGGACGGCGGACAGTTCGTCCCCCAGCGCCGGGTCCGCGCGTCCGGTCAGCTCCAAGTCGTCGGCGCTCTCGACCGCCTCGCAGACGGTCTTCCCCATCCGCCCCGCGGCGCCCGAAACGGCGACTCGAGTCACTTGCTCGCCGCGGCCAAGGGCTCGGCCACATCTGCGACCGCACGGCGGAAAAGCTCCTCGTCGCGCCCGATGCAGGCTGCGGAGAGATGCTGCGGGTCGTAGAGGTCCTCGCACAGCGCCGTGACGTCGTCGACCGTGACCGCGTCCACCTTCGCCAGGATCTCGTCGAGCGAGTAGAGCGGCAACCCGAAGAGGACGGCGCGGCCGATCCTCGACATCCGCGACGCGGTCGACTCCGAGGAGAGAACGGTGCGACCCTTGACGAGCTCCTTGCCGCGCGCAAGCTCCTCCTCGGACACGGGCTCGGTTCGCAGCCGCTCCAGCTCCGCCGCGATCACCGCACAGGCCTCTTCGACGTTCTCCTCGCGCGTGCCGACGTAGGTTGCGACAAGCCCAAGGTCCGTGTACTTGTCGTTGTAGGAGCCGACCGAATATGCAAGGCCACGCTTCTCGCGAACCTCGATGAACAGCCGCGAGGAGGCGGCGCCGCCGAAGATCGAGTCGAACACCTCGAGCGCATAGCGACGCTCGTCGTCGCGGGTCAGCCCAGGCCCACCGAAGCAGATGTGGTACTGCTCGGTGTCCTTCTGGTGGAAGCGCAGGCGCGACTCGGTGGTCGCCCCGCTGCCGTTCAACTCACCTGCGCCCTGTGTCGGCGCGACGACGAATCGCTGCGCCAGATCGCAGATCTGCTCGTGGTCGAGATGCCCAGCGGCAGCGACGACCAGGTTCGACGCCACATAGTGGCCATCGTGGTAGGCGGCGATCTCGGGCACCGGGACCGACGCGATCACCTCGGCGCGGCCGAGAATCCGGCGTCCGAGTGGGTGCTTGCCGAACACCGCCTCGGCAAGGAAATCGTGCACGCGGTCCATCGGCTCGTCCTCGTACATCGCAATCTCCTCCAGCACGACCTCGCGCTCGGAGTCGACCTCGGCGTAGGTCGGATCGAGCAGCATCTCGCTGAGCAGCTTGAAGGCCTCCTCGGTGTGCTCGTCGAGGAAACGGCCATTCAGATGGGTGGTCTCCTTGCCGGTCGCCGCGTTCACCGACGCTCCCAGGCCGTCGAAGATCTCCGAGATCTCGATCGCCGAGTGCGTCTCGGTGCCCTTGAACAGCATGTGCTCGAGGAAGTGCGAGACACCCTCCTGTGCGGGGGTCTCATTGCGCGAACCGGTCCTCACCCAGAGGCCCAGCGCGACCGAGCGCACCGAGGGCACCGCCTCGGTGACGACCCGAACGCCGGAGTCGAGCTCGGTTAGCTGGCTGCTATCGCTCACGCCTGCTGCGATCGGGCCGACGTCCACCGCCGCGATCGCCGTCGCGTCGCGGGCGCCGGTCGCCGCCGTCTCGGCGGCCCCCGCCGTCGCTGCCGGTACCAACCGAGGTCAGCTCCTCGGCGCTCTTGCCCTCGACCGATGGGTCGTCGGAGAGCCGCAGGCCGATGCGCCCACGCTCGCGGTCGACCTCGACCACCGTCACGTCGAGCTCCTGGCCGGGCTTCAGCACACTCTCCACGGTCTCGACCCGCTCTCCGGGCTTGACGTTGGAGATGTGCAGCAGCCCGTCGGTGCCCTTCGTCAACTCGATGAAGGCGCCGAAGGTGGTCGTCTTGACCACCTTGGCGGCTTCGTAGCGGTCGCCGACCTCGGCCTCCTTGGTCATCGACTCGATGCGGGCAATGCAGGCCTCGACCAGCTCACCGCTGGTCGCATAGACCTTCACCGTACCGTCGTCGTCGACGTCGATCTCGGCCTCGAACTCCTCGCAGAGGGCGCGGATCGTCTCCCCGCCCTTGCCGATTACGGCCCCGATCTTCTCGGGGTCGATCTGGATCGCCTCGATCCTGGGCGCGTAGGGTGAGAGCTGATCGCGCGGGCCGTCGATCGCCTCGGCCATCTTGTCGAGGATGAACAGGCGTCCCTTGTTCGCCTGCTCGAGTGCGTCGCGCAGGATCTCGAAGGTGACGCCGCTGATCTTGATGTCCATCTGAAGGGCCGTTATCCCCTCCGACGTCCCGGCGACCTTGAAGTCCATGTCGCCGAGGTGGTCCTCGACGCCCGCGATGTCGGTGAGGACGACGTAGTCGTCGCCCTCCTTGATCAGGCCCATGGCGACCCCGCCGACCGGAGCCGAGACGGGAACGCCCGCCGCCTGAAGCGCCATCGATGAAGCGCATACAGAGCCCATCGAGGAGGAGCCGTTCGACTCCAGGGTCTCGGAGACCACCCGCAGCACATAGGGGAAGCTCTCCTCGTCGGGAATCGTCGGCGCCAGAGCCCGCTCGGCGAGCGCACCGTGACCGATGTCGCGGCGCTTCGGACCGCGCATGAAGCCAGCCTCGCCGACCGAGAAGGGCGGGAAGTTGTAGTGATGCCAGAAGCGCTTCGAGGTCGCGATCCCGAGCGTGTCGAGCCGCATGTCCATCCGGCTCGTGCCCAGCGCGACGTTGGAGAGGATCTGGGTCTCACCGCGAGTGAACAGCGCCGAGCCGTGCACACGCGGCGCAACGTCCACCTCACACTCGATCGGGCGGATCTCGTCCTGGGCGCGCCCGTCGGGTCGCTTCTTGTCGACCGCGATTCGGCGCCGAATGATCTCCTTCTCAAGCGTTGCGAAGGCAGCCTCGACGGACTGACGGCGCTCCGGGTCGGGCTCGTCTGCGTCCTCGGCGCCTGCGTACTGCTCGAGCACCTCCTCCTCGACCGCCTTGGCCGCCTCCTGGCGAGCCAGCTTGTCGGGGACCGAGGTGGCCTCGTCGATCTTCGCCCCGTGCGAGGAGCGGATCTCCTCCAGCAGGCCCTCGTCGACCTCTGGCTCGGCGACCTCAAGCTTCTCCTTGCCGGCCTTACCGCGCAGCTCTTCGATCGTTGCGACGATCTTCTTGATCTCGGCGTGGGCGATGTCGAGGGCGTCGAGGATCTCGGCCTCGCTGACGCCACTGGCGCTTGCCTCGACCATCAGGATCGCCTCGTCGGTGCCGGCGACGATCAGGTCCAGCTCCAGCTCATCGAGGCTCTCTTCTTCAGGGTTGACGACGAAGTCGCCGTCGAGCTTGCCAATACGAACCGCACCGACGTGTTTGGCGACCGGAATCTCGGAGATCGCCAGCGCCGCCGAGGCGCCGTTCATCGCCAGGATGTCGTAGGGGTGGACCTGGTCCACCGACATCGGCTGGGCGACAATTTGGGTCTCGAAGTGCCAGCCCTTCGGGAACAGGGGACGGATCGGACGGTCGATCATCCGCGCCGTCAGAGTCGCCTTCTCTCCCGAACGCCCCTCGCGGCGGAAGAACGAGCCGGGGATCTTGCCCGCGGCGTACATCCGCTCCTCGACGTCGACGGTCAGGGGCAGGAAATCGACCTCTCGCAGATTGCCCATCGTGGCGGTGCACAGCACCATCGTTTCCCCGGCCTGCACGACCACGGATCCACTCGCCTGCTTGGCGAGCTTGCCGGTCTCGAATGAAATCTCGCTCTCGCCGACCTCGGCCGAGACGCGGCTAACGTCAAACATACTCATCTAAGTTTTTACCTCCGGCCGCCCGGTTGGCGACCCTTTCGCTTTAAGAACTCTCGTTCTCTGTCGGAGGCGATGTTACAGAGGAGTCGCTAGTTGCTAGTTGCGAGTCGCGGACTCCAGGTCGCCTAGGGCAACCATCTCGCCGCCCCGAAACAGGGCAGGGGTGCCAGTCACGCCCGCTCGGATCCCGGACTCGAAGTCCCGGCGGACCCTGGCCTCGACCTCGGCGGAGCGGCGCTCGGCCTCGAAGCGCTCGAGGTCGATGCCGAATCGGTCAGCCCGCTCCCAGAGGTGGGGGTCGTCGACCCGCCCATGATCGCCAAACAACGAGTCGACCATCTCGAAGAACTTTCCTTGGCTCCCCGCCGCCTCGGCGGCGCCGTGCAGGGCCGGCGAGCGAGGGTGTTCGCTGGCCATCGGCAAGTGGCGAAAAACGAGCCGCGCAGGCAGAACGCTGATCCGCTCCCAGGCGGCCGCACAGTGCGGGCAGCCGAGGTCGGCGTAGACGATCAGCTCCTCCCCGCGGCCACGCATGTGGTCCTCCGGGCCGACCGGCGGGACTGCGGCACTGGTTAGCTCGCTCATCCAGTTGGGCAGCTGGCGCCCGCAGGGAGGGACCCGCCTAGGACGCGACTGCTTCGAGCGCGTCGAAGATCAGGTTGGCGCCGGGAATCTCGAGCACGGTGGGGGACTCGTGCACCCAGCGCACCACGCCCTCCTCGTCGACCAGCACCAGCGAGCGGTTGGGGGTTCCGAAGTCCTCGATGTAGGCACCGTACTTGCGGCTCACCTCGCCCTTGGGGTGAAAATCGGCGAGCAGCGGGATGTCGAGCCCGAGCTGCTTGCGAAACGCGTTGTGGGCCCAGCTCGAATCGACGCTGATCCCAAGCAGTTGCATCCCAGCCTCCTCGATCTGGCCCAGAACCTCCTGGTAGATCGAGAGCTGATCGCTGCATACGGGGCTGAAGTCGGCCGGGTAGAAGACCAGCATTACCTTGCGGCCGCGAAAGTCAGAAAGCGAAACCGGCTTGCCCTTGTGGTTGGGAAGGGTGAACTCCGGCGCCGGTTCGCCAGCTTCAATCAATGGCGAATACCAAGCTCGCCGACCAGCGTCCGGTAGCGCTCCAGGTCGCTGCGCTCCAGATAGCGCAGCAACCGGCGCCGCTTTCCGACCAGCATCAGCAGCCCGCGGCGCGAGTGGTGGTCCTTGACGTGGCCGCGGAGGTGCTCGGTCAGCTCGTTGATGCGCTCGGTGAGCAGCGCGACCTGGACCTCGGCGGAGCCGGTGTCGTTGGGCGCGCGCCCGTACTTGCTGATCAGCTCCGCCTTTTGTTCCTTGGGCAAAGTCATGGCAAAAGTTCTGTCGGGCGGCGACACAGAGTGTCGCCGCAGTTGCATGTCAGGCGGCGAAGCCGCCGCAAAAGATTAGAGGCCCAGTGGGCCTCAGGACGTTTGGAAGCTAGCACAGACTTCTCGTGCCTCATCGACGTCGCGGTGCATCTGGGCGACCAGCTCCTCGACGCTCGGGAAGCGCCGTTCCCCGCGCAGCCGCGAGACGAACGCGATCCGCAGGTTCAGCCCGTAGAGGTCCTCCTCGTGGTCGATTAGGTACGCCTCGATCAACACTCCGCGCCCACTCTCGAAGGTCGGCCGCACCCCGATGTTCACGGCGGCCGGATGGCCGTTCGCGAACGCCGCGTAAACGCCGTACCCGGGCGCGACGAGGCTGTCGTCGGGCACCAGGTTGGCGGTCGGGAAGCCCAGCTCGCGCCCCCGCTTGTCGCCTTCGACCACCTTCCCGTCGAGCATGAACGGGGCGCCGAGGCAGCGGCGTGCCTCCTCCACCTCCCCGGCCGCGACCAGCGCCCGGATCCGACTCGAGGAGACGGTCTCGCCATCGACCTCGACCAGCGGCACGACCCGGGTCTCGAATTCGTCGCGCGCCTGGAGCATCGCCGGATCGCCCTTCGCCTTGGCCCCAAAGCGGAAGTTCTCGCCCACCGAGACGCGCTCGGCGCCCAGCTTCTCGAGCAGCACCTGCTCGATGAAGCCCTCGGCAGGGATCTCGGAGAATTGCTCGTCGAAGGGGATCACGACCAGCTCGCTGACCCCCAGCCCGTCAATGAAATCGCGCTTCACCCTGAACGGCATGATCAGCTTCGGCGCCGCGGGGGGATGAAGGATCTCGAGCGGGTGGGGCTCGAAGGTGAGCACCGTGTCGGCGTCGTCGATCACCGCCTGATGACCGACGTGAACGCCGTCGAAGGTCCCAATCGCCACGTGCCTGGGCCGGGGCTCGGCGTCGGGAAGCTTGGTGACGGAGATACTCACGCGAGCACTACCTCCGGCTTCAGCACGTCCTCCTCAAATCGAGCCACAGCGAGTAGCTCGTCCTCGAGCGTCAACCGGACCGCTTGTTCCTTGTTCCTTGTTACTTGTTCCTTGGCCGGAGCCCGCGCCTCGAGGAACGAGGAACGAGGAACGACGGCCTGTCCGTGCGAGACCGCCTGTGCTTCTTCCGCTTCCAGGCGAAATTCAGGCATGAAACCAAGCGCCTCGTTGGGAGTCAGCTCAGTCCCCGCATCTTCGATCCTGATCGGTCCTATCGCCACCCGCCGCAGGCTCTCACAGTAGGCGTCCGAGAGCGTTTCGATCAAGGTCCTTACGTAGGTGCCAGAGGAACACTCGATCTCGTAGGCTGCGGTGCCCTCACCGGACTCGAGAAGCTCGGCGCGCAGGATCTCGACCTCGCGCTCCGGGGTCTCGACCGTCTCGCCGCGCTGTGCCTTGCGATACAGCCGCTCGCCCGCGACCTTTACCGCCGAGGTCATCGGCACGCGCTGGCGCACCCGCCCGGTGGGAAGCGCGAGCTGATCGGGAATCCGCCCGGTCTCGGTCAGGTCTCCCTCCGTGTCGCCGGTGCTGGAGCGCCAGCCCAGCCGGGCGGTTGCGAGATAGGTCTTTGACAACGGCATCAGGTAACGCTGCAGCCGCGTCGCGCCGCCCAGCAAGACCAGCAGCAGGCCGGTGGCGAACGGGTCGAGCGTCCCGGCGTGCCCTACCTTGGTCCCTCGTTCCCTGCGCACCTGGGCGACCAGGTCGTGTGACGTGATCCCCGCTGGCTTGTCGCAGACCAGCACGGCGGCTCGCTCGGCCGCAGACGCCATCGGGCTAATTGGATGGCTGGCCAGCCAGCTCCGAGCAAAGAAAATCGACGATCTGGTCCTTCTCGAGGTCGGTCGAGAACCCGGCGGCGCGCACGTGTCCACCGCCACCGTGCACGCGGGCGATCGCCGATACGTCGACGCCGTCGCCACTGGACCGCAGGCTGACCTTGCGAACAGCCCGTCCGCGGCTACCGAGCTCGCGGATCACGGCCGCCACCTTCGTCCCCTCGAGCGAGCGCAGAAAGTCGATGATCCCCTCGGTCATCTCCTCGCCGGAGCCCGTCGCCTCGTAGTCGGCATCGCCGATGGACGTAACCGCAAGTCCCTCGCAGGGACGCTCGATCGCCTCCAGGGCTCGCGCCACGAGGCGCAGCTTCTCCAGGGGGACATTCTCGTAGAGCCGACGGTAGATGTCGTTGACATCGACCCCGGCCTCGATCAGCGCAGCCGCGATCCGATGCGTGCCGGCGTTGGTGTTCTCGTAGGAAAACCGGCCCGTGTCGGTGACCAGCCCGACGTAGAGCGCCGACGCCATCTTGGGCGTGATCTCGACGCCGATGTGAAGGGCGAGCTCGTAGACGATCTCGGCCGTCGAGGAGGCGTCGACGTCGACCAGGTTGACGTCGCCGAAGCGGGTGTTGTCGTGGTGATGGTCAATGTTGATCACGTGCGCCCCGTCGTTGCTCAGGAAGTCGACCGGCATCCGCTCGATGTTTCCGCAATCGAGGAACACGACGGTGCGATCCGCCATGTCGGCGGGCGGCTCGTGAAAGACCTCCTCGAGGGGAAGGAACCTGTACTCGATCGGCAGCGGGAACTCCTTCGCGGCGAGGAACATCACCGAGTCCTTGCCGAGCTGATCGAGCATGTGGTGCATCGCCAGCAGCGACCCGAGCGCGTCGCCGTCGGGACCCTCGTGGGTGGTGAGCAGGAACCGCTCGGCGGCGCGGATCTCCGCCGCGACGGCCTCCATGTCGGTCGCCACCAGGTCGGTTGGCCCGCTCATGGCTCGGAGTCGAGCAGCTTCGAGATGCGCATACCCTTCTCGATCGTCTCGTCGTAGTGGAAGGTCAGCGTCGGTGTGCGCTTCATCCGCGTCTCGCGTGCAATCCGTGCCTGGATCACCCCATGCGACGAACGCAGTCCGGCTAGGGTCGCGTCGCGATCCTCGGCGCTTCCGAGCACGCTGAAGTGGACGCGCGCGGTACGCAGATCTGAGCTGGTCTCGACGGAAGTCACAGTGACAAATCCGATGCGCGGGTCGTTGAGGTCGGTCGAAATCGCCGCCCCGACGACCTCACGCAGCATCTCGTTGATGCGCCGCATGCGGGCGGAGGGCATCGCGGGGCGACTATACAGCCGCCTGCCTGACGCCTCGCACGTGCTCAGCCACGGATGTCGACGAGACTGAGCAGGTCGCGCTCGGCCGAGCACCCATCGGGACAACGGCTCTCCGCGAAACGCTCCAGGGCGGCACCGCGATCTTCGACGTCCCGTCCGCCGACCAGCGCGCAGAGCAGCGTCGCACGCTGCCATTTGTCCTGGTGATCGACCTCGGCCACCGAGGCGCCAAAGCGCTGCCGAAGCTGGGTCTTCAGCGACTGGACGTGCTTTCGCTTCGCCTTCAGATCCGACGCTTCGCCGAAGTGAAGGTGCAGCTCAACCAGACAGACGAACGGGTCCATGGCATTCAAATTACTCCGCGTCGGACCCCTGAATCACTTGCGGCGGCCTTCGGCCGCCTGACAGTCGTTCTTGGCCGGTGCCTTCAGGCGCCGGCACATGCATGTCAGCCGCGGCTAAAGCCGCGGCAATCAGGACTCGAGGGTCTGCTCGACCTGCTTGGTGCGGAAGAACTCGAGCATGTCCTCCTCCTTGACGTCGGCGAAGCCCTCGAGCACGATCCCGCACTCCTGCCCCTCCTCGACCTCGTTGACGTCGTCCTTGAAACGCCGCAGCGAGCCAACCCTGCCCTCCCACACGACGGTGCCGTCGCGGATCAGGCGGACCTGGGCGTCGCGGGCGACCTTGCCCTCGGTGACCAGGCAGCCGGCGATGCGACCGACGCGCGAGGCGCGGAAGGTCTGCTTGATCTCCGCCTCGCCGATCGTCTCCTCGACCTCCTCGGGCTCGAGCATGCCCTCCATCGCGGCCCGCAGCTCCTCGGTCACCTTGTAGATCACCGAGTAGGTGCGGATATCGACTCCCTCCTGCTCCGCGGTGCGCCGGGCGTCGGACAGCGGCCGCACGTTGAATCCGATGATCACCGCGTCAGACGCCGACGCCAGCATCACGTCTGACTCGTTGATGCCGCCGGTCTGGGCGTGGATGATGTTGATCGGGACCTGCTGCTGCGGAAGCTTGGCTATCTCGTCCTGGAGCGCCTCCAGCGAGCCGGCGACATCGGCCTTGAGCACGATGTTGAGCTCCTTGATCTCGCCCTCCTGGGCCTTCGCGAAGAACTCCTCGAGGGTGATCTTGCGGGCCTGACGCCGCGCCAGCGCTTCGGTCTTCAGCCGGTTGGCCCGCTCCTGGGCAAGCTCGCGGGCGCGGCGGTCGTTCTCGACCACCTGGACGAACTCGCCCGCCTCGCAAACGCCTTCGAAACCGAGCACTTCGACCGGCATCCCGGGCACCGCCTCCTGCACGCGGTCTCCGGTGAAGTCCTGCATCGCCCGCACCCTGCCCCACTGCGGCCCGGCGACGACCGCGTCGCCGATCTTCAAGGTGCCGCGTTGGACCAGCACGCTGACCACCGGGCCGCGCCCCGGGTCGAGCTTTGACTCGATCACCGTCCCCGAGGCGGGGGCGTCGGGGTTGGCCCCCAGCTCCTCCAGATCTGACACCAGGACGACCATGTCGAGCAGGTTGTCGAGGCCGTCCTTGGTCTTCGCGGACACGTCGACATAGACGGTGTCCCCGCCCCACTCCTCGGGGTTGAGATCGTGGCCCGCCAGCTCGGTCCGCACCCGGTCGGGCTGCGCCTCGGGACGGTCGATCTTGTTGACCGCGACGAGGATCGGCACGTCGGCGGCACGTGCGTGGTCGATCGCTTCAAGGGTTTGAGGCATGACGCCGTCGTCGGCGGCAACCACGATCACCGCCAGGTCTGTGACCTGGGCACCCCTGGCGCGCATCGCGGTGAACGCCTCGTGGCCGGGCGTGTCGAGGAACGTCACGACCTTGCCGTCATGGTGCACCTGATAGGCGCCGATGTGCTGGGTGATTCCTCCGGCCTCGCCCGCCGCGACCTCGGTTTCGCGGATCGCGTCGAGCAGTGAGGTCTTGCCGTGGTCGACGTGACCCATGATGGTGACGACGGGGGGACGGGGGCGGACATCGATTTGAGCGCGATCGACGAACACCGAGGAGACTTCTTCTTCAGCGGTCTTCTTGGTGACGACTTCAAGCTCAAGATCGAAGTCGATCATGATTTCCTGGGCGCGTGCCGGGTCAATCGCCACGTTG
>JBBQNM010000035.1:0-25038 GCA_038329895.1 Solirubrobacterales bacterium | reverse complement strand
GATGTCAAGACCAAGGAAGTACCCCGAGGAGTTGCTGGATCGCGGTGTCGGGCTGGTGTTCGAGTCCGGCCGCCCGATCGCCCACGTCGCCGCCGATCTGGGCATCCACCCTGAGACGCTGCGAAGGCGAGTGCGCCAAACCGAGGCCGATGCCGGCAAGCGTGCCGATCTGCTCACCACCGAGGAGCGCGAGGAGCTGAAGCGATTGCGCGGCGAGGTGCGCGAGCTGCGCCGCGCCAACGAGATCCTCAAGTCGGCCTCGGTTTTTTTCGCCAAAGAGCCCGACCCGCCCCGACCGAAGTGAGCGCCTACGTGGAGTCCCACCGCGCCCGCTTCGGGGTCGAGCCGATCTGCCGCACCCTGGGCGTGTCGGCGTCCGCCTACTACGAGCGCCGAAGCGGGCGGCGCTCGGCCCGGTGTTGATATCGCAGGGACGGTAGTCGGGGCCGAAGCCCTCGGGCCACTGGAAATCCCGCGAGCGGTGAAGGTCGTCGGTTCAGGCGCATTCGGTGGAGTTACTCAAGCCGGTGCTGGCGCGGCTGCGGGTGCACATACGTCCGCTGGATCGGTCGCAGCCAGCGCGGGTATCGGCGCAGCTGGAGCCGCAGCGGGAGACTTCTTGCGCGGCCCGAGAGCGTCGACACGTCCGGGCAGGAGGGAGTGCCCGGCGCAACATTTAATGCTGTCCCGGGCACGCTACGAGCCGTCAACGGCTCGTGTAGTTGCTCTTAAAGCGCGCCCCAGAGAGGGCGGCAGGCAGGCCCGAGCACAACTTGATTTCCACCCCGCGGCCGCCGATAAACCCTCAATGAGGGGAATCTTGGTTGTACTCATGATGCTTCTCGGCACGCTCGCGGCTGGCATCGCGAAGCGCCAGGGGCATGTATCGATGAAGGCACTGCCCGTGGGTGCAACAGGGGCGATTGCAGGATGCGTCGCGATCCTCGAAGGGAGTGTCGGTTACGTGCTGTTGCCGACCGTAGTCCCATTGTTCTATGGAGGCATGTCCTCGATAACCATGGCGAGCGATGGCTTGGACTTGTCGTCCTGGGTGCGGGTTTCTTTGTCTTCATCGCGGCCACGGCACTGATTGCGGCCTCCTAGCATCATCAGGCTGTGGGCCCTGGCACAGAGAACGGCGGCTGACGGCTCTGCAGCGAACATCCGTTTACAGCAACCGGTTCAAATCGGTCGGCTGGGCTCTGTTCTTTGGCTTGTTGACAATTGCCGGGACCGTGCGTGCGGTCACCGCCAATAGCACGGTCGGGGTTGTTATCGCTGTCGTGTTATTCGGTGCTCCCTGCGCCTACTTCGCCCGCTCGGCGGCGCAGCGAGCACCGGCTCTGGTCATCGACGGAAATGCTCTGACAGATGAACTCTCAGGGAGAGTTGTGCCGTGGGAAAGCGTGACCGTCGGCCGAATCGACGTCCATCAAGGTTTGTTCAACGAGTACCACTCTCTGGTACTGCACCTCGAGCACGATTCTGAAGCGAGCCGTCCGTTCATGATGACCAACGCAACCAACCCCGATGAAGTCACGATCTCACTCGACCAGCTGTCGATGCCTTGGAAAGAGGTCGTCAAGCTCGTCGAGCAGGCTTCCGGGCGCCGCGTCGTAAGAGCACAATCGCGCGGGTTCCGCAGCAACTAGCGGTCACCAGGCGGACGAGCCCACGGCGTCACCCAATGCAAACGGGGTTGCCAGTCCGAAGCGACATCGGATTCAGCGAGTCGTCGCTACGCTCAGGACGATCAGCTAAAGGGCCTGCGCTAACGGTGGTCGCCCACAGAGTCAAGGTCGGCAAGTGCATGGCAGGTCGAGTGGTCCGCGTTGCCCCCTCGGCGTGAGCCGGGCCAGCGGCTTGGATAGCTGATCCGCCCTCCGGTCACTACGACGAGATACCAGCCACTCGACCTCACCAAGTCATCGGTTGTTGCATGTCCAGAGAACCCGCATCGCCAACTCTGACGCACCCGCGCGCTGCCATTCAGAAGCTCCTACCGCCAACCGCACGACCCCGTCACGCACTGCCACTTCCCGTTGGCCGGGTGAGCAGCAGCCGGTCCACTCCGGGAGCACTTGGCCGACGGCGTCTGCGAACTCGACTCGCCAAAAGAGACGCCCCGCCAAAAGGCGGGGCGCTCTGGGGTACTACAGGGGAGGAGAGATATGTATCTCTATATATGTGATCTGTGGGAGGTAGTCGAGTCCGTTAGGCGCCGCGGATGCTGAACCGCGTTGAAGCGGTCAGCGTCAAATGTGCGGCACCGAACCCAACCAAAAAGACTGTTGCGATCGGTGGTGCGCCACCGATGCCGAGCGCCAGCCCGACGACGATCGCGAGTCCACCGATCAGGTAGTCGAAACCGGCGTGCGCTCCGAGCGGGACCGTTCGGTGCTCACCGTGGGTGGAGAGCGCCAGGCCCATCAGCATCGCGCCCAGTGCGATCGAGACGGCGCCCGCTGCGGTCCCGAATCCGAGCACGAAGGGGGCGGCGATCAGCACCGGCGCGGCGACGATCTCGATGACGCCGTGGATTGCCAGGGGGATTGCTCTGAACAGAGTCATTACAGGTATTGAGAATACGAACGTATGTGCGATTCGTGTGTGATCGGCCTCACACATTCGGCAGTCCCCGCCCGGCGCAGGTGCGCTCCGGCGCTACGGTTCGCGACATGCCGCGCCAGCGCCTCGACACCCTGCTCGCCGAGCGTGGAGCTTTTTCCTCGCGTACGGCCGCGGCCGCGGCCGTACGGGCCGGAGAGGTGCAACTTGGGCAGGACGGCCCGTTTGCCCTGCGGCCGAGTCAGCTTGTCGAGCCGGAGGCCGATCTGATCGTCGCCGAGGGCCCACACTATGTATCGCGCGGTGGCATCAAACTTCAAAATGCCCTCGAGGCCTTCGGAATCGACGTTGCCGGGCGCGACTGCCTCGACGTCGGTGCCTCGACCGGCGGCTTCAGCGACTGCATGCTCCAGCACGGCGCCGCCCGTGTGGCGGCCGTTGACGTCGCCCATGGCGAGCTCGACTGGAGGCTGCGCAACGACTCGCGGGTAACCGTGATCGAGCGCCTCAACGCCCGCTCGCTGGAGCCGGCAGACCTGCCGTTCGTTCCCTCGCTGGCGACGGTCGACGTTTCGTTCATCTCGCTGACCAAGGTGCTGCCCGCGGTCGCGGGCACGTTGAGCGAGGACGGCGAGGTCCTGGCGCTGGTCAAGCCACAGTTCGAGCTCGGCCCGGAGAAGGTCGGGAAGGGCGGCGTGGTGCGCGACGCGGCGCTGCGACGCGAGGCCCTCGCCATGGCCGCTGAGGCGGCGCAGTCGCTCGGTCTCGCCGTGCGCGGCATTGCCTCCTCGGGGCTGCCGGGCCCGAAGGGAAACCGCGAATCGTTCCTTTGGTGCTCGCGCGGAGGCGAGTCGCTGGGCGATGTCGAGGCGGCGATCCACGAAGTGGAGTCGTGAGCACCAAGGAGACAAAGGCACCGTCGGCAGTGCGGACGGTGGCGCTGGTCACCCACTCGCATCCTCCCGATGCCAGCGAGGCCGTCGCGGCTGCGGTGGCCGCCGCGGTGTCCGCGGAGTGCCGCATCAAGGCAAGCGGGGCCGAGGCGGCAAAGCTCGAGGGCGCCGCGGAGGGAATCGAGGTGACCGAGACGCTGCCGTCCGACCCCGACCTCTGCCTGGTCCTGGGCGGGGACGGCTCGATCCTCTGGGCGCTGCGTCAGTACGCCGGGACAGGGGTGCCGGTGTTCGGGATCAACTTCGGGACGGTCGGCTTTTTGGCCGCGGCGGAGCGCGATCAGCTCGACGAGGGCTTGCGCAGGGCGTTGGCCGGCGACTTCGAGGTGATCAACCTTCCGGGCCTCGAGGTTGCGGCCGGAGAGGCGAGTGGGCTGGCGCTGAACGACGTTACCTTCATCCGCCGGCCCCAGGGCCGCGTCGCCGTGCTCAGCTACCGGATCGCCGGGGAGGAGGTGGGCAACGTGCGCTGCGATGGGTTGGTCGCCGCAACCCCCGCTGGCTCCACGGGCTACAACCTCGCCAACGGCGGCCCGATCCTTGCCTGGGGGGTGGAGGGGTACGTGGTCAGCTACATCGCCCCGCATACGCTCACAGCTCGGGCGCTGGTCGTCGCCCCCGAGGACGTGCTGCGGGTCGGAAACGCGGAGGGCCGCGAACCCGTCGACGTGGCCATTGACGGAGAGACGCTGTGTGAGCTACGGCCCGGCGGCGAGGCCGAGGTCAGCTTTCGCCAGGAGGCCGGGCGCCTCGCCCAGCTCCCGGGCTCGAGCTTCTATCAGCGCATCGGCGAGAAGTTCGGCCACCTGGCCCACTAGGACCAACGGGCCGGCGCAGCATCGGAGCCTAGGAGTTCGGCGGCGTTCCGGTTCCGTGCTGTAGAAAGTGAAGTAATGGAACGCAAGTGGTGGACCCTGCTCCTGGTCTCGATCGCGACGTTCATGTTGCTGCTCGACATCACGATCGTGAACGTCGCGCTGCCCGACATCCAGCGCGACCTGCACGCGAGCCTTTCGAGCCTTCAATGGGTCGTCGACGCCTACTCGCTGATGCTGGCGGCGATCCTTCTCACCGCCGGATCGCTGGGCGACAGGCTGGGCCGCCGGCGCGTCTTCTCGCTCGGCTTCGCGGTATTCACCTTCGCTTCGTTCCTCTGCGGCATCTCCGGCGACCCGACCCTGCTCAACCTCGCCCGCGGCCTTCAGGGGGTCGGTGGCGCGGCGATGTTCGCGACCTCACTGGCGCTGATCGGGCAGGAGTTCCACGGCCGCGATCGGGCGATGGCGTTCGGCGTCTGGGGCGCGGTTATTGGCGGCGCCGTCGCGATCGGTCCGCTCGTCGGGGGTCTGGTTACCGAGCACCTCGGCTGGCAGTGGATCTTCTTCATCAACGTGCCGATCGGCCTGATCGCGATCGCGCTCACCGAGCTGCGGCTCGAGAACGTCGCCGCCCAGGACCCGCAGCGGATCGACGTGGCGGGGCTGGTCACCTTCTCGAGCGCGCTGTTCCTGCTCATCTTCGGCCTCATCCGCGGCAACCCGGAAGGTTGGAGCAGCGCCCCGATCCTCGCCTCGTTGATCGGCGCCGCGGCGCTGCTGGCGGCCTTCGTCGTCGTCGAGCACCGCAGCTCGCACCCGATGCTCGATCTGTCGCTGTTCCGCTTGCCGGCCTTCAACGGTGTATCGGCGGTTGCCTTCGGTCTCTCGGGAGGGATGTTCGCTGCCTTTCTGTACCTCACGATCTACATCCAGGGCGTCCTCGGCTACTCGCCGCTGGACGCAGGCTTGCGCTTCCTGCCGTTGACCCTTCTCTCCTTCGTGGTCGCGCCGATCTCCGGCAAACTCTCCCATCGCGTCCCGGTTCGGGTGCTGATGGGCATTGGGCTGGCGATGGTGGGCGTCGGGCTGCTGCTGATGCGCGGGGTGACCGTCGACTCGGACTGGACCACGCTCCTGGCCGGCTTCCTGGTCGCGGGCGCGGGCATAGGGCTCACCAACCCGGGCATCGCGCAGGCAGCGATCGCGGTCGTGGAGCCGGCTCGCGCCGGCATGGCCTCGGGGATCAACACCACCTTCCGTCAGGTCGGGATCGCGACCGGCGTCGCTGGGCTCGGTGCGGTATTCCAATCGCGGATCGACAGCAAGTTCGCCGCGCTGATGCCGAATGCTCCGCATGGGCTCAGCGATGCGGTGGCCTCGGGTGGTTCGGTGGCCGCGGGCCGCGTCGCGCGGACCGGCATCCGCCACCAGGTCGTCGTTGACTCGAAGATCGCCTTTGTCAGCGCCTTCAACGACCTCCTTCTGATCGCGGCGGTGATCGCCTTCGTCGGGGCGGCACTCGGTTTGCTGCTCGTCCGCGATCGCGACTTCGTCGCTGTGCCCGGCCAGGAAGTGGCGCTGCCCGACGAAGCGGCAGAACCAGTGGCCGCCTAGCAGCGGGCGAATACCAAGCCAGTTCGCCAGTGCCATGGGGCGAGTCCGTCGCCGCCTGTTGCTAGACAGGGCGGACGATGCTGCGCGAGCTGCGGATCGAGAACCTGCTGCTGATCGAGCGCGCCGAGCTGCGCTTCGACGAGGGCTTCAACGTGATCACGGGGGAGACCGGCGCCGGCAAGACCGTCCTCGCGCACTCGCTCGACCTCTTGATGGGCGGCAGGGCGCGGCCGCAGATCGTGCGCCCGGGCGCCTCCGAGGCCTGGGTCGAGGGGACATTCGACCTGCCGGACGATCTCGCCGCCGACCCCCAGCTGGCCGAGGTCGCGGAGCGCCTGCCCGAGGATGCCGATCAGCTGGTCCTGGGGCGGAGGGTCTCCGCCGCCTGTCGCACCGCGGCCTTCATCGGCGGACGGTCGGCCTCCGCCGGCGAGCTAAAGCTGCTTGGTGCTCACCTGCTCGCCTTCTACGGTCAGCACGAGCATCGCCGGCTGGTGCTCTCTTCGGCCCAACTCGAGGTCCTCGACGGCTTTGCTGGCGAGGCGCATCTCGAGAGGCGGCGCCGCTACCGGGAGGCCCATACAAGGGCGGAGCACGCGCGTCGGGAGCTTGAGCAGCTGCGCGAGCGCGACGGGGCGAGTGAACGGGACCTCGACCTCTACCGCTACGAGCTGTCCGAGATCGAGGCCGCCGCACCCGACGGCGCCGAGGAGGCGGAGCTGAACGCCGAGCGCAGCCGCCTCGGCCACGCGGAGGGCCTGCGCCTTGCAGCCGCCGGCGCCCTTGCCGCGATAAGTGGTTCCGAGCAGGACGGGGGAGGCGGCGCCGGCGCTCTGGCAGAGGCCGAAGGCGCGATGCGCGCCTCGGTCGGCGTCGACCCCGAGCTGGACCGGGTCGGGGAACGGGTCGCTGGGCTCGCCGTCGAGGCCGGCGACGTGGCCGGTGAGCTGCGGTCCTATGTGGAGCGAATCGAGGCCGATCCGGAGCGTTTGGCGGCGGTCGAGGAGCGCCTCGACGTCCTCGACCGCTTGAAGCGCAAGCACGGGGGTTCGATCGAGTCGGTGCTCGCGCACGCCGAGCGTTGCCGGACCGAGATCGAGCGATTCGAGGGCGCTGAAGGGCGCGGCGTGGAGCTCGAATCGCAGCTGGCTGGCGCCGAAGCGCGCCGGGCTGAGCTTGGCGCCGAGTTGACGAGCGCCCGGAGGAAGGCCGCCCGTCGGCTCGAGAAGCGGGTCGCCGAGGAGCTTGAGGAGCTGGCGATGCCCGGCGCAAAGCTCGGGGTCAAGCTCGAGCCGGTGCCTGACGGCTTCGGCCCGGCGGGCGCCGAGACGGTCACCTTTCTGATCGCAACCAACCCGGGAATCGAGCCGGCGCCGTTGCGCGACGCCGCTTCCGGCGGCGAGCTGTCGCGGGTGATGCTGGCGCTGACCGGGCTCGGTGCGTCGGCGAGCACGGCGACGCTGTGCTTCGACGAGATAGACGGTGGGGTCGGCGGCAACACCGCGCGCACTGTCGGCGAGCGCCTGCGCAGCCTCGGGCAGGCGCGGCAGGTGATCTGCATCACGCATCTGCCGCAGGTCGCATCTCTTGCCAGCGGCCACTTTCGGATCAGCAAGCGGGTCCGCGGGGGCGAGGCGTTGGCCTCGGTGCAACGGGTGGACGGCGACGAGCTGGTGGCCGAGATCTGCCGCATGCTGGGCGCCGACCGGGGCGACGAGGCGGCGAGCCGCCACGCCCAGGAGCTGCTCGCCGCCGCCTAGCGCTGTCCAGCGGTTAATCTGAGCCCGTGGCTACCGCCAGCCGCTCCAGGTTTGGCCGTCATCTGCTGTCCCGGCGCAACGGAAACAGCCAGGACGGCGTCATCTTCGGCACCGCCCGTCTGGGGCGCAAGACCAAGCACCTCGTCAAGCGCCTGGGCCCAGGCGACATCGCGGTGATCGACCACACCAACATCGACCGCATCGCCGCCGAGGAGCTGATCGCCACGGGCGCCGAGGCCGTGATCAACGTCTCGGACTCTTCCAATGGCCGCTACCCCAACGCGGGCCCGCTGATGATGACCCGGGCGGGGATCCACCTCGTCGATGCGCCGCGAGCGCCGCTCTTCGAGCAACTGAAGGACGGCGATCCGCTGACGATCGAGGGCGGCACGGTGATCTGCGGCGGCGAGGAGATTGTCACCGGGACCGTGATGGAGTCCGACGCGCTGGCTCATCAGCTCGACGAGCAGCGCCAGCGAGTCGACGACGCGCTCTCGGCGTTCGCGGAGAACACGATGGCGCACGTTCGCCAGGAGGGGGACCTGCTCACCGGCCGGGTCGAGTTCCCCGCGATCCACACCAAGTTCCGCGACCGCCACGCTCTGGTCGTCGTACGGGGCACGACCCACCGCCGTGACCTTCAGGCGCTGCGCGCCTACATCCGCGATGTGAGGCCGGTGCTGGTCGGAGTCGACGGCGGGGCCGATGCGATCCTCGAGGCGGGGCTGAAGCCCGACGTGGTGATCGGTGACATGGACTCGGCCAGCGACGCCGCCCTGCGCTCCGGGGCCGAGCTCGTCGTGCACGCCTATCCCGACGGCCGAGCGCCGGGCCGCGAGCGGGTGCTCGACCTCGGTCTCGAGCACACGATCGTCCCAGCAGCTGGGACCAGCCAGGACGTGGCGATGCTGATGGCCTTCGAGAAGGGGGCGGCGTTGATCGTCAGCGTTGGCGCCCACTTCAACCTGATCGAGTTCCTCGACCGCAGCCGCGAGGGCATGTCGTCGACTTTCCTGACCCGGCTGCGGATCGGCGAGACTCTGGTAGACGCAAAAGGAGTGAGCAGGCTCTACAACCCGGGCGTCGGCGGCTCGCTGTTCGCGCTCTTCGTGCTCGTTTCGCTGGTGCTGCTCGTGGTCGTCGTCGCCAGCTCCGACAGCCTCAGGGAGTTCGTGAATCTGGTCTGGCTCAAGCTCCGCGTGCAGCTCGGCCTCTAGGTCTTGGCCGCGGCGCTGCGCCGCGGCACTTGCATGTCAGGCGGCGAAGCCGCCGCAATTTATGCTCTTCGCGATGGGTTACAGCTCGCGCTATCACGCGGCCTCGCTGGCCGCCGTGTTCCTGGCACTGGCGATCGGGATCCTGATCGGGGTCGGGTTCGGCGACAACGTGCTCTCGAACACGAAGAAGAACCTCGAGGCGAGCCTCACCGGCGACCTCGAGGCGGCGCGCAACCGGTCCGACCAGCTCGCCGGGCAGCTCAACCGCTCCGATGAGTTCGCCCAGCGGGTCTATCCGGCGCTGGTTCGGGGAGAGCTGCGAGGACAGCGGATCGGCGTCGTGGCGCTCGGCGGGCTCCCCAACGATCTCTCGACAGACATAGAGCAGGCGCTGCAACCGTCCGGCGGCCGTCTGGTCGCGGTCGCGGTCGTGCGCGAGCCACCCGACATCGGCGGTCTCGCCGGCGAGCTCTCGCAAACCCGCCTCTCCGATCTGGCGACCAACAGCGATTCCGTCGAGGCACTCGGCAAGGGGGTCGGGAGGCAGATCGTCCTCGGCGGCACCCTGCTCGATCGGGTGCGAAGCCGCCTGTTGTCCCGGGCGAGTGGGCGCTTCGGCGCGCTCGACAGCGTGATCGTCGTTCGCCAGCAGCCCACCGACCTCAACGGACAGGGCAAGACCGCGACCAGCAGGCTCGAGGCCGGCCTTCTGGACGGGATCGAGGCGGCCGGCGCGAAGCAGGTCGGCGTCGAGACCAGCGAAACCGACCCCTCCTCGATCTCCTTCTTTTCCTCCCATGGCCTCTCGACCGCGGACGACCTCGACTTCGTCTCGGGGCAGGTGGCGATGGTCTTTGCGCTGCTCGGCGCCGAGGGCAACTTCGGCGTCAAGGACACCGCCGACCGGCTGCTCCCCGACCTGCTCACACCGTCGCCGGGCCTTCCCCATGTGCCCGCCGGCGCGCCCTAGATGAGCGATCCCACGTGCTCTGGATAGGGCTGCCGCTCTCCTTCGCCCTGGCTCTGCTGATGGTCCCGGCCGGCGTGCGGGGCCTCGCCGACGCCGGATTGGTACGCGACAACTATCGCGGCCGCAGTCTCGCCTTCCCGCTCGGCGCAGTGCTCGCGACCACTGCTCTTGTCGCCCTGGCGCCGCTCGCCTTCCTCAATGACCGTGCCGACCTCGACCTGCTCGACCCTGAGCTGCGCCGCTGGATTCCCTATCTGCTTGGCGTCGCCTTCCTCGGCTTTCTCGACGATTCGCTGGGGCAGGGCGCGCAGCCAGACGCGCCACGTGGTTGGCGGGGACACGCTCAGGCGCTTCGCGAGGGGCGGCTGTCGACCGGGGCGATCAAGGCGATCGGCGCCCTGGCGCTTGCCGCCTATGTCGTCTCGGGGCGCGGCCTACAATCGCTCGAGTACCTCGCCGACGTCGCGCTGCTGATCCTTGCCACCAACCTGTTCAACCTCCTCGACCTGCGTCCGGGGCGGGCCGAGAAGGCCCTGGTGCTGCTTGGCTTGGGACTTTGCATCGGGGCGTGGACCGCAGAGCCGGTCGAGCTGCTCGGAATCTTCCTTGGCCCGGTCCTGGTCGGAGCCTGGTTCACCTTGGGCGAGCGGGCGATGCTCGGCGACATCGGGTCGAACCTGGTCGGGGCGATCGCCGGTGTCTGGCTCTTGACCACGCTCGACGAGAGCGGCCGGCTGATCGCCTTGGCGGTGGTCGCGGCGATCACGATTTACGGCGAATTGCGGTCGATTTCGAAAGCAATCGAGTCGATTCCGCCACTGCGATCTCTAGACTCGCTGGGCAGGGTCAATGAATAGAGGCAAGCAGGGCGACACTAGGTTCATCTTCGTCACGGGCGGGGTGGTGTCGGCTCTCGGCAAAGGCATCGCGTCGGCCTCGATCGGGCGCCTGCTGGTCAGCCGCGGCTTTCGGGTCCAGATTCAGAAGTTCGACCCCTACATCAACGTCGACCCGGGGACGATGAGCCCGTTCCAGCACGGCGAAGTGTTCGTCACCGAGGATGGCGCCGAGACCGACCTCGATCTCGGCCACTACGAGCGGTTCACCGACGAGAACACCTCGCGTGCCTCCAACGTCACCGCGGGCGCCGTCTACAACTCGGTGATCAGGCGCGAGCGCCGGGGCGACTACCTCGGGGCGACGGTGCAGGTGATCCCCCACATCACCGACGAGATCAAGCACCGGATCCTGATCGTCGCCGAATCACAGGCGGTCGATTTCGTGATCACCGAGATCGGCGGCACGGTCGGCGACATCGAGTCGCTGCCGTTCCTGGAATCGATCCGCCAGCTCTACACGGACCTCGGCCCGCGGCGCTGCATGTTCGTCCACCTGACCCTGGTGCCCTACGTCGGTCACGCTGGCGAGCTGAAGACCAAGCCGACCCAGCACTCGGTCAACGAATTGCGGCGGATCGGAATCCAGCCTCATGCTCTGGTCTGCCGCTCGGAGGGCGGGCTGGAGCGCGACATCAGGCGCAAGATCGCGCTGTTCGCGAGCCTTCCCGAGGAGGCCGTGATCTCGGCCCGCGACGTCGACAACATCTACAAGGTGCCGCTCGTCTTCCGTCCCGAGGGGGTCGACGACCTGGTTCTCGACCACTTCGGGGTCGAGGCGCCGGCACCCGACCTCGCCGATTGGGAGGAGATGGTGCGGCGTGCCGACGCGGCCGAGGGCACCGCCCGGATCGCGCTGGTCGGCAAGTACGTGCAGCTCGCCGACGCCTACAAGTCGGTCATCGAGGCCCTCAAGCACGGCGGCTTTCACCACGGGATAAACGTCGAGGTCGAGCTGGTCGACTCCGAGGACTTCGATCCCGAGCGCCTCGACGGCGCCGACGGGGTCCTGATTCCGGGCGGCTTCGGCGAACGCGGGATAGAGGGCAAGGTGCAGGCGGCGCGGATCGCCCGCGAGCGCTCGATCCCGTTCCTGGGGATCTGCCTCGGGATGCAGATCGCGGTGGTCGAGTTCGCCCGCAGCATCGCCGGCATGGAGGGCGCCAACTCCTCCGAGTTCGACCCCGAGACGCCGTTCCCGGTGATCGACCTGCTCCCAGAGCAGAAGGAGGTCTCCGAGATGGGCGGGACGATGCGGCTGGGCGCCGACCCGGTGAAGCTGCACGAGGGCACGCGTGCCCGGGAGATCTTCGGCGAGGCGGTGATCTACAAGCGCCACCGGCACCGCTATGAGGTCAACAACATGCTGCGCCGGCGCCTCGAGGACGAGGGGCTGATCTGTGGCGGCACCTCGCCCGACGAGCGCCTGGTCGAGATGATCGAGCTGCCCGACCATCCCTTCTTCGTCGCCTCGCAGTTTCACCCCGAGTTCAACTCGCGGCCGAACCGGCCCGAGCCGCTGTTCCGGGAGTTCGTCGGCGCCGCGGCGCGCCATGCCCGCGAGCGACCCGAGGCGCCCGAAGCAGTCGCCGATGCGGTCTCCGAGCCCGAGGGCTCGGACATCGGCGTTCGACGCTCCGGCTAGCCGTGCCACCTCGGTCGGCGCGCGTTCCTTGACAGGTGCTGAACGCACCGGGCGCCGAGGTTGGTCCGGGCCAGGGACCGTTGACCTACGGAATCGCCACGACGAACGACGCCGACTGCTTCGGGCTCAAGTGGGACTGGGCGGGCCGTTCCAGCGAGCACATCCCCTTCGAGTGGTCCAGCGAGGACCAGTTCTGAGCGCTGGGCTTAGGGTCCCTTCGCCTTCGTCCCGCCGGAATCTATGCCCTTGCCGGGCATCGGCTCGCCGTGCATCTTCTTGGCGCCCCCGTCCATGCTGTCTCCGCCCATCCCCTGCATGGCGCCCATCGCCTGTGGCGAGTCGGGGAGCGTGAGTCCCGGCACGCGTTCAGGCGCGATCGCGACCGTAAGGCCGAGGGCCAGAAGCAAGATCGCGACGGTGCGGTTCGCCAATGCCTTCAAGGGCAGCAGCTTCTCCAGGGCGATCAGGCCGGCGACGAACACCATCCAGCCAACGCTCATCACGCCAAGCGCGAACAGCGCCGCCATCAGCGCCCAGCAACAGCCCACGCACCAGGCCCCGTGGTCGATGCCCATGCGGAGCGCGCCGAGCCGCCCCGGTTGCCAGGAGGTGAGGATGAACATCAGGGGGCTTCGGCACTTTCTGAGGCAGACGTCCTTGAGCGGCGTGAGCTGGTAGACGGCCGCCATGACGATGATGCCCCCCGCCAGGTAAGGGCCGCCCCGGTCCCAGGAGAAGGCGTCGATCGACACCGACCGGGCCGCCTCGAACACCGCGTAGCCGACCAGGCCCGCAGCGGTCCAGGTGATCAGGTATCCGGACACGAAGAGAGTCGTGGCGCCGAGCGGTGCCTCCCGACCCTGTTCCGCCCTTCCCCTCTGGACCCGCTGGTACATGACGATCATCGGCCAGATCGAGGGGAACATCATCGCCGCCATCATCACCACCCAGGCGGTGACGTAGAACCCCGCGTGCCCAGATCGGTGCCGGGACCGGCGTCCATGCCCTGCATCCGATCGTCGGTCACTGCCCAGCCGGCGAGCGCCAGCAGGAACAGCGAGGCAAGCAGCCCGAACTGGAGCAGATCGGGCAGGGGCGGGACGCGGCGCTGGACTGTCGACTCCATCAGCTTGGACCGGGTACCGGCCTGCTAACCGCGTCCTTTCGCGGCCCCCTCTTCCGTCTCGCTAGCGAACTCATAGTCGGCTGTCTCGCCGTAGATCGCGTCAAACTCGATGCCCTGGACCTTGAAGTGCCCGGACGACTTGCCGACGCGGAACTCCGGGGCGAACCCGAATGCCGCGTTACGAACGGTGGTCTCGGTGTCGCTGCCCTCGGGCCCCGGCAGCGGCTCGAACGCAAAGTCGACACCCGCCACCGAGCCGGTTGGACGATCGCCATCCGAAAAGCTGACGCTACCCCGCTCCATGCCCATCCACTCGTCGGTGAGCGCCGCGAAATCCGCGAAGGGGCCGCCCACGTCGCCCTTGATGATCGTCTCGACCGCGTTGGCCTGCTCGTCCGACGCCCCATCGCCGACCACTATGCCCAGCTTCCAGCCTCCGGCGGTCAGGTTTGAGGGGAAGTGGTTGACCAGAACCACGTCCACACCGGAAAGATCGACGTCGTCGAGGTTGCCGTCCGCGATGTGGAAAACCCCTACGCCCCGACACTGACCGTCCGCGCTGGTGGGCGGCCCGTCGGTCGGACAGGGGCAGATCAGGTTGCAGCTGCAGGCGGCTATGTAGGTTCCCGAAATTCGCCAAGCCATAAGAACTCCTTCCGGCGGCAGAGCACCGCCGCCGTCTTGCAGGGTTAGGGTAGTTAGGGGCCTGATTGGGCCCAATTTCGGAATTTATTCGTAGGCGAGCCTCACGTCAAGGGCGCTCGCCGGTCAAGGGCGCTCGCCGCGTTCCGCTTCGGTCCGCTTTCCGGCCAGCATCCCGAGTCCGCCTGGTTGATCAGAAAGAGGATCGTGCCAACGATCAAGGCAATCTTGACCGTCTGGCGCAGGTGCTCTCTCCTCGGGCAGATCTGCAGCGCCTTTCGCATCGGGACGATCGTCTCACGCAGCATGCGCGAGATACTGGGGATCTGTGGCTGCTGAGCGCCAAGGGGTGATCCTCGACCTGTTCGAGCGCTGGAACCACGGTGACCGCGAGATCGATCCGACGGCCGTCGACCCCGACGCCGAAGTCCATTCGGCGATGACCAGGGCCACCTACCGGGGCTACGGCGGGGTCAAGGACTGGATGGCGGAGATCGACGACCAGTTCGACAGCTGGCGGCTCTCGGTCGAGGAGATGAGGGACCTCTCCGGCGACCGCATCCTGGTGCTGGGCAGCGTCCACTTCCGTGGCCGGGGAAGCGGGGTCGAGTTCGACCAGCCGATCGGCTGGATCATCACCTTCGCTGGGGAGCGGATCCGGGACTTCAGGATCTTCCCGGACCACGAGAGCGCGCGGAACGCTGCCGATGCGCCGCGCCCATAGCCTTTGCGGCGATGAGTGAGCAGCAACGCATGCACGATCGCTTCGTCCGCCTCTGCGAGATCGCGAGCCCGACCGGGGACGAGCGTGCGGTTGCAGACGCGGTGATCGCGGAGCTGCGCGAACTGGGCGTCGAGTTCAGCGAGGACGACGCCGCCGGTCCGGCCCACGCCGGCGCCGGAAATCTCATCGCGAGGCTGCCTGGCCGCGACGATCGCTGGATCGCGTTCACCTCCCACCTCGACACCGTTCCCCACGAGGATCCGGTCGAGGTCGTCCTCACCGAGGGCGTCTATCGCAGCAAGGGCGAGACGATCCTCGGCGCCGATAACAAGGCCGCGGTGACGGTGCTGCTCGAGCTGGCGGCACGGCACGCATCGGAGCCGCCGCCGGTCGGGATCGAGCTGGTCTTCACCGTCGCCGAGGAGGACGGCCTGCGCGGCGCGAAGGCACTCGACGTCGGCGGCCTGCGCTCACCGTTCGGTTTCGTGATCGACCACGCCAGCCCGATCGGCGAGGTGATCGACGTGGCACCCACCTACCAGCGGCTGATCGCGGAGTTCGAGGGGGAGGAGGCTCACGCGGGGATCAAGCCGGAGGCCGGTCACAGCGCGATCGCCGCGGCGGCGGCGGCGGTCGCGGCTATGGACCTTGGCCGGCTAGACGAGGAGACGACGGCCAACGTCGGCATCATCGAGGGCGGTAGCGCCTCCAACATCGTCGCCGGGCGCTGCCGGATCGAGGGCGAGGCGCGCAGCATCGACCCCGAGCGCGCTGCCGCGACGGTTGGCTCGATGGTCGACGCGTGCAGCTGGGCGGCGAGCGAGCACGGCTGCGACGTCGACGTGCAGGTCACGGAGCTGTTTCGCGGCTACCGTTCCGATGCCGGTTCGACCCCCGCCCAGCTGGCGATGGCGGCGCTGGAGCGCTGCGGGCACGAGGGGCGTCGCGTCGCCACCGGTGGAGGCAGCGACGCGAACGCGTTGATCGCCTCGGGGTTCGACTGTGTATTGCTGGCGAATGGGACCGACGCAAACCACACTCCCGAGGAGAGCGTCCCGGCGGCCCACCTGGACCAGATGCTGGAGATCTGCGAGGCGATCGTCGAAGAGGCGGCGAAGTCATGAGCGCGCGGTGCTGAAGCTGCGCCGCGGCGTCGTCGTCGGCGAGGACCCGCTGACGGTCGAGATCGGCGGCGAGGCGCGCCCGGCTTGGGCGGACCGCGGGTTGGTCGGCGAGGTCCGCGAAGGGGACGAGGTGGTGGTGAACTCCGAGGCGCTGGACCTCGGGCTCGGCTCTGGCGGCTTCGACGTCGTTCACGTCAACCTGACCCGCGGGATGGAGGGGGGCGGAGGTGCTGGCGCCCATGTGATGAAGCTCAACTACACCTCGCTTCAGCACCCGGTGGAGCCGGTGGAGGGCGCCGACGAGGACCTGGAGTCCAGCACGACGAGCGAGATGCCGGTGCTCGTGATCCCACTGCACGGCCACCTGGCGCCGGCTGCCTGGGCTGCTGCCCAGGCGGCAGAGGGGCTGCGGGTCGGGTACGTGCAGACTCCCGGCGGTGCGCTGCCGGGATCGATGTCGCGCGACGTCGCGACGCTTCGCGAACGCGGGTTGCTGTGCGGCCATATCACCGCAGCGCCGACCTACGGGGGGGAGCGCGAGGCGCTCAGCGTCGCCGGTGGTCTCGATGCCGGGACGGGCCTTCACTGGGACGCGGCGATCGCCGGTCCTGGCCCCGGCATCGTCGGCTCGGAATCTCGCTACGGCCACGGCGGCATGGCAGCGCTGGACACGGCTCATGCGGCGCTGGCTCTGGGCTTGCCGACCCTGCTCTCGCCGCGCTTCTCGAGCGCCGACCCGCGCTCCCGCCACCGGGGGCTCAGCCACCACACCCAGACCGTGCTCGAGCTGCTTCTCGTCGGGGTGGACGTGCCGGTCCCTTCGACGGTCGACGAGGTGATTGTCGCCCTGAAGCCGTTCCTCAGCGGCCTGCACAGCGCGTCGGCTCACCCGGCCGACCTCGACGGCTATGCGGCGAGCGGCCTGCCGGCGCGGGTGATGGGCAGGGGACTCGACGACGATCCGCTCTTCTTCGCGGCGGCGCTTGCCGCCGGGGCGGCGCTTGGCGCCGCCGCACCGGGGTAGGGTCACTCACATGGAGCGAATCGGCTCGCGAATCACCCACGAGGGGCAGACGGTCAGGGTTCGCATCGACGAGATTCGCTACGAGGACGGCTCGACCTCGGTGCGCGAGGTCGTCGAGCATCCGGGCGCGGTCGCGATCGTCGCCCACGATGACCGCCACCTCTACATGGTCCGCCAGCCGCGGGAGGCGGTTGGCGAGGGCTCGCTGTTCGAGCTGCCGGCGGGAAAGCTGGACGTTCCGGGGGAGGCCCCGATCGACTGCGCGAAGCGCGAGCTGGTCGAGGAAGTCGGGATCGAGGCCGCCGAGTGGCGGGAGCTGAAGCGCATCTACACGAGCCCCGGCTTCACGGACGAGGAGACCCACATCTTCATCGCAACCGATCTCACGCAGGACGAGCCACAACCCTCGGAGGGCGAGCGGATCGAGATCGTGGAGGTTCCGCTCGACGAGCTCGACGAGGCGATCGAGGCCTGCGTCGATGCCAAGTCGCTGGTTGGGCTGCTGCTGTTTCGCGAACAGCGCCAGGGCTGAGCACCAACCACGGCGAAGCGCCGCGGCCAAACGAACCCGGCCTGGTCCGGCGCTTGCGCGCCAAGGGGAACGCGAAGGCTCGCAGAAGGGGGCCCGCATGCACCCAATCGCCGTGGAGGAGAGAGCCGACGCGCCGGCCAAGGCCGGCGATCGTTTCGAGGGCCTGGTGCTCGATTTCCTCGCCTACCTCGAACTCGAGCGGGGGCTGTCGCGCAACACCCTCAATGCCTACCGCACCGACCTCCTTCAGTACGGCACCTTTCTCGCCGAGCGGGGCGCCGATGCGCTCGCGGTCGGGCCCACCGACGTGTCTGAGTTCCTGGCCGAGCTTGCGACTGGGAACGGCAGGCCCCCCTGTTCTGCTGCGACCATCCACCGCAAGGCAGCCTGCCTGCGTTCCTTCTACAAGCACCTGCGGCGCGAGGAGTTGGTCACCGAGGACCCAACCGCGGCGCTGGTCGCGCCGCGCCGCTCGCGCAAGCTGCCCCACGTCCTCAACTACTCCGAGGTCCAGCACCTGCTGGCCACGCCGCGCGGCAGCGAGCCAATGGCGCTGCGCGATCGCGCACTGCTCGAGGTGATGTACGCGTGCGGGCTGCGGGCGTCGGAGACGATCGGATTGGAGCTGTCGGAGATTGATCTGCGCCGCGGTTTTCTGCGCGCGCATGGGAAGGGATCGAAGGAGCGGCTGGTTCCGCTGGGCACCAAGGCGGTGGCGGCTATCAATGTGTACCTGCGCGGCGGGCGGCCGAAGCTGGTCGGCGAGCGACAGGAGCCGAAGCTGTTCCTCAATTTCCGCGGTGGGCCGCTGACCCGTCAGGGCCTCTACAAGATCGTCCAAAAGCACGCGCGCGCCGCAGGACTGGACGGGAAGATGAGCCCCCACACGCTGCGCCACAGCTTCGCCACTCACCTGCTCGCCGGTGGCTGCGACCTGCGGGCAGTGCAGGAGATGCTTGGACACGCCGACGTCTCGACCACCCAGATGTACACGCATCTGTCGGGCGAGCAGCTCAAAGACGCTTACTTCCGGGCCCACCCGCGCGCTGTCGTTCGCTGAACGCCGCCGTCTGATCGCGCTTCCGCCCTGATAGAACGGGTCCGGTGGGACGACGCTGGCTCGCCTTGCTCGCGATCCCCGCGCTGGCTGTTGCCAGTGCGGGGTGCGGCAACGAGCGCAACCAGCCGACCGGGCTCGCGCAGCTGGGGGCGCCGGTGTCGCTGGTCAATTTCACTGCCCCCTCGGGCGACGTCAGCTTCGGGCGTCCGTCGTCATGGAGCGTTGGCGGCGGCAATCTGCCCGAGATCGCGCAGATGTCCTCGGGCAGCGCTGTGGCCACCGTCTACGCCTATCCGCGCATCGACCTCTCGCTGAGCCAAGCCGGGGCCGAGGCCGCGCGCAAGCGTCTGCTGGCGTCGCTGCGGGAGCGAGCACCGTCGTTCGAGGTCCTGAGCAGCCGGGTGCGCGAAGTCGACGGAGCGCAGGCTGTGGAGATCATCGGCCGCGGCACGATCGCCGGGCACCCGGTGATGACCAAGAGCGTCCATGTCTACAAGGGCGCCGCCGAGTACGTGATCGACGCCTACTCCCGCCCGAAGTTCTTCGGTCAGGCCGAGACGGAGGCCTTCAATCCGCTGCTCGCCACGATCCGCCTCGGCGGGTTCCCGGAGGGACCGGTCTCGGGCGGTGTGAAGGCGCCGGGATAGTGGGCCGCTGATGCCCGAGCTGCCGGAGGTCGAGACGATTCGCGGCCAGCTGGAGCCGGAGCTGCGCAATCGGCAGATCGAGCGGCTCGAGGTGCTCGATGCCCGCTGGACACGCCCGGTCGATCCGCGGTCGCTGGAGCGGCAGGTAGGTGGGCGAACGATCGCCTCACTACGCCGCCGCGGCAAGTATCTGCTGCTCGACCTGGAGGGCGAACTGACCCTGGTGATGCACCTGCGGATGACGGGGAACCTGTTCCTGGTCGATGAGGGCGACCTGGTGGTCGCCGTCGATGGCAGCGATTTCACGCCGGCCGACGACCCCTATCTGCGGGCTCGCTTTTCGCTCGACGACGGCCGCGAGCTGCGGTTCAGCGACGCGCGCCGCTTCGGCGAGGCGTTCTTGCTGCCCACCGATCGGGTTGAGGAGCGCTTCTCGGGGCGGGTCGGGATAGAGCCGCTTTCGGAGGAGTTCACCGCGGAGGCGATCGAGCGGATCGCGGCTGGGCGCAGGGCGCCTTTGAAGTCGTTCCTGCTCGACCAAGCCGGCATCGCGGGGGTCGGGAACATCTACGCCGACGAGGCGCTGTGGAGGGCCGAGCTGCATCCGCTCTCCCCGGCCGGCTCGATGCGGCGCGAGCACGCCGAGGCGCTTCGCGCCGGTGTCCTCGAGGCGCTGTGGGCCGGACTCGACGGCGGCGGGGCCTCGATCGACGACTACCTCGACTCGCGCGGGGAGCGGGGGTCGATGCAGGACGAGTTTCTCGTCCACCGGCGCGAGGGCGAGCCGTGTCCGCGCTGCGAAACGCCGATCCGGCGCATCGTCGTCTCCGGGCGCTCGACCTATTTCTGTCCCGACTGCCAGCTGCGATTGCGCCGCCGGCCCCGGCGCCGCCGCTCGCGCGTGGCGGCACAGGGGGTGGGACGGTGAACGGGCCGCCCTCGATGCCGGAGGGCTTCTCGGTCGGCCACTGGAGCGACGCCGAGGCTCGCACCGGATGCACGGTCGTGATTCCGCCACCTGAGACCCGCGGCGGTGTCGACGTACGCGGTGGGGGTCCGGGTACCCGCGAGACCGACGTGATCGACGCGATGGCGGGCAGCCATCAGGTGACCGGGGTTGTGTTGGCCGGAGGAAGCGCCTTCGGCCTCGCCGCTGCCGACGGGGCAGCTCGCTGGCTGGAGGAGCACGGGCGGGGATACCTGACGCCGGGGGGGTTGGTCCCGATCGTGCCCGCCGCGGTCGTCTATGACCTGATCGAGGGCGATCCGTCGGTGCGACCCGGTCCCGACCACGGATACGCGGCCTGCGAGGCGGCGGCTCCGGGCGTTCCGCAGCGCGGTGCGGTTGGCGCGGGCAGCGGCACCGCGGTGGCCAAGCTGTTCGGGCGCGAGCGTGCCACCGCGGCCGGGGTCGGCTACGCGGCCGCCCGCGGTGGACGCGGGGATGTGGTCGCCGCGCTGGCCGTGGGCAACGCCTTCGGAGACGTGATCGCCGAGGACGGCTCGGCGCTCGCCGGTCCGCTCGACGACGATGGGTCGATGCGCTCGACCGCGGAGGAGATCGCCGGGATGGAGGGCGCGCCGGACTGGACCCGCTTGGAGGAGCGCAACACCACCCTCGTGTGTCTGATGACCGACGCGCCGCTGAGCACGCCGGGCTGCACCCGCGTCGCCCGGATGGCGAGCGGCGGGGTCGCCCGGGCGGTCAATCCGACCTTCTCCGACGTCGACGGCGACGTCGTCTTCTGCCTCGCTTCGGGACGGGGCGAGCCGGATCGATTCACAGCCATTTCGGTGGGAACGATCGCCGCGACGGTTACGGCGGCGGCGATCCGCGATGCCGTGCGCTCGGCCGCCTAGCTCGTTTTCCGAGCCCTCAGACGGGTCAGCGCGGCCGCTGGTCGCGCATTGCCGTCCGGCGGCGGCGAGATCGTAGATGGGTTCATGGCTGGCAACTTCAAGACCGAAGCCGTGGTCCTGCGAAGCATCCGCTTCGGCGAGGCGGACAGGATCCTCCATCTCTACAGCGCCCAGCGAGGGCGAATCGGAGCGATCGCCAAGGGCTCGCGCCGACCGCGCTCGCGGTTTGGGGGGCGGCTGGAGCCGTTCTTCCGCCTCGACCTGGTGCTGCACGAGGGTCGGGGCGAGCTGTCGACGGTCACCGGCGCGGCCACCGTAAATGGCTATCCGCGGCTGCGTGAGAGCTCGGCGACGCTGGGCGCCGCGGCGCGGGCTTGCGACGCGGTGCTGCGGTTGCTCGATGCGGCAGAGCCCAACTCGGCCGCCTACAACCTCCTCTGTCGCTACCTGGCGATGCTCGACGAGCGCGGCGGGGATCGGGCCGGCCTCGCGGAGGCGCTCGCCTTCCGGCTGAAGCTGGCGTTGGCCGCCGGCTTCTCCCCCGAGCTCGGCTCCTGCGCGCGCTGCGGTGAGGCGGAGCACCTGACCAGCTTCTCGGGCGCCGCCGGTGGGGTGGTGTGCGCGAGCTGCGAGGGCGGCGGGTTCGAGCTTTCGTCCGAGGCGCACTCGTTCATGGTCGAGGGCCTGGCCCGGCCCCTTGCGGAGGCACCGCCGGCCGGCGCGGTGGCGCTGCGCCAGGCGGAGCGAGCGGTCTCCGAGACCCTCGAGCATCACGCGCACGTGCGGCTGCGCGCCGCGGCCTAGGCCCTGCGAGTGAGCGCCGCCGGGACCGCCGCTGACCAGGTGCCTGGCCCAACTGGTGCCCCGTCAACCAATGAACGTCCCGTTCTGGCGGCTGCAAGCCTTCGCCTGGCGTCGTCCTCGGTCGCCGGAGTAGCGCTGCTACTTCGGCTCCGAGCGCCGAAGGCGCGGTGCGAGCGCGGCAGCGCGAGATCCTAACCATGCTCGGCATTCGCTCGCCAGTAACGGGCCGCCATTGGTGGACGCGACACTAGAATCGCCGCGAGAGGGAGCCGGACCGACTTGCCGACCACCACCAGATCGCTGCAGGAGCGCGTCGAAGCGTGGGAGGCCGAGTTCCTTGTCGAGGGGGCAACGCGTTCGTATCCCGCGATCAGGGGTGCCGAGGAACCGGACAGTCCGCTGCGGACGCCGTTTCAGCGCGACCGTGACCGGATCGTGCACTCGAAGGCGTTTCGCCGCCTCAAGCACAAGACCCAGGTGTTCATCGCCCCGGAAGGCGACCACTACCGGACCCGGCTCACGCACACGCTGGAGGCGTCGGGGATCTCGCGCACGGTGGCCAGGGCATTGGGCCTCAACGAGGACCTCACCGAGGCGATCGGCCTCGGCCACGACCTCGGGCATCCGCCCTTCGGGCACATCGGCGAAGAGGCGTTGGACGAGGCGCTGCGCGAGCGATGCGGCTCCGGCTTCAAGCACAACCTTCACTCGCTGCGGGTGGTCGACGTGCTGGAGCGCGACGGGGAGGGGTTGAACCTCACCGAGCAGGTCCGCGACGGCATCCTCAACCACACCGGACCCGAGAAGCCGGCAACGCTGGAGGGGAGGATCGTGCGCCTGGTCGACCGCGTTGCGTACATAAACCACGACATCGACGACGCCCTGCGAGCAGGGATATTGGATCCGTCCGATCTCCCGAACGAGGAGATCGAGCTGCTGGGGCCGACCGGGGCGAAGCGGATCGACACTTTGGTTGGGGACATCGTCGAGTGCTCGGAGGCCTCCGGCGACATCGTGCAAAGCGAGGAGGTCGGTGGGGCGATGCTGCGGCTTCGCAAGTTCATGTTCGACCGCGTCTATCTGGGGCCCGAGGCGCGGCGCGAGGTCGAGCGGGTCCAGCGGACGTTGCGGGGACTGTTCGATCACTACATGGGCGACCCCGAGGAGGTGCCGGCGCTGGACCCCGATGCGGACCTATGCCAGCGGGTGACCGACTATGTCGCTGGGATGACCGACCGCTTCTGCATCTCGCAGTTCCGCGAGCTCGCGATCCCCGAAGAGGCACACTTCTGAGCATGAGCCGCTTCTCACCGCAGAGCGTCGACCGGGTCCGTCAGGCGGCTGACATCGTCGAGATCGTCAGCGCCCATACCGACCTGCGCCAACAGGGCGGCCGCTGGGTCGGGCTGTGTCCGTTCCACGAGGAGCGCACGCCATCGTTCTCGGTCAACCCCGCGGAGAAGCTCTACTACTGCTTCGGCTGCGAGGCGGGCGGCGACGTGTTCGGCTTCGTGCAGGAAAAGGAGGGGGTCGATTTCCCCGAGGCGGTCGAGCTGCTGGCCGAGCGATACGGGGTGGAGCTGGAGCGTGAGCAGGAGGATCCGCGGGCGGAGGCGAAGCGGAAACGCACCGAACGGCTGCGCGAGCTTTTGGAGCGGACTGCCGCCTTCTACGCCAGCTTCCTATGGGAGTCCAAGGAGGCGGGGAAGGCGCGGGACTACCTTGAGGGGCGCGGGCTCGGTGAGGAGGTGCTGCGAGGGTTCGGGATCGGTTACGCGCCGAGCGCTTGGGACCAGGTGTTGACGCGTGGCCAGCGGGCCGGCTTCAGCGTCGACGAGCTGCGGGCGGCCGGCCTGGCGCAGCAAGGGCGTGGCGGCGGGGTCTATGACCGCTTTCGTGAGCGGATCACCTTCCCCGTGCTCGATGCGCGCGGCCGGGTGCTGGGCTTTGGGGCGCGGGCGATGCGCTCCGAGCAGGGCGCCAAGTACGTCAACTCGGCGGAGGGCGAGCTGTACCGAAAGAGCGAGACCTTGTACGGGATCGATCGGGCTCGCGGTCCGATCGCGAAGGCCGGAAGGGCGGTGGTGGTCGAGGGCTACACCGACGTCCTGGCGCTGCACCAGGCGGGGATCGGGGAGGCGGTCGGGGTGATGGGTACGGCAATCACCGATCAGCAGGTGAGCATGCTGTCGCAGCTGGTCAAGGAGGTCGTGTTGGCGCTCGACGCCGACCGCGCTGGCCAGGAGGCGATGCTGCGGGCGCAGCGCAAGGCAGCCGGACGGCAGATGCGGATCCGGGTCGCGGCGATGCCGGAGGGCGAGGACCCGGCGCAGATGATCGCCGAGGAGGGGGGACCCGAGCGGTTCCGGGAGCTGGTCGACGCGGCGCTGGAGCTGCCCGAGTTCCAGGTCGGGTTGGTTCTCGACGGAGCCGACGTCTCTTCGCCAAGCGAACGCGATCGGGCGCTTGCAGAGGTGGCGCCGGTGCTGGCCGAGATGGGGGAGAGCGCGAGCCGCGAGGAGCTCGTTCGCTCGGTGGCCGAGCGGCTCGACATGGACCCGGCGATGGTGATCGGCAGGATGGCTTCGGCGCGGACTCGGCGAGATTCCGGTTCGGAATCGGATGAGGGTGGCGATCCGGCCGGTGACTCGGCGCTTACTCCGCGCGAGCGGCGCGAGCGAGCGCTGCTGGCGATGTGCATCGCCGATCCGAAGGCGGGGCGCGAGCTGCTCGATCGGCTGACGCCAGAGCATCTGTCGTCGCCCTTGGCCGGGCGGGCGCTGGAGTGGCTACGGGGGCATCTGGATGAGCCGCTCGCCGGGTTGCCGCGCGAGGACGAGGAGCTGGTCTCGCTGATCACGCAGCTGGTGATGACGGCGGAGCGCGAGCCGACGTCAGGGGAGGCGATGGAGATGATCTTCATGCAGCTCGAGCATCGGCGGCTCGAGGACCTGATCGGGGAAGCGGAGGAAAAGGGCGACCATCAGCGCAGCGCTGAGCTTCACCGTGAGCGGGCGGCGCTGGGTGAGCGAATCATGCGCCCGGAGCGAGTGG
>JBBQNM010000034.1:0-25246 GCA_038329895.1 Solirubrobacterales bacterium | reverse complement strand
TTGTGGTCGAAGCCGAGCAGGTCGCCGGTCGGGTTCTTCGCATCGCCGTGGTGGTAGGCGCGTATCTCACAGATCTTGCCGTCGCGGAGGCGGAAGAACTCGGCGCCGCGGTTGATCCGCTTTTCGCCCGACTTCGGGTCGCGCCAGGTCATCGTCCACTCGATGCAGGCCTCGTCGCCCTGCTCGAGGCCGCTTTCCATGAACCATTGGCCGTCGACTTGCTCGACGCCCCAGCGCGCGTTCTCGCCGATCGCCCTCGCGCCCTCATGGGGACCAAGGCGAGTGTAGTAGTGGATCGCGTCGTCGGTGAAGTGCGCGGCTATGGCTTCGACGTCACCGGTATTGAGAGCGTCGTAGTAAGAGCGAATGTGGTCGAGATTCGACAGGTCTGTTCCTTGTTACTTGTTACTCGTTCCTAGGAACAAGGAACGAGGAACGAGGAACAGGTCCCTAGAGGCCGTATGAACGACCGATGACATCCAGCATGATCTCGTCGGTGCCGGCGCCGATCCGGTTGAGGCGAACGTCGCGGTAGGCGCGCTCGATCTCGTACTCCTTCATGTAGCCGTATCCGCCGAGGATCTGCACGCACTCGTCGGCGACCTCGCAGCAGATCCGCGAGGCGTGCAGCTTGGCCATCGTGATCTCGCGCACCGGGTACTCGCCATTGGCGAAGCGCCAGGCGGTCGCGTAGGTGAACTGCTTGGCGGACTCGATCTTTGTCGCCATCTCGGCGAACTTGTGGCGGATCACCTGGAACTTGCCGATTGGTCGGCCGAACGCCTCGCGCTCTTGAGCGTACTGGAGGGTGTTGCTGAACATCCGCTCGGCTCCCGCGTGGCAGCCTGCGGCAGCGACCAGCCGCTCTCCCTGGAGCTCCCAGCTGATGTGGTAGAAGCCCTTGCCGACCTCGCCCAGCACCGCCTCGGCCGGGACGCGCATGTCCTCGAAGGTCAGCTCGGCGGTGTCGGAGGCGTGCATCCCCATCTTCTCCAGGGTGCGCGAGACCGAGAAGCCCGGCACCTCCTTGCCGTCCTCGTCGCGCAGGTCGACTACGAAAAGCGTCACGCCCTCGTGGCGGGCATCGGGGTCGGTCTTGCAGACCAGCACGCAGAAGTCGGCGCGGGCGCCGTTGGTGATGAACATCTTCGACCCGCTGATCACGTACTCGTCGCCGTCGCGGATCGCCTTGGTGCGGATCCCGGCGACGTCGGACCCGGCGCCGGGCTCGGTGATGCCCAGAGCGCCGATCCGCTCGCCCTTGATCCCCGGGACCAGGAAGCGCTGCTTCTGCTCCTCGGTGCCGAGGAGGTGGACGGGGGGCAGGACCATGTCGGTCTGCACCGCGAAGCCCATGTTTGTGCCGCCCGACCCCGAGTAGGCCATGCACTCGGCGCGGATCAGCGAGTAGTAGTAGTCGCCGCCCTGGCCGCCGTACTCCTCCGGGAAGCAGAGCCCGAGGTAGCCCAGCTCTCCGGCCCGTCGCATCACCTCATTGGGCCACGTGGTCTCCTCCCACTCGTTGCGGTGGGGGTAGAGCTCCTTCTGGACCCAGGACTGCAACGACTCCCGCAGGGCCTCGTGCTCGTCGTTGAATATGAAGTGCTTGCGGCCCGCCGCGTGGTCGGGCTTGATGACGGTCGAGGCGCCGTTGGTGGTCGCTGTAGCCACTGCTGATCTCCTCCTGGTGTTGTCTGCGGCGACGTTGCGTCGCCGCACATGCATGTCAGGCGGCGAAGCCTCCGCAAATGGTGTGTCCCGGGCAGAGTGGACAGTAGCACTTCCTACTTCTCAGTTGGTGGTATCGTGGCCGCCGTGAGCACGGAGCGTGAGAAGGTCCTTTACGAGGTCTCCGACGGAGTCGCCACGGTGACCCTCAACGACCCCGAGAAGCGCAACATGCTCTCGGGCCAGATGCTGACCGAGCTGGTCGAGGCTCTGAAGACAGCGAGCGACTCCGATGAGGTGCGCGCCGTGGTGCTTACCGGGGCCGGCGAGAAGGTGTTCTGCGCCGGCGCCGACCTGGGCGGCTTCGGCGCCGACGCACCGCTGGTCGAAAAGCACTTCGCCTCCGACCTGTTCCTGGAGTTCTTCCGGCTGATGCCGCGGCTCGGCAAGCCGTCGCTGTGCGCACTCAACGGTCACGTGCTGGCCGGCGGAATGGGGCTGGCGCTCTCCTGCGACCTGCTGATCGCCCGCGAGGGCTCCACCTTCAGTACCCCGGAGATCAACGTCGGCGCTTTCCCCTACATGATCATGGCGATCATCTATCGAAACGTCCCGCGCAAGAAGGTCAACGAGATGATGCTGCTGGGCGAGCGGATCAGCGCCGAGGACGCGGTGCAGTTCGGGCTCGCCAACAAGGTCGTGGCGGCCGACGAGTTCGGCGAGGCGGTACGCGACTGGGCGACCAAGCTGGCCTCCAAGAGTCCGGTGCTGATGCGGCTCGGGCACGACGCGATGTACCGCCAGCAGGACATGGCGCTCGACGAGGCGCTGGAGTTCCTGCGCAGCCAGCTGTCGCTGACCTTCAGCACCGAGGACATCCAGGAGGGCGTGCAGGCGTTCTTCGAGAAGCGCGAGCCGAAATGGAAGGGACGCTGATGGCGACCAAGAAGGCCGACACGACCAAGAAGCCAGCGGGCAAGACACGCAAGCCGAAGTCGCAGGACGGCGCCTCCGCCCAACACAGCGGCGAGACCCCCGGGGCCCCGCCGACCACCGAGCACGGCGGCGAGACCGGCATGAAGCATCTCGTCGACGACCTGCACGAGCGCCGCAAGAAGGCGAAGCGCGGTGGCGGCGAGGAGAAGATCGCCGTCCAGCACGAGCGCGGCAAGCTGACCGCCCGCGAGCGCATCGACCTGCTTGTCGACCCGGGGACCTTCGTCGAGATCGGCATCCAGGCCGGACCGCACTCCTCGCAACGCGCGATGGACGGCAAGGAGGCCCCCGCCGACGGCGTGATCACCGGATGGGGCGACGTCGACGGCCGCCGCTGCGCGATCGCCGCCTACGACTTCACGGTGATGGCCGGCTCGATGGGGATGACGGGGGAGTTCAAGGTCGGGCGGCTGCGCGAGATGGCGCTGCAGAAGCGAATGCCGCTGATCTGGCTGCTCGACTCGGCCGGCGCTCGCATCCAGGAGGCGGCCGGCTCGATGTTCGCCGGCTCGGGCCACCTGTTCCGCGAGGAGGTGGTGATGTCCGGGGTCGTGCCCTTGGTCGCGGCGATGCTCGGCCCCTGCGCGGCCGGGACCGCCTACATCCCCGGGCTCTCGGACTTCGTTCCGATGGTCGTCGGTCAGGGGGCGATGGCGCTCGCCGGTCCGCATCTGACCAAGGCGGTCACCGGTGAGGACATCTCGATGGAGGAGTTGGGCGGCGCGAAGGTGCACTGCCGCAAGTCCGGCGTCGGCGACCTCGAGGTGGCCGACGACCCCGAGTGCATCGAGGCGGTAAAGACCTACCTCTCCTACTTCCCCTCCAACTGCGAAGAGAAGCCGCCGATCCGCGAGACTTCGGATCCGGACGACCGCATGTCGGAGAAGCTGCTCGACATCGTCCCCGAGTCGTCGCGCCAGCCCTACGACATGTACGAGGTGATCCGCGAGATCGTCGACGACGGCGAACTCTTCGACATCAAGCCGAAGTTCGCCAAGACGCTGATCACCTGCCTGGCCCGCTTCGGCGGCATGCCCTGCGGGATCGTCGCCAACCAGCCCAAGCAGCTGGCCGGAATCCTCGAGAACGACTCCGCCGACAAGGCCGCCCGCTTCATCAACCTCTGCGACGCCTTCAACATCCCGCTGCTCTTCCTCCAGGACGTGCCGGGTTTCATGGTCGGCTCGAAGGTCGAGCAGGCCGGGATCATCCGCCACGGGGCGAAGATGCTCTACGCGGTCTCACGCGCCACGGTCCCAAAGATCACCGTCGTCGTCCGCAAGGCCTACGGCGCCGGCTACTACGTGATGTGCGGCAAGGCGTATGAGCCGGACCTGATCGTCGCCTGGCCGACCGCCGAGATCTCGGTGATGGGGCCGGAAGGAGCGGTCAACATCATCGGCCGCTCGGCGATCGAGGCCTCCGACGATCCCGAGGCGACCCGCGAGCAGATGCTGGAGACGGTCAAGCAGCAGATCGACCCCTATCTGGCCGCCCGCAACGACCTCGTCGATGACGTCATCGACCCCCGAGAGACCCGCCCGACGATCGTCAACGGGCTGCGGATGGCGGCCGACAAACGGGTCGAGCGGCCGTGGAAGAAGCACGGAGTAGCGCCGGTATGACTTGTTCCTTGTTACTTGTTCCTTGTTCCTCGGATACGTCGACGCGACGACCTAAGAAGTCCGTTGACGAGCTGTCCCACGGCGCCCGCACGTGCGCGGTAGACGTCGTCAGAGAGCAAGGAGCGTGCGAAGGCTCGCTCGATCCAATGCTGCGTCTCGTAAGCCGAGCCTCGCGCGATCAAGAACAGTCTTCCTTGGTCGGCGGGAGTCCCACGGCCGTAGGCCTCCGCGATGTTCGCGCCGACCGAATCGGCCGAACGGATCACCTGCACCCCCAGGGTCCACCGGTCGATTGTCGGCCAATCGACCACCGCGGCGCGCAGGGAGTCCGCCAACACATTCGCCTCCCTGTATGCGATCAGGTCTTCGTAGCTCGCCACCCAAGATCAAGTCGCGACCACGCCGGACCCGCCCCCCAAGGAACGAGGAACGAGGAACAAGGAACGAGAAGCGGAGCTACGACATGAGCCACTTCGCAGACCCCGTCATCCTCTCCTGCAGCATCTCAGGCGCCGTCGCCAACCGCGACCAGTGCCCGGCGATCCCATACACGCCGGAGGAGTACGCGGCGGAGGCCGCTCGGATTGTCGACGCGGGGGGGACGCAGATCCACATCCATGCCCGCACCCCGGAGGGCGTTCCCTCCTACGAGGTCGAGGATTTCCGCGCCATCACCGAGGCGATCAGGGGCGCGGTCGACGACGTGATCGTCAACTACTCCACCGGGGCGATCGGGGTCCCGGTCGAGAAGCGGATCGAGTACCTGCGCGAGCTGCGCCCCGACGTCGCCGCACTGAACATGAGCTCGATGAACTACGCGAAGTACTCGCGGCGCCGCAAGGAGTTCGTCTTCAAAGCGGTGTTCGAGAACAGCTTCGACACGATCATCGAGTTCCTCACTGCGATGCGCGAGATCGGGATCAAGCCCGAGCACGAGTGCTTCGACGCCGGCCACATCGCCAACCTCGACCCGCTGATCGACATGGAGCTGCTGGCCGAGCCGCTGCAGGTCTCGCTGGTGATGGGGGTGACCGGCGGCATCCGGCCCACGGCGCGCAACATTGCCTTCATGTCGGAGCAGATCCCCGGCGGCGCCGAGGGCCAGAACCAGTGGCAGGTGATCGGCGTCTCTCGCGACCAGTGGAAGCTGGTCGGCGCGGCCCTGGCACTGGGCGGCAACGTCCGGGTCGGGCTCGAGGACAACTTCTACCTGCCAAGCGGCGAGATGGCGAAGTCGAACGGCGAGCTGATCGCCAAGGCCCGGCAGATGGCCGAAGACATGGGACGTCGGGCGGCGACCGTCGCCGAGGCGCGCGAGATGCTGGGCGTTCCAAGGCGCGAGCCGGCGAGCGCCGGGAGCTAGAGGATGGCGACCCGCAGCGCCAAGGCGGCTGGCGACGGGCAGCGCGAGCTGCTGCGGATGGGGGAGCTGGCGGAGGCTTCGGGTGTCTCGGCGGCGACCATCAAGCACTACCTGCGCGAGGGGCTGCTGCCGGAGCCGGTGAAGACGAGCCGCAACATGGCCTATTACCCGCCCGAGTTCGTCGACCGCATCCGCCTCATCAAGCAGCTCCAGGAGGAACGCTTCATGCCCCTTCGGGTGATCCGCTCGATGCTCGACGAGGACCCCGACCGCGCCCGGGCGATGGTCGAGCTCGAGGACCGCATCCTCGAGCGGGCTCTGGCCGGGGAGCGGACCCGGACCAGTGCCGCCGAGGTGCGAGAGCGCTACGACGTTCCCGCCGAGGTGCTCGATCGCCTCGAGGAGATCGAGGTGCTGAGCCCCAACAGCCGCGGCTACACGCCTTCCGACGTGCGGATCATCGAGGCGATCAGCCGCTTCCGCGCCGGCGGCTATGAGGAGGCAATCGGGTTCACGGTCTACGACACCCTGCGCTACAAGCGTGCGATGGAGGAGCTTGTCCGGGAGGAGGTCGAGGTGTTGATGGACCGGGTGGCCGGAAAGATGGAGCCCGACCGGGCGATGGAGCTGATCGAGGCCGGCGCCGAGCCGCTCAAGGACCTGATCGCGGCCATGCACACCAAGGTGCTGGTCGCCGAGCTGGAGCGCCAGCGCGAGGCGCCCCGGCGCTAGTCAGACCGCCTGCGCGCGATTTCCCGGAGGGCATAGTGTCAACCTACTTGACACATCGAACGTTGTCAAGTACCTTTACACCAATGAGTCAAGCAGAGGCCGTCAAGGGCATCCGCAAAGCCGCACGACGCCGCGACCGAGCAGATGTGTCTCGGCGGGAGGCGAGGGCCGATCTAAAGCGGTACTGCCAGGAAGCGCAAGCAGCGGGAGTCCCGATCAGCCAGATCGCTCGGGAAGCCCGTCTTTCCCGTCAAAGTGTTTACGGCCTGCTCGGCCAGTCACCTTTTCAATAAAGATTCGTTACCCGGCCCCCCTCGATCCGGCGCGGGCCTGTGGGATACTGAGCGAGCCCGATTGACTGGTCAGTCAGCCAGGTAGGAGAAGGGATCGCATGCGGGCCGCGGCAGTTCAGCTCAACTCGCAAGAGGACAAGCAACGCAACCTCGAGGTTGCCGAGCGTCTGGTGCGCGCCGCGGCGCGAGACGGCGCCGAGCTGGTCTGCCTGCCCGAGAAGTGGAACCTGCTTGGCGGCTCCGAGGCGCTGGTCGACGGAGCCGAGCCGCTCGATGGGCCGAGCCTCTCGGCGGCCCGAATCTGGGCCCGCGAGCTGGGCATCCACCTGGTGGCCGGCAGCATCGCCGAGCGAGTCGAGGGCCACGACCGCCTCTTCAACACCTCGGTCCTGATCGGGCCCCAAGGAGACGACGTCGCCACCTACCGCAAGATTCACATGTTCGACGTCGAGGTCGGCGGCGTGACCTACCGCGAGTCCGAGCACGAAGAGGGCGGAGAGGAGATCGTCAGCGCGCCGCTCGGCGAACTCGAGCTGGGCCTCACCGTCTGTTACGACCTGCGCTTCCCGGAGCTGTACCGGATCCTTGCCGTGCGCGGCGCGCGCATCATCACCGTCCCGTCCGCCTTCACGCAGGCGACCGGGCGCGACCACTGGGAGGTACTGCTGCGCGCCCGGGCGATCGAGAATCAGGCATTCATGGTCGCCGCGGACCAGTTCGGTGAGGCGCCACCCCACTACAACTCCTACGGGCGTTCGGCGATCGTCGACCCGTGGGGCGTGGTGCTCGCGATGGCGCCCGACGAGGAGTGCTTCGTCTCCTCTGAGCTCGACCTGGCGGCGCAGGAGCGGATCCGCGAGACGCTGCCGGCGCTGGCCAACCGGCGCCCCGCCGCGTACCAATGGCCCGAGCACGTGGGGGTCGGCTGATGGCTCAAGCCGCACCGGCCGTCGACAAGCGGCGCCAGATCCTCGACGCCGCGGTCCGGGTGTTCGCCCGCCAGGGATTTCACTCCACCCGCGTCTCGGACATCGCCGACGAGGCCGGCGTCGCCTACGGACTCGTCTATCACTACTTCCGCTCCAAGGACCAGATGCTGAACGAGCTGTTCAGCGAGCGGTGGTCGCTGCTGCTGGCGACGATCGAGGAGACCGACGGCGACACCCCACCCCGCGAGCGGATGGCGGCGGTCGCCGGCTTCATCGTCGACTCCTACCGCCACGACCCCGAGCTGATGAAGGTGATCATCGTCGAGGTGACTCGGGCCGCCAACTCCTTTGGCCGCACCCACCTGCCCGAGATCCGCAACGCCTACGAGCTGATCGCGGAGATCGTCGCCGAGGGTCAGGCCCAGGGCGTGTTCCGCGACGACATCGACCCGAACTTCGCCTCGCTCTCGTTCTACGGAGCGCTCGAGCAGCTGCTCTCGGGATGGATCTTCGACCTCATCCCTTCCGGGAGCCAGGACTTCGATCGCGCCGCAGACCTGGTGGTGGAGACGATCTGCGGCGGATTGGAGCCTCGCTAGCCAGATGTGGGAGTCGCTGGCAACCACGCGCCGCCAGGACCGGGTTCTGCACGGCTCGGCCAAGCTGCTCAACGTCCTGATCGGCATCGTCGCGCTGCCGGTCTGGCTGATCGCCCAGCGGCTCGGTGGTCCGCTGAGGCGGCTGCTCGAGCGCCGAGGGCGGCGCCCGCGCGAGCTGCCGGTGCCGCCGCAGGGCGAGCGCTCGATGGGGGCATTGATGGGCGAGCTGGAGGGGATCCCGAATCACCTCCATTCCACGCCCTGGGCCGAGCCGCGCAAGGGGCTCGCCGACATGTCGACCTTTGTGCTGACCCAGAATCACGACCTGGCCAACTACGGCTACTCCTACCCGCGCCAGTTCCACGAGCTGACCTTGGACACGACCGACGGGGTGCGGATCGCCGCTTCGGTGGCGCTGCAGGACGCTCCGCGCCCGGGGCTGATCGTCGCCCACGGCCTGTTTACGACGCGCCGCTTCGACTACGTGCGCGAGCCTGCGGTGCGCGCCTTCTTCGACTGGGGCTTCAACGTGGCGGCGGTCGATCTGCGCAGCTTCGGCCTCACCGGGCTGATGAACGAGGCGCCCTCGAGCGGCGGCTGGAAGGAGGGCGAGGACCTGCTCGCCGTGGCCCGGGAGCTGAAGCGCTTGGGCGCGACGAGCGTCGGCGCGCTCGGCATCTCGCTTGGAGCCTCCTCGGTGCTGGGCGCCAGCCATCCGGAGGGGGCCGAGGAGGCACTCGACGGCGGGATCCTCGCCGTCTCGCCGCCGGCCGACATCGCTCACGCCACCGAGCGGCTCTCCCGCGAGGTTCCGCTCAACCATCCCGCCTACGCGCTCAACTACGGCTTTCGGGCGATGCTCCTCTCACGGGTGCGCGGTTCGCGCTGGCCGGACGTCTCGCTGCTCAGCGAGGCGCTCGACCAGGTCAGCGCCGCCTACTACGGCCTCGACCTGGAGGAGATCCACGAGCGCTCCTCGGCCGTCAACCACATCGCCAAGGCGCGCGTCCCGGTCCTCGTCCTGCACCCCGAAGACGACCACGTGATCCCGGTCAGCCACGCGAAGATGCTGGCCGAGGCGGCGGCGGACAACGACCTGGTCCGGGTCTGGACCCTGCCCGGAGGTGGCCACGGCGCGCTGGACGCGATCGACCGCAACTGGACTTACTCCGTCTACCGGGGGTTCTTCGAGCGCTGGGCGGCATATCCCGACCGCGAGGGAGACGATGAGATGGTTTACTCCGCGCCGAGCGGGAAGGTGCACCTAAATGGATAACGAGATCGTCAGGCGCATTGTCTGGAGCGGCCTTCTGGCTGGCACCGGTGCGTTGGCCAGCATCCTCGCGGCGCGGATCGCCGCGGTTCTCTACCGGCGCCTGTTCGACGAGGATCCACCCGACTGATCTTTCCCTTGGACGACCCCCACGCCAACACTCCACCCGATCGCGACGATAAGTCCGTCGGCGAGCTGGTCTCCGACGTCTCGGAGCGAACCTCGACCCTGGTTCGCGAGGAGATCGAGCTTGCCAAGACCGAGATCAGCGAGAAGATCAGCCAGCTCGTGCGCGGGTCGGTGGTCGGCGCGGTCGCCGGAGTGTTCCTCTTCCTTGCCTTGATCCTGATCATGGAGGGCGTGGCCTGGCTGCTCAACGACCTCGTCTTCGACAACTTCTGGCTCGGCTTCTTCGTCGAGGCGGGGCTCTTCCTGCTGATCGCGGCGATCGGCGGGTTGATCGCCTACCGCTCGCTGCTCAAGGGTGCGCCACCGACGCCCGACCTCGCGATCGAGCAGGCGAAGCTGACCCGCGAGCGACTCGAGAAGGGCGCTTCGTGAGCTATCCGGAGCAGCGCCGCCCATCGTCGGTCGGGATGCCGAACCGCTCCTCCGAGCAGATTCGTCGCGACATCGAGGCTCAGCGCGAGGAGCTCGGGCAGTCGGTGGAGACGCTGCGCGCCCGAGTCGGGGAGCTGACCGACTGGCGACGTCAGGTTCGCGAACACCGCCGCGAGCTGATCGCCGGGGCGGCGATCGCTGGCTTTGTGATCGGCGGCATCGTCGCGCTGCGCCGCCGGCGCTGATTCGTCGGGCTCGTCGTAACGTTGGCTTGGAGATGGCGAGGCAGAGGCGCCACCGGGCAAGACGAGCTCTGATCGGGGGGCTCGCGACGCTGCTCGTGTGCAGCGGCGTTGCACTTGCGACGGTCCCGAGCCCGGGCAGGTTCGCCGGCGCCACCTCGCAGACGTATCCGGACGGCAGCCTGGGAACCGTGAGCATCAGGATGACCCACCACGGCCGCAGGATCCGCAGCTTCGACATCACCTGGCTCGCGCCCTGCGACGGCGGCTTCACGACGCTGTCCCAGGGCACGCACGCGACGGGCTCGGTGACCAGCCGCGGCAAGTTCCATGGTCGCGGCACCTATTTGAGCGACCAGGGCAACCTCATCGGCACCCAGTACACGGCGACGGTCACCGACTCGGTGAGCGGCAAGTTCGTCAGCGAGAACAAGGCGAAGGGGACCTTCCAGGCGACCGCCGTGCTGCGGGACGCCGGCGGCCAACCGGTCAGCAGCTGCACCAGTCCGACCATCACCTGGCGCGCCAACCGCGGTTAAGGGCTGGTCCGCGCCGCCCCGGTCCAGCGGGGCCGCGTCCGGGGCGGCGAATACCCTCGCCGCGATGTCGGGCGATGCCTCGGCCGTGTCTTCGCGCCTGGTCGCAAAGATCGTGCTCGTTGCCTGCGCGGTGCTGGCGGCGCTATACGTCGTCTATCTGATCCGCGTGGTCGTCGGCTTGGTGTTGATCGCGGTCTTCTTTGCGCTGGCGATCGCACCCGCCGTCAACTGGCTCAGCGACCGCAAGGTGCCCCGCTGGGCGGCGATTCTGATGGTCTACCTCAGCATCGCTGGAGGGATCTTCGGAGTCGGCCTGCTGTTGGTCACGCCGATCGTCAACGGGGTGAACAACCTTTCAGCCGACCTTCCCGGCTACATCGACGACCTCAACAAGAACGAGACCTTCCGCAAGTACAACGAGAAGTACGACATCGTCCCGAAGCTGAAGCAGCAGGCAAATCAGCTGCCGACCAAGCTCGGCGATGCGGCTGGCACCCTGCGCGACATCACCGTCGGGGTGTTCGACCGCTTGGTGCAGCTGTTCTCGATCCTCGTGATCGCCTTCCTCTTATTGATGGACGGGTCGAAGATCCTCGAGTTCTTCTACCGCCAGATGCCCGACGAACGCGAGGCGCGCGTGCGCGCGGTCGCGAAGGACATCTCCGAGGCGATCAGCGGCTACGTGTTCGGCAACTTCGTGATCAGCGTGCTGGCGGGCACCGTCACCTACCTGACCCTGACCATCCTCGACGTCCCCTTCGCGGTGCCGCTCGCGGGCCTGTTCGGGTTCTTCGACCTGATCCCGCTGATCGGCGCGACCCTGGGCGGGATCCTGGTCGGCATCGTCGTCGCCTTCGTCGACTTCCCGACCGCGCTGATCGTCTGGGTGGTCGTGCAGATCGCCTATCAGCAGGTCGAGAACAACCTGATCCAACCCGTGGTTTACGGGCGCACCGTGCAGATTCATCCGCTGGTGGTGATCGTCGCGGTGCTGATCGGCGCCGCGCTGCTCGGCGTGCTCGGCGTGCTGATCGCGATCCCCGCCGCAGCCGCGATCCAGAGCGTGGTGCGGGACTGGTGGCGCTTCCGCCACGGCGCGGCGGCGCAGGCACCGCCTCTGCCCGAGGGAGCCGAGGCGTAGCTCAGGCTGCCAGGGCCGGCTCGGGCACGCTTCCGACCCCGAGCATCCCGGGACCGAGATGGGCGCCGAGCACCGGCCCCACCTCGGAGAAGAAGACAGGCTCTCTGCCAAAGATCTCGCGGCATTCGTCGCTCAGGGCCTCGGCTGTCTCGCGGTCCTGGATGTACTGGACCACCCATGCGTCGGCGCCCGCCTCGTGGCGCTGGCCGGCGTAGGCGCGCAGTCGCTCCAGCGCCCTGCTGCGGGTCCGCACCCGCTCCACCGGCGTGATCTCCTCCTCGAACGTGAGAATCGGCTTGATCCTCAGCGTCGAGCCGAGCCACCCTCGTGCCTTGCCGATCCGATCACCGCGCCGCAGGTATTCGAGCGTGTCAAGCGCAAACCACATCTTGAACACTTCGCGCGTGTCGATTGCTCTTCGGAGCACCTCGTTGCCGCCGGCACCCGAGTCAGCGGCCGCGCTTGCGGCCAGCGCGCAGAGGCCGAGGCCGGCGGCGCTGGAGCGCGAGTCGAAGATCCGAACCCGCTCTCCGCCCTTGCCCTCCTCGGCGAGCCTCTGGGCGGCCTGCTCCGCCGCCTCGCAGGTGCCGGAGATATTGCCCGAGATATGGAGTGAGACGATGTCCTTGCCGGCGTCCAGGAGCGGCTCGTAGACCTCGGCGAAGTCCCCGACCGACGGCTGCGATGTCGTCACCTTCGAAGTCGAGGTTCGAAGGCGCTCGTAGAACTCCGTGTAGTCGGAGATCTCCGACTCGCGTTGCAGATCTCCCTCCAGACCGATGTAGAGGCTGATGCAATGGATTCCTCGCTCGGAGACGAGGTCATCGGGAAGATAGGCAGTCGTGTCGCAAACGACCTCGGTGCGGCGCTCTGGCATACGGAGCGGTTCTATCAGCTAATAGTGGGTGGGCCGCGGCGTTGCGCCGCGGCAACCGTCACCTTGCGGCTGCTGCGCAGCCTGACACGCATGTGCCGGCGCCTGCGGCACCGGCCCGAGAACAACTGTCAGGCGCCGAAGGCGCCGCAATTGTGGCTGGCAATCGGCCGGGACGGCCAAGGCGCGGCAATAGGATGCGATGCAATGGCCAAGACGCTGGTCACTGGCGCCTCGGGGTTCATCGGCAGCCACCTCGCGCGCGCGCTGGCCGGACGCGGGGACGAGCTGCGATTGCTGGTGCGGCGCGGATCGAGCCTCGACCACCTCGCCGATCTGGAGTTCGAGCGTTCGACCGGCGACGTCACCGATCGGCGCGCCGTGCGGCGGGCGATGAAGGGGACCGAGCGCGTCTTTCACGTCGCCGGTTCGACCTCGATGCGCGCCGGCGACCGGGAGCGAGTGTTCGACGTCAATGTGACGGGCACCCGGAACGTCGTCGAGGAGGCGATGCGGGCCGAGGTCGAGCAGGTCGTCCACACGTCCTCGGCGGCGGCGATCGGGCCGGCTCGGCCCGGTGGGACCGCCGACGAGACGCAGCCGTTCACGGCCGGCCACCTCGGGATCGCCTACGTCAACTCGAAGCATGAGGCCGAGGTGGAGGCGATGCGGGCCGCCGCCCGGGGCCTGCCGGTGGTCGTCGTCAACCCGACCTTCGTGCTCGGCCCCGATGACCCCACCAACGGCACCTCGAACGCCCTCGTCAAGCGGGTGATGCTGCGCCAGATCCCCTTTTATGTAGACGGGGGGCTCAACATCGTCGACGTGCGCGATGTCGCCAAGGGACACCTGCTCGCGGCCCGCAAGGGGAAGGTTGGCGAGCGCTACATCCTCGGCGGTCGCAATTTCACCCTCGGCAGGCTGTTCACCGACATCGGACGCATCTCGGGCGTGCCGCCGCCGCCCGTCAAGGTGCCACCGCACCTCACCGGCGCCGCCGTGGCGGTCGCGCGCCGGGTCGGTTTTCCGGTGCCCGTCTCCGAGGACGAGGTGCGCTCGGCCGAGCACTGGTGGACCTACCGTTCGACCAAGGCGAAGAAGGAGCTTGGCTTTGCGGCACGCCCACACGAGGACACCCTGGAGGACGCAGTGAGCTGGCAGGCCGAGCGGCTCGGCGACCGGGTCGGGCGCGCTCCGCGCACCGACGTCGCCTTGCGCGCCTTCGGTCGCGTCCTGCAGCTGGGCGAAAAGGTCGGCCTGGGATGAGCGAGGACCCACCGCGACGGGTGCTGTACCGCTGCCGAACCCCGAGCAACTTTCTCTGCCCCTGCGGGGCGGTTGCACGGGGGTTGGCCAGGCACGGCCTCGAGTACCGCACCGAACGGGTGCCCTATTCGCGCAAGGATCGCCCCGAGATCGTCGAGCTGACTAAGCAGAACCGGGTCCCGGTGCTGGTCGACGGCGACGAGGTGATCCACGACTCAAAGCGAATACGCCAGTACCTGGACTGGAAGTACGCCGACTGAGCTATATAATGTGAAGCAATGACTGAGACTCCACAAGCAGCGATCACGCTCACCGACATGGCGGCCGGCAAGGTCCGCGAGCTTCTCTCCGACCAGCAGGAGTCTGGGGAACAGGCGCTGCGGGTCGCCGTGCGCGGCGGCGGTTGCTCCGGATTTCAGTACGCCCTCGCCTTCGATCGCGTCAAGGATGACGACCACGTCTTCGAGGATCGCGGAGTCTCGGTGATCGTCGACAAGACGAGCATGCAGTTCGTGCTCGGCTCCGAGGTCGACTACGTAGAGGGCCTCGAGGGGGCCGGCTTCTCGGTCAACAACCCGAACGTGGTCGCGGCCTGTGGTTGCGGCTCCTCGTTCCAGGTCCGCGACGACGCGGCCGAGCAGACCGCCAGCGTCTAGCGCCCGCTCACAACGGCGCAGGGTCCCGCGGCTGCGGGCCGCGAATCAGCTGGTAAGCCAGGGCACCGATCACCGCGCCCGCCACGGGTCCGACCACGTAGACCCAGAAGTCCCGCCACTCTCCTGAGACCAACGCCGGTCCGAAGGAGCGGGCCGGGTTCATCGAGGCACCGGTCACCGGTCCCCCGAACAGGGCGTCGAGGCCGATCGTCCCACCGATGGCGATCGCCGCTGCGGCGCCGACTGCCCGGGTGTCGGTGGCCACCGCCATGATCACGAACATCAGAAAGGCGCTCAGCACCGCCTCGTAGACAAGGGCGCTACCCGCGCCGACGCTAGGCAGCGTCGCACCAAGTGAGGCCGGCCTGTCGGTCCAGACTGCGAGCAGAAGCAGGGCGGCCGCCGTCGCGCCTGCGAGCTGAGCGGTGATGTACGCGGCGGCCTCGCGGAGGGAGAAGTGGCGCGTCAGCGTGAACGCCAGCGTGACCGCCGGATTGATGTGCGCTCCGGAGAGATGCCCGGTCGCATAGACCATCACCATGATCACCAGCCCGAAGACGAGCGCGATGCCCACCGTCCCCAGTGTCTCGCCGTACTGGGCGTTGGTGATGATCGCGCCGCAACCGGCGGTGACCAGGGCGAAGGCGGCAAACCCCTCGGCCGCGCAGCGTCGCCAGAGTTGAAGCGAGCCGTCCATCCTGGCGATACTAAACATTGACATATATGATTTCAATCGATATATGTATATAGATGCCCGTCGATTTGGAACTTGCCCCGAAGCAGAAGCGCCCCGCCGGTGAGCCATGCTGCGAGCCGGTGGTCTACCCCGACGTCGAGCGCCGCGAGGCGGAGCGGATGGCGGCGGTCGCAAAGGCGCTCGGTGACCCGGTTCGCCTTCAGCTCGTCGACGTGCTCAGAAAGCACGCCGGAAAAGTCTGCGTCTGCGAGCTGGTGCCGCTGTTCGACCTCTCACAGCCGACCGTCTCCCATCACCTGAAGGTGCTTCGTGAGGCCGGACTGGTCGGCTCGGAGCGGCAGGGGCTATGGGCCTACTACTACGTCAATCCAGATGCCGCAAAGGAGCTTTCACGATGGCTGTCCTGAGACCCCACCTGGCGCTCACCGTCTCCGACGTCGAGCGCGCGATTCCCTTTTACCGGGCGCTGTTCGGCGTCGATCCGAGCAAGGTCCGCCCCGGCTACGCCAAGTTCGAGGTCGCCGACCCGGCGCTCAACTTCACCCTCAACGAGGGCGAGCGGGCCGACGGGCTCGGCGCCTTCAACCACGCCGGCATCCAGGTGGCATCGACCGACGACGTGCTTCGCGCCCGCGCGCGGCTGGTGGAGGCCGGTCTCGCCACCTTCGACGATATGGACACCACGTGCTGCTACGCGAAGCTGGACAAGATCTGGGTCACCGCTCCGGACGGCGAGTCGTGGGAGGTGTTTGTGACCCACCGGGACGCCGACGAGGAGGCTTCCAGTGCCTCTGCCGAAGAAGCGCCCGCTTGCTGCTAGCGAGCCGCGCGATCTCCAGGGCGACCAGGCGAGCTAGCGGTCGATCTGAAGCGGCGGGGCTTGACCGGGCTCCGGCTGTGCGACCGGCTCCGCCGGCTGCTCGACCCCGAGCTGCCCAGCCAGCTCGCCGGACTCGTACAGCTCCTCGACGATGTCGGCCCCTCCCAGCAGCTCTCCGTTGACGTAGAGCTGCGGGAAGGTGCGCCAGTCGGAGAGCTCGCCGGTCACCTCGCGCAGCGGCTCCAACGCTTGCAGTACGTCGATCGACCCGTACTCGACTCCCAGCGAGTCGAGCACGCCGACCACCCGCATCGAGAACCCGCAGCGCGGCATCTCGGGCGTGCCCTTCATGAACAGCAGCACGCGATTTCCCGCGATCAGCTGCTCGACCTGCTGCTTGAACTCTGGATTGGCCATGCCCCGATGTTACGGAACCGACGTCTTGACCGAAAGGGCGTGAATCGAACCGTCCTCGAAGCGCTCCCTGACCGCCGCCTTGACGAGCCGGTGCTGGTCGAGGCGGCTGAGGCCCTCGAACTGGGCCGCGCGCACGGTCGCCCGCAGGTGGTCGCCCGCGCCGGTCTCGTCGATCACCTCGACCTCGGCGCCGGGCAGCGCCCGCTCGATCATCGATTGGACCTCGGCGAGGTCGGCCATCAACGCAGCATAAATTGCGGCGGCTTCGCCGCCTGACATGCATCTGCCGCGGCGCAACGCCGCGGCCCATCACCCAGCGACTGCGTCGCGCGCCGCCTCGAGCATCTCCTCGACGCGCACGAACTTGACTCGCGGGCGACCCTGCGACTCCCCACGTGCGGTCTCCGCGGCGTCGATCGCCTGCCAGCCCGGGAAGCTGACGAAGTCGACGCCGCGTTCGCGCAGCAGCTCCTCGATCGCGGCCGGCTCTGGAGCGTCCGGCTCGCCAAGGCTTCCGGACTCCACGTCCTCGAACAGCGCGTCGACCGTCTCCTGGGCGCACTTCTTGTTGGTTCCGATCACGCCGCTGGGGCCGCGCTTGATCCAGCCCGACGTGTAGTGGCCGAGGCGGTGCCCGCCGCCGTCGGACTCCAGCACCCGCCCGCCTTGGTTGAGGATCGTGCCCCGCTTCTCGTCGAAGGCCACCCCATCGACCCCGACGCCGGTGTAGCCGACCGAGCGCAGCAAGAGGCCGCACTCCAGCTCCTCGCGCTCGCCGGTGTCCTGGGGCCGCAGCGCACCGTCCTGCTCGACCAGCTCGTTGCGGCCGACGATCAGCTTTTCCACCCTGCGTTCGCCCTGGATCTCGACCGGTGAGCGCAGGAAGCGCAGGATGATCCTCTTCGCCTTGCCCTCCAGCGGACGCTGGGCGAACTCGGTGAGGATCTCGACGTTCTTGCGCGTCGTGATGTCGGCGTCGTCGGACTCCAGGAAGGCGCGACTCAGCTCGTCGAGCTCGACCTCGGCGGGGTCGACGACGATGTCGGCGTCCTTCATCTCGCCCAGCTCGCGCAGCTCGGGGTTGGTGAAGGCGGCCTGGGCGGGGCCGCGGCGGCCGAGCACGACGATCTCGCGGATCTGGTTCTGGGCCAGGACCTCGATCGCGTGGTCGGCGGTGTCGGTCTCGCGCAGCTCGGACTCGGTCAGCGCCAGCATCCGGGCGACGTCGGTGGCGACGTTGCCGTTTCCGATCACCACCGCGCGCTCGCAGCTGAGGTCGAACTGCTGCTCGGCGTAGTCCGGGTGGGCGTTGTACCAACCGACGAAGGCGGTCGCGGCATGACTGCCGGGCAGGTCCTCACCCGGGATGCCCAGGTGGCGGTCGGTCTCGGCGCCGAACGTGTAGAGGATTGCGTGGTAGTGGCGCTCGAGGTCTGCCGCCGAGATGTCCTCGCCGAGCTTCACGTTGCCGAAGAAGCGGAAGCCGTCCCGCGCCGCCGTCTTGTCATAGACGCGGGTCACCGACTTGATCTTCGGATGGTCGGGCGCCACCCCGCCGCGCACCAGCCCGTATGGGGTGGGGAGGCGGTCGAAGAGGTCGACCTCCGCGGTCGTCGCCTCGTGCTTGAGGATGTGCTCGCAGGCGTAGAAGCCGGCCGGGCCGGACCCAATTACGGCTACGCGAAGAGGCGCCTCGGGTGTTCCGATGTTGGGCATCGAAGGCGAGAGGATAGGGAAGGGACTTTGTTACTCGTTCCTTGTTCCTCGTACTCCGGGGAATAGCCCGAGGAACTAGGAACTAGGAACAAGCGGCTCTGCTGCGGTTACAGCCTGTCCATCAATCGCATCCAGAGCTTTGCCCACTGACATGGACACGCACGTAAATATCGGCGTCTCGCGCTCGGTGAAGGCGCTTGACTCGGTCGGTCGCAGCTCCTGCACGAGGTCGAGGAACTGACCTGGGTCGTCGCCCTCGAAGGCGACCACGAACTCCTGGTCATCGAGGCCGAACGAGTAGGAGGTGTTGATCGAGATCTCGGGATATCGGCGGCCGACCTCGATGTGGCTCTGCATGATTCGCCGGCGCTCCTCGATCGGAAGCGAGTACCACTCGCGCTTCTTGACCATCGGATAGAGGAAAAGGTACTTGCGCTTCGAGGTGCAGATCTCGGGTCTCGCCTGCTCCTCCGAGTAGGCGGAGCGCTTGGTCATCGACAGGTACGAATAGGGCGTGGTCGCCCACCGCGCCAGGCCGCTCTGGCCAAGCACGACGTGAAATGTGTGGATGTCCTCGAGCACGGGGCTCTGCGAAAGCAACAGCAGGTCGGCATCGCCCCTGGTTCCTATGGTTGAGTAGGCGCGCAGCGAGCGGTCGATAGCGAAGTCCTCGCAGGCGGCGAGGAACTCGCGCTTGTCGTCGGCGCGCAGCTCGTCATCCCGCCGGCGCCAGGCCGGATCGATCTTGAAGAAGGTGAACTTGGCGAAGGTCCGATCGGCCAAGGTGTTCCAGTATAGGTTTCGCCGGCTGCGCCTCTGGGCGGCGGCAATCGCCCCCGTGGTGCTGCTCGCCGCGTCCGCCGCTCCGCCGCCGGCCGACGCCGATTGGGGCCGCGCGACGCAGGTGATGGTCGCGTTGCTCCCCAATGGGACCGGGCCGGGCGCGCTCGCCAGCGAGCCGCGGATCTCGCCCGGCCTGCTGAGCGCCGGGATAGGCGACGTTCCCGCCACGCAGACCTATCTCGACATCGGTCAGGGAAACAGGGTTTCCGAAACTCTCTACGACAGAGCGCTTCTGAAGAGCGAGCCGGCTGGAACACGGGTGCCGGGCTGGCCGCGGATCGTCGACCGCGCCGACTCGGCGCCAGCAGACATCGTTCCCGGCCTGCTCGCCACGACGCTGCGCCGGCATCGGTTGCCGACCATCGCCGACGGGACACTCGGGTTGCCGGCGCTGATCGCCGCCGACCGGCGGGGGCTGCTGCTGCGCTCGAATGTCGGCCCGAGCACGGTCCGTTGCCCCGCGGCGGTCTGCGTCCTCGACGCCACGCCCGCCGACCTGAGGCCACTTGTTCGCTCGCTGCGCGGCGACGATCTGCTGATCGCACTCGAACGCCCGCCGCCGCAGCCCGACCACCAGCTGACAATCGGGATCGCCGGGCGCGGCTTCGACGGCAACCTCACCTCCGACAGCACCCGCATGCGCGGCTACGTGCTCTCCACCGACCTCGCGCCGACGATCCTGCGGCGCCTCGGCGTGCCGGTCCCATCGCAGATGAACGGCGAGCCGATTCGCAGCGAGGGGGACCGGGACGTCGCCGCGGTGGTCTCGCTCGAGGACCGCTTGGCCTCGATCGTCCACCGGCGCGGCGCGGTGATCCGGGTCAGCGCTCTGATCTGGATCGCAATCGCGGCGCTTGCCGCAATCGCCAGCCGCGGGGCCCTGGGGAGGCTTGGGGCCCAGATGCTGGCCTTGGGCGCCATCTATCTGCCGCTGCTGCTCTTGGTCGGGGCGGCGACCGAGCCTTCCCAGGGGGTGGAGCGACTGATCCTGCTGGTCGGGGCGCCGCTGCTCGCTGCGGCGACGCTGGTGCTGCTGCCCGGCTACCGGGCACTGGCACTCGCCTGCTCTGTGACCACTCTGGCCTTCGCGATCGACGTCATCGCCGGCTCGCCGCTGACGCCGCTCTCGCTGATCGGGCCCGATCCCGGTCTCGGCGTGCGCTTCTATGGGATCGGGAACGAGCTCGAGGCGACCCTCGTGCCGCTGATACTGGTCGGCATTGGAGCAGGGATCACGGTCCTGCGCCCAGGGCTGCCGCCCCGCCGCGCGGCGGCCGTCTTTCTGTTCGTCGGATTCGTCGCCGGTTTCATCTTTGCCTTTGGACGATTCGGCGCCGACGTAGGAGCCGCAATCGTCCTGCCGGCCGGTGCCGCGATGGCGGTCGCGGCGCTGGAAGCCCCGCGACGCGCGGTGCTGCTCGTGGTCGCCGTGCCGCTTGTCGCGCTCGCCGTCCTCGCCGTACTCGACCTGTTGTTGGGCGGCGACGCGCACCTGACCCGCTCGGTGCTCGACACCGGCGGCCTCCACAGCCTTGGCGACGTGGCTGAGCGCCGCCTGCGGCTCTCCGCCCATAGCTTCAGCCGCGGCATCGACTCGCCGCTGCTGTGGCTGGCGGTGGTCGGGATCGGGGTTGCGCTGTACAAACGCGACCGAATCCTCGCCTGGTTTGCGCCCACACCCGCGCTTCGGGCAGGCTTCATCGCCGCCGCCTTCGCGACCCTGGTTGGCACGCTGGCCAACGACTCGGGCGCCCTGCTGTTAGAGGTCGGGACCGTTTATCTGCTGCTAATCGCGGGTTTTGCCTGGGCGCAGGCAGGATTACCCCCGCCCAGGCGCGAAAGCGGCGGGCTGGGTGACCGCCCGTCGCGCCCGGCCTGAAAGCGGCACCGGCGTCCTTTACGATTCCTGCGTGCGCATCGCTCTGGTCTCGCCCTATTCCTGGACCTACCAGGGCGGGGTCAACCGGCACGTGGAGGCTCTTGCCGAGGAGTTGATCGGTCGTGGCAATCACGTTCGGGTGCTCGCCCCCTGGGACCCTCCCGATCGGCTCAGCCGGTGGCTTCACGGCGCCTGGGCGGAGCAGCGTGAGCGACCCGACTACCTGATCCCGCTCGGGCGCACGGTCGGGATCGGGGCGAACGGCGCCGTCTCGAACCTCTCCGCCTTCCCCGACGGGGTGACGACGCTGCGGCGCGAGCTGCGCGGGGGCGGCTACGACGTCGTTCACGTGCACGAGCCGATTGCCCCGTTGGTTGGCTGGGACACGATGCTCAGCACCAGGACGCCGGTGGTCGGCACCTTCCATGCCTATTCGACCAAGGCGTTTCCCAACCACTTGGCGACCCTGTTCGGCGCGCGACGCGCCTTCAACAAGCTCTCCGCCCGCATCGCCGTATCCGAGGCCGCCGCCTGGACAGGCAGGCGCTGGTTCGGCGGTGAGTACGCGATCGTGCCCAACGGCGTCGACGTCGACGCCGCACCGGCCGGGCCAAAGCCGCCGAGCAAGGAGCTGCGGGTGCTGTTCGTGGGACGGCCGGAGGAGCGCAAGGGCCTGCCGGTCCTACTCACCGCGTTCGGCGGCCTGGTCGAACACGTCCCCTGCCGCTTGACCGTGATCGGCGCCGAACCGGAGGACATCGACCGCTACCTCTCCGACCCCGAGATTGCCGAGCACATCGATACCCGCGGACGCGTCTCCGGCAACGAGCTCTGGTGGGCCCTGCACGAGGCGGATGTGCTCTGCGCTCCCTCGCTGTCGGGCGAGAGCTTCGGCATGGTGCTCACGGAGGCATTCGCCGCCGGCACCCCTGTGATCGCCTCCAACATCGCCGGCTACAACGATGTGGTCACCGACGGCGTCGACGGCGTCCTGGTGCCGCCCGCCGATGCGCAGCGCCTCGCCGAGGAGCTACAGCGCGCTCACCACGAGCCGCAGCGACTGCGCGAGATGGGCAACGCCGCCCGCCACAGCGCCCAGCGCTTTGCGTGGCCCCGCGTCGCCGACCAGGTCAGCCACGTCTACGAGCGCGCGATCGACGCTCCGGTGCCCGCCACGAGAACCGAGCGGATTGCTCGGCGGGTCGGTCTGATGCGCGCCGACGGCGGCCCGCCGCGACCCGCGCGCAGGCTTCCCTCGCTGGACCCCGAGCCCGCTCGCGAAGGGGGACGCGGCCGCCGCGCCGCGCGGCGCATCGGCCTCGGCGTGGCTGGCGCGCTGGGGATCGTGCTGACCGCGCTCGCCGCCAACAAGATCGGAGTCTCCAACGTGGTCGAGAGCATCGTTCGCTCCGACTTCGGTTGGGTGATGATCGCCTGCGGGCTGATGGCGCTTTCACTGTTCTGGCGCGCCGCTTCCTGGTACGCGATCGCGCGCGCGGCGCTGCCCAACCGCCCGATCCGCCGCCGTGATGTCACCTCGGCGACGATGATCGGGGTGCTGATGTCGGCGACCCTGCCGGCCCGCCTCGGCGAGCCCGCTCGCGCGATGGTGCTCGCACGTCGCACTGGTCGCATGCGCGAGACCTTCCCAGTGATTCTCGGCACCCTGGTCTCGCAGACTGTGCTCAACATCGTGGCGTTGGTGGGACTCGGGGTGATCATCGTCTCGACCACAGATCTCTTTCATTCCGGCTCCCAGAAGCTGTTCGCGTTCAGCTTCGTGCCGCTCGCGTTGCTGCTGATCGTGCTGATCGCGCCGATGCTGATGCGCAGCAACCGCAGCGGCAGGATCGGGCGCCTGGCGGCGTCGGTACGGGGGGCGGTCGTGGAGGTGCGCAGCGGCCTGCGCGTGTTCCGCGATCCGCGGCTCGGCACGGTCGCCGCCGTGGCGCAGCTCGGCGCCTGGGCGATCCAGCTCGCCGCCTGCTGGGCGCTTCTGGCAGCGCTCGGACTCGATCATCGGGCGGGGATCGGCGCCGCCGCCGCAGTGCTGTTCGCTGTCAACGTGACCGCCGTTGTTCCCGCCACCCCCTCGAACATCGGGATCTTCCAGCTCGCGGTGATCAGCGTCCTGACCACCGGCTTCGGGATCGGCTCGGCCAACGCGCTCGCCTACGGCGTGATCCTGCAGGCGGTTGAGATCGCCACCGCCGTCGCGCTCGGACTGCCCGCCCTGGTCCGCGAGGGGATGACGTGGGGCGACCTCCGTCTGCGGGCGCTCTCCGCCGCCCCCGTGCGCCTCTCTTCGAAGCCGCCGACCCGTGATTCGGGCAGCGCGTCGGCTTCGGTCTAGAGCGCTTTAGATAGCCTGAATCACAATGATTCTTTCCAACATCGCGGGCTTTCCGCGCATCGGACCGAATCGCGAGCTGAAGTTCGCGACCGAGGGCTACTGGCGGGGCGAGACCTCGGCCGAGCAGCTTGCCCAGACCGCGAGTGAGATTCGCCGCGCGAACTGGAAGCTGATGCAGGAGGCGGGCGTCGACCTGATCCCGTCCAATGACTTCTCCTTCTACGACCAGGTGCTCGACGCGGTGGCGCTGGTCGGCGCAGTGCCCGAGCGTTACGGCCACGGGGGCGGCCAGGTCGACCTCGACACCTACTTCGCGATGGCCCGCGGCCGTCAGGCAGAGGGCGTCGACGTCACTGCGATGGAGATGACCAAGTGGTTTGACACCAACTACCACTACATCGTCCCCGAGCTCGGCCCCGACACGCGTTTCTCGCTGTCGAGCAGCAAGCCCTTTGACGAGTTCACCGAGGCGCAGCAGGCGCTCGGCATCTCCACCGTGCCGGTCCTGATCGGGCCGGTCTCGTTCCTGCTGCTGGCAAAGCCCGGCGACGGCGTCGACGAGGACTTCGATCGCCTCAGCCTGATCGAGCCGCTGCTCGGCGTATACGGCGAAGTGATCGAGCGTCTCGCCGAGCACGGCGCCGAGTGGGTGCAGCTCGACGAGCCCTGCTTCGTGATGAGCCGCGACGAGCGCGAGCTCGACGCGCTGCGACTCGCGTACGAGGAGCTCTCCAAGGTCCACGAGCGCACCCGGCTGCTGGTCAAGACCTACTTCGACCACGTTGGCGACGCCTACGCGGTGCTGCGCGAGACACCGATCGACGGCCTCGGGCTCGACTTCGTGCTCGGGCGCGAGAACGTCGGCATCGCCCGCGACGTTGGCCGGCTCGACGGCAAGACGCTGTTCGCCGGCATCGTCGACGGCCGCAACGTGTGGATCAACGACCTGCACGCCAGCCTCGAGGAGCTTCGCGAGTTCTCCGACATCGCCGACGAGGTGGTCGTATCCACCTCCTGCTCGCTGCTGCACACTCCGGTCGACCTCGGCGCGGAGCCCGACCTCGACGACGAGCTGCGCTCCTGGATGGCGTTTGCGAAGCAGAAGGTCGGCGAGGTATCTGTGCTCGCCAAGGGCCTCGCGGAGGGCGACGAGGCGATCGAGACCGAGCTGGCCGACAACGTCGAGGCGCTGGAGAGCCGCCAGGCGTCGAAGCGCACGCGCAACCCGGCGGTCCGCGAGCGGGTGGTGGCGCTGGAGGCCGACGCCGATCGCCGCGACAGCCCCTTCGAGGCGCGCCGCGAAGCGCAGCGCGCCGAGCTGGAGCTGCCCCAGTTCCCGACCACGACGATCGGCTCCTATCCGCAGACGGCGGAGATCCGCACCGCCCGCGCCGAGCTGCGGGAGGGCAAGATCGAGAGCACCGAGTACGAGCGCCGCATGCGGGCCGAGATCGAGCGGGTGATCCGCTTCCAGGAGGAGGTCGGGCTCGACGTGCTCGTGCACGGCGAGCCGGAGCGCAACGACATGGTCCAGTACTTCGCCGAGCAGATGGAGGGCTACGCGTTCACCCAGAACGCCTGGGTGCAGTCCTACGGCTCGCGCTGCGTGCGTCCCCCGATCCTCTACGGCGACGTCTCGCGGCCGCACCCGATGACCTTGGACTGGATCGAGTTCGCGCAGTCGCTCACCGAGCGGCCGGTGAAGGGAATGCTCACCGGCCCGGTGACGATGCTGCAGTGGTCGTTCGTGCGCGACGACCAGCC
>JBBQNM010000033.1:0-26139 GCA_038329895.1 Solirubrobacterales bacterium | reverse complement strand
GGCGATCGTCAAAGGATTCGATAGATAGCGAAGCCAGGACTGCGGGGAGACCCGCAGACCGCCCCCGGGGGAGCCGATGATCCGGTCGCCCGGCACCAGCGCCCGATGCTCTGGCAGCCAGAAGATCGTCTCGCCAGCGCGCCGCACCGGAAACGACTCCACCCCGGCCGGCAGGTTCTTGTTCGCGCGCGAGGTCGATGCCTCGTAGCGTCGCGCCAGCGAGTCGCGGTCGCGACGGTGGAATCCGATCGTGGTCAGGATCGAAACCGGCTGGTCGTGCGCCCGCACCCGCCGGTCAAGGGCACCCAGAAATCGCTCGCGGTCGGGCGGCCGCAACGGGTCGATGAGAACTGTTGTGTCGGGCGCCTCATAGAGAACGCAACCGACCTCCTCGGGCCAGTCAGCGGGGCTACCAGGCTCGGCGTCGGGGCGCCATTCCGGATGCCGCGCGGTCCAGCGAAAGAGCCCGGGACGAATCTCTGGGAGCTCCACGGAGCGATTGTCGCAACGCCGAGGGAGCGCTGGGCCGCGGCGTTCGCCGCCGCATGCCTCGAATTCCGCTCGCTGAGCGGCGCCGTTAGGCGTCCTTGTCACCGTCCTGGCCCGAAGGCAGTCGAGGGAGAAGCAGGGTCAGGATCGGGGCTGGCGCGGCGCGCGTGACCAGCAGGCGCCCGCCCTCGGCGAGCGTCAGTGAGCGCGCGAGATTGAGCCCAATCCCGTGACCTTCGCTGTGGGCGGACCCCGAACGACGCTCGAAAGCCGGCTCGGGGTCGCCCGCGAAGCCGGGCCCCTCGTCACCAACGTCGACGGCGACCGAGCCGCTCGCAGCACGCGCGGTCAGCGATACGGCTCCCGAACCGTGACGATGGGCGTTGTCGAGGAGAACGCCCAAGACCTCCGCGACCACGCTCGGGGAGGCCTCCGCAATCAGATCATCTCCATTGACCGCCACCCTCAGGGGCCTCCCTTCGGCGGCAAGACGGCCATGCCAGCGCTCCTCGATCTCGCCCAGCAGGGCGGGGAGATCGGACTCGTCGGACCGGTCCGCCGAGTCGCGGGCGACGGAGAGCAGGGTGTCGATGGTGGCTTGGAGCCGATCGACCTCGGCGAGGGCCCGCGACACCTCCGCCGGCGGGTTGCCGCGCATCTCCAGGGCCTCCAATTCGAGTCGCAGGGCGGCCAGCGGCGTGCGGAGCTGGTGCGACGCGTTGGAGCTGAAGGCGCGCTCGCGGGAGACCAGATCGCCGAGGCGCTCGGCGGTCACGTCCAGCGCCTCAGCAACCGAGTCGGCCTCCGCGACCCCGGTGCGGGGCGAGCGGACCGAGAAGTCGCCATGGCCCAGCCGCCGCGCCGCCGAGGCCAATCGCTCCAGTGGAGAGGCGAGGCGCCGGCTCAGCAACAGCGCGGCGCCGATCGCCAGGACCACGATCCCGGCCGCGAGACCACCGAGCGCCAACCAGACACGGTGGGTCCTGCTCACCGCCGCGGAGTCGTCGCGGACCCCTCGGGCCGCGCCGGTCACCCGCTCGTTGGTCAGTAGCGGCACGGCAACGGCAAACTCTCCTTCGACGTGCTGATCGGCGATCCGGCCGCTGCGTATCGCCTCCCGCACCAATGGATCGGCGACCCTTGGCCCGTGGCCGGCGACCCGCTCGCCGGCGCGGTTGTAAACCGCCAGGGTGTCGGAGGTCGGCGGAACCTCGATCGGGTCCCGACCGGCGCTAAGGTCGATCTCGCGTGTGGCGGCGACCGTGTCGCGCTGGAGGCGAAGCAGCTCGTCATCGCGATAGTTGTTCTGAAGCACCAGCGCCAGCGGGACCGCCAGCAGCATCACCGCTGCGGCGGCGACGCCCGCAATCGCGGCGATCAAGCGCGCCCTCATGGTGCCTCGAGCCGGTAGCCGATCCCGCGCAGCGTCGTGATCGCGTCAGGGCCGAGCTTCTGGCGCAGCGAGAGCACGTGGGTGTCCAGGGTCTTGGTCGACCCCAGCCACTCCGTGTCCCAGACCTCGCGCATGATCCGGTCGCGAGTGACGGCCCGACCCGCCTCGCGGACAAGAAGGTCGAGCAGGTCGAACTCCTTCGGGCGAAGGGCCAGCTCGTCTTCGCCGCGCCAGGCGCGGCGCGCAGCAGTGTCGATGGTCAGATCGCCGACCCGCAGAGGCTCGACCTGATCGGCGTCGGCCCTCTCGGACCCCCGGCGAAGGTGCGCCCGTACTCTCGCCAGCAGCTCCGAAAGCCTGAACGGCTTGGCGAGATAGTCGTCTGCTCCCGCGTCGAGTCCGGCCACGACGTCCAGCTCCTCGTCGCGGGCGGAGAGGATTAGGATCGCCAGCTCCGGCCGGGCGGTGCGCAGCTTCCGGCAAACGTCGATTCCGTCGATGTCCGGCAGCCCCAGGTCGAGCACGACCAGCTCGATGTCGGGTTTGGCCGCAGCCACCACCCCTGCCCCACGGTTGAGCCGGCGCACGAAGTAGCCCTGACTCTCGAGCACGCGGGCGAGCCCGGCGGAGATCGCCTCGTCGTCGTCCACAACCAGGATGCCGGTGGAGCTCATCCAAGAGGACCGTAGCGCGCCCCGAATTCGTTCCCCAGAGCGGATTTCGAGATTTGACCGCGCGTTGACCTTCGCGTGGGCGGGCGCTGACCAGGCCCTTCTAGCGTCGCCGCCAATGGCCAGCGACCCCCTTGGAGGGACCATGAAATTCCGTTCGACGCTCGCCGCGGGCGCGGCGATCCTTGCCCTTGGAGCCGGAGTCCTCGGCTGCGGTGGATCTTCGGGAAGCAGCACTTCGAGTGGCGCCTCCTCCGGGGGCGGCCCTTCGACCAACGCCAACGCCAACACGAACACAAGCGCAAACGCGGTCAACCCCAACGCTCCCGAGGCAAGCCCACCAGGCGACATCCCCGACAACCAGGTCTACGTGGCCTACTCCCCCCCAGGCGGCGGCTATTCGGTCAAGGTCCCCGAAGGCTGGTCTCGCTCCAACTCCGGCGGAGCGATCGTCTTTACCAGCAACCTCAACTCGATCCGGCTCGAATCGACTCCGGCCAGCAAGGCCCCCACAGTCGCGCAAGCCAAGCAAACGCTGGTCCCGCAGCTTTCGCACAGCGTCAAGGGATTCGTGCCGGGGAACGTAAGCACGGTCAGCCGCAACGCCGGCCAGGCCGTCCTGATCACCTATCAGGGCTCAAGCAAGCCCGATCCCGTCACCGGCAAGTCGGCCCCGGAAGCAGTCGAGCGCTACACCTTCTTCCACAACGGCAAGGAGGTCATCCTCACCCTCAGCGGGGCAAAGGGCGCCGACAACGTCGACCCGTGGCGGATCGTCACCAACTCGGTGCGCTGGACGCAATGACCGCGGTGCTGGAGGCGCGCAACCTCTACCGCTTCTTTCACGCCGGCGACGACGAGACGCTGGCGCTGCAGGGGGTGTCGCTGGAGATCGAGGCGGGCGAGGTGATCGCGGTGACCGGGCCCTCGGGCTCGGGAAAGTCCACCCTTCTCGCCTGCCTCGCTGGGCTCGACGAGCCCGATGGCGGTCAGGTGAGGGTCGACGGTGAGCGCATCACCCGGCGGCCGGAAGAGGATCGCGCCCGCCTGCGAGCACAGCGAATCGGCGTCCTCTACCAGCAGGCCAATCTGGTCGGACATCTCTCGGTTAAAGACAACGTCGCGCTGGCGCAGCGCCTCGGCACTGACGTCGGCGACGCGGTGCGGCGCGATGAGCTGCTGAGGCGCTGCGGCATCGCGCATCGAGCGGGCGCACGCCCGGCTCAACTCTCCGGCGGAGAGCTGGCCCGTGCGGGACTGGCGGTGGCGCTCGCCAACGACCCCGTTGTCCTGCTCGCCGACGAGCCGACCGGAGAGCTCGACTCGCTCACCGCCGCGAAGGTCACCGACCTGCTGCGCGAGCGTGCGGCCGCGGGAACCGCTGTCCTGATCGCCACCCACAGCCGCGAGCTGGCCTCGGCTGCCGCCAGGGTGGTGCCGCTGCGCGACGGAAGGGTCGAGGCTTGAGCGCCGAGCAACCCCTCGTTCGCTGCGCCGGCGCGGCCCGCACCCACGGCAGCGGCCCGGCCGCGACCGTCGCGCTCCAGCCCACCGACTGCGAGGTCTGGGAGGGGGAGCGTGTCGCCCTGGTCGGGGAGTCGGGATCGGGAAAGTCGACGCTGGTCCATCTGATGGCCGGGCTCGACGATCCGACCGTTGGCGAGGTGCGCTGGCCGGCGATCGGCGACCGCGCGGCGCTGCGTCCGGGACCGGTCGCGATCGTCTTTCAGGGGCCGAGCCTGCTGCCCCCGCTCAACGTGGTCGAGAACGTGGGCCTGCCGCTGGCGCTCGCAGGACGTGCGCCGACTGAGGTGCGCGAGTGCGCCATGGCGGCGCTTTCGAGGCTCGGCCTCGGCGATCTCGCCGAGAAGCTGCCCGAGGAGATATCCGGCGGCCAGGCGCAACGCGTCGCCGTGGCGCGGGCGGTGGTCGGGGAGCCGCGGCTGATCCTGGCCGACGAGCCGACCGGTCAGCTCGACCATGAGATCGGCGCGGTCGTCGTCGACGAGCTGCTCGGCGCCGCCGAGCGCTGCGGGGCGGCGCTGGTGGTCGCCACGCACGACACCGAGGTGGCCGATCGCCTCGGTGAGCGCTGGCGGCTGCGCAGCGGCCGGCTGGAAAAGAGCGCGCGGGAGGAAGCATGGTCGCTCTGACCTGGATCCGCGGCCTTCTCGCCCACCGGCGAAGCCGGTTGCTGGCGACGGCGGCGGGCGTCGCCGTCGGTGTTGCGCTGATCGCCTCGATCGGGACCTTCCTCTCGGCGACGACTTCGAAGATGACCCAGCGGGCGATTGGCCGGGTACCTGTCGACTGGCAGGTCGAGGCGCAGGGCACCGCGAAGCCGGCCCATCTGCTCGCCCAGGTGAAGGGGTATCCGGGCGTCCGAGAGGCGTTGCCAGTGGGCTTCGCCGACACGACTGGGCTCAGCGCGACGACCGGCAGCACGGTGCAGAGCACCGGGCCGGGCAAGGTGCTCGGCCTGCCGCCCGGCTACCGAGCCGCGTTTCCGGGGATGCTCCGGAGCCTTTCGGGTCGCACCAGCGGCGTGCTGCTTGCCCAGCAGACCGCGGCGAACCTGCACGCGAAGCCCGGCGATCGGGTGAAGATCGGCCGCCCGGGACTGCCGCCGGCAACGGTGCCGGTGGACGGAGTCGTGGACCTTCCCGCCGCCGACTCGCTGTTCCAGCGGGTCGGCGCCCCGGTCGGCGCCCAGCCCCAGGCTCCCCCCGACAACGTGATCCTGCTTCCCAGCCGGGTCTTCTCACGGGTCGAGGGCCCGCTGGCTAGGGCCGGGTCCGTTCGGACCCAGATCCACGTGAAGCTCTCGCATTCCCTGCCCGGCAGCCCGAGCGCCGCCTTCACCCAGGTGAGCGGCGAGGCCCGCAACCTGGAGACGCGTTTGGCGGGAACCGGGCTGGTCGGCGACAACCTCGGCTCGGCCCTCGACCAGGCCCGCTCCGACGCGCTCTACGCGCAGATCCTCTTCCTATTCCTCGGCCTGCCCGGCGCCGTAATCGCCGGTCTGGTCACGGCCTCGATCGCCTCGGCGGGCGCCGACCGCCGCCGCCGCGATGCGGCGCTGCTTCGCACCCGGGGAGCCTCCACGCGGACCCTGATAGGGGTCGCCCTCGGTGAGACCGCCCTCGCGGCCTGCCTTGGGATCGCCGGCGGCCTGGGGATCGCCCTGTTGATCGGACAGGCGGCGTTTGGGACCGCGAGCTTCGGCGCCGGCGGGCTGGCCGCCGCGCTGTGGGCCGGCGGGGCTGCGCTGGCGGGCTTCGGCATCGCCGCCGCCGCGATTGCGCTGCCGGCCTGGCGAGACGCGCGCGCGCTGACCGTCGCCGGACAGCGGCGCGAGGTGGGCCGTACGGACCGCGCTCCCTGGTGGGCGCGATACGGCCTCGACTTCGTCGCCCTGGCGATCGCCGGGCTCGTCTACTGGCAGGCCTCGCGCAATGGCTACCAACTCGTGCTGGCACCCGAGGGCGTGCCCCAGGTCTCGGTCAACTGGTACGCGCTGCTCGCCCCCGCATTTGCCTGGATCGGCGCCGGACTGCTCGCCTACCGCCTCGCCGACCTGGCTCTCGTCCGCGGTCGCGGGTCGGTCGGGCGGCTGGTGCGGCCGCTGGCCGGCGAGCTTTCGCCGACGGTCGCGGCAACCATGGGTCGCCAGCGGCGGCTGCTCGCCCGCACGGTCACGCTGCTCGCCCTGACCGCCGCCTTCGCCGCCTCGACGGCGGTCTTCAACTCGACCTATCGCCAGCAGGCGGAGGTCGACGCCCGCCTCTCCAACGGCGCCGACGTCACCGTGACCGAGTCCCCGGGTGCGAACGTCGGCCCGCGGGAGGCCACACGCCTTGCCGGGGTACCGGGGGTAAAGAGCGTCGAGCCGCTTCAACATCGCTTCGCCTACGTCGGCGCCGACCTCCAGGACCTCTACGGCGTGCGCCCGCAAACGATCGGTTCAGCCGGCCAGCTTCAGAACTCCTGGTTCGAGGGCGGCAGCGCCTCGCAGTTGATGGACACCCTGGCGAGCAAGCCCGACAGCGTTCTGGTCAGCGCCGAGACGGTGAAGGACTTCCAGCTTCATCCCGGTGACCTCCTGCGCCTGCGGCTTCAGAACGGCCGCAGCAAGCAGTTCATGACCGTGCCGTTTCACTACGGGGGGGTGGCGACAGAGTTCCCAACCGCCCCCAAGGACTCCTTCTTCGTCGCCAACGCCGATTACGTCGCCAAGCAGACCGGCACCACCGCGGTCGGAAGCTTTCTGATTCAGACCGACGGCACCAGCCCCGCGACCGTCGCACAGCGGGTCCGCGGCGTGGTCGGGACCGGCGCGCAGGTGACCGACATCGTCAACCAGCGCAAGATCGTCGGCTCCAACCTGACCGCGGTCTCGCTCTCCGGCCTGACCAAAGTCGAGCTCGGGTTCGCACTTGCGCTGGCAGCGGCGGCGAGCGGCCTCGCCCTGGGGCTGAGCTTCGCCGAGCGCCGTCGGACCTTCGCGATCGCCAGCGCCCTCGGCGCCAAGACTCGCCAGCTCGGCGGCTTCATATGGAGCGAGTCTGCCTTCGTCACCGGCCTCGGGCTGGTCCTCGGCGCCGCGATGGCGATCGGGCTCTCGCTGATGCTGGTCAAGGTCCTCACCGGCGTCTTCGACCCCCCGCCCGACGTCGTTGCGGTGCCCTGGCGCTATCTGGGCGCTTTGCTCGCACTTGTCCTGGCCGCGGTCGCGGCGGCCGGTGCGGCCACCCTGCGCGCGCTTCGCCGTCCGGCGATCGAGGAGTTGCGTGACCTCTAGGGCGGATGAAAACGAACCCGCTGACGACATATCGCCGAAGCCATTCATGGCTATCTCACGGTGGCCGCGTAGGTTCGGCCACTTACCCCGCCAACCCATTAAGGAGCAGCAATGTTGAAGAGATTTCGAAACAAGACCGCCGCCGCCAGCGTCGGCGCCCTGATCGCCGCGTTGGGCGTCGGCGGAATTGCCTTGGCGCAATCGTCGGGCTCGAGCTCGGGCCAGCAAGGGCAAACCCAGACGGCCGCGCAAACGCGTGACAGCGCAGGGTCCGAGGCGACCGGCTCGGCCGACCAGGGCAACGCCAACGAAGAGGTCGGTTCCAATGAGCAGAACGGTGCCAGCGAGCAGAGCCGTGCCGGCAATGAGGGCACCGCTGGTGAGCAGCAGGACTCCACCACTGAACAGGAGTCGGGCTCGGAGACGCCGGGGAATGACGGTCCGGGTGGACACGCCGATGAGCCCGGCAACCCGAACGCCAACCACGAGGCCCAAGGCCAGGAGTAACCGCTCAAGGACGACGATCGCCCTCGGGGCGATCGTCGTCCTTGGCCTGGGCGCGTCCGGGTGCGACTCGGGCGCCTCCGGCGGTCGGGGCACGACCGCGAAACCGGTCGTCTCGGCCAGCAGGCCAGCACGGACCAAACCTGTGGCCAAGTTCAGGGTCCCGCCGCCGATCAATTCACATGACGTCTACGCGGCAGATCGGCCGGGGATGCTCGCGCCCGCGGTCCGGCATTTCCCGCCGCGCGTCTACGTGCCGAACAGCCAGAGCAACACCGTCAACGTGATCAACCAGCACACCTTCAAGGTCATCGATCGGTTTCCGGTCGGCGAAACGCCCGAGCACGTCACGCCCTCCTACGACCTGAAGACGCTGTGGGTCAACAACGATGCAGGCAACAGCCTGACGCCAATCAACCCGGCGACCGGCAAGCCCGGCAGGTCGGTGACGGTCGCCGATCCCTACAACCTCTACTTCACTCCGAACGGGCGCTACGCGATCGTCGTCGCCGAGCGGTTGAAGCGGCTCGACTTCCGCGGCGCGCACTCGATGGCGCTGCATCACTCGCTGCCGGTTCCTTGTCCGGGGGTCGATCACCTGGATTTCACCGCCAACGGCCGCTTCCTGGTCGCAAGCTGTGAGTTCGGCAGCAACCTGATCAAGGTCGACGTGAACCGCGAAAAGGTCGTCGGATCGCTGGCGCTGAAGCCCGGCGCGATGCCCCAGGACGTAAAGCTCTCGCCGGACGGCAAGGACTTCTACGTCGCCGACATGATGTCGGGCGGCGTCTGGCTGATCGACGCACGGAGCTTCCACAAGGTCGGCTTCATCCCGACCGGCGCCGGCGCCCACGGTCTCTACGCAAGCCGGAACTCCCGCGATCTGTACGTCTCCAACCGCGAGGAGGGCTCGATCTCGGTGATCTCATTCGCGAAGCGAAAGGTGGTGCGGAATTGGCGCCTGCCGGGCGGCGGCAGCCCTGACATGGGCGGCGTCTCGGCAAACGGCAGGGTTCTCTGGCTCTCGGGCCGCTACAACGCCGAGGTCTACGCGATCAGCACCCGAACGGGAAAGCTGCTCGCCCGCATTCCGGTTGGTTCCGGCCCGCATGGGCTCTGCGTCTACCCCCAGCCGGGCCGCTACTCGCTCGGACATACGGGGGTCTTTCGGTGATCGCGACTCACCGCCATCTCATCCGGCTGTCTCACGCTCTCGACCATGATCCGCCCAGCTAACAGATTCCTGGTCACGGCGGTGGCGATCCTTCTGGCCGCAGTCGTCTGGCTTGCGGCCGATGTCGCCGAGAGCCAGGAACCAGCGACCTCGACGGTCACCGTTGGCGGACTCTCACTCCCGCTGGCCTCGACGGTCCCTGCTTCCGCTCGCTCCCACGTCGCTGTGATCGTGCTCGAGAACAAGGAATACGGCCAGGTGATTGGAAACCGCGCGGCGCCATACGTGAACTCGCTGGCGCGGCACAACGCGCTGGCGACCCGCTTCTACGGAGTCACCCATCCCTCGCTGCCGAACTACCTGGCTTTGACCGCCGGATCCACGTTCGGCGTACACACCGACTGCACGAACTGCAGCTTCGGCGGGCCGAACCTTCTCACCCAGCTGAGCGCAGCGGGGATGTCCTGGAAGAGCTACGTCGCCGGGGTCCCTAACAGCTGCTACTTGGATGCCCGTGCCACCGGCTACGTCAAAGCGCTGAACCCGTTCGTGTATTTGAGACGGATCACCGGAAATGCATCAGGCTGCTCGAACGTCGTTCCGCTTTCCAATCTTTCAGCCGATTTGCAGTCGGGCAACCTCCCCGACTTCTCCTGGATCACACCCAGTATGTGCCAGGACACTCACCATTGCAGCGTCCGCACCGGCGATCGTTTCCTCTCCCAGCTCGTACCGCCGCTGGTTCAGGGATTGGGCCCGCACGGGGCGCTGTTCATCCTCTGGGACGAGGGAGCCACGAACCGCGGGCTAGGCGGAACTCGGAACGGCGGCGGCCATGTGCCGGCGATCGTCGTCGGGCCGGATGTGCATCCGGGAGCCCGGATCACCACCCCGATGAACCAGTACACCGCCCTGCGCGAGCTCGAGTCCGCGTTCGGCGTTCCGCCACTTCGCCACGCCCGCTCGGTGCCTCCCGACCCGTTGGGGTCGGTCTTCACCGAGAACCTGCGGATCCGGTCCTCGGCGCCGCTTCCGGAGTAGCTGCGGCGAAGGCGCTAGCTACCGCCGACGCGAACGAGGCGATTGGCGCGCACGAGGTAGACACCGACCGAGTTGCTGCCCCTGTGCAGGGTGGAAGGCGGCACCACCGCGCCCCACCTGGTCTCACCTTTGAAGTGGAAGGCGCGGCAGGTCGCGACGATCCGCCCGTTGACGCCGATCGCGACAACGCTCCCCGCCGCCGCGCCGCCGACGGTGCCGTCGATGAAGGCGGGTACCTTGGCGCCCCCGCCGAGCCTGACGTGCGCGAAGTCCAGGCCGCTGTCGATATTCGCGCTCGCCGCGGAGCCCCTCGCCGAGGACGGCGCGCGCTTGCCGAGCAGGCTGGAGCGGGGGCCGAGCTGGAAGAGGCCGGTGTGCGCTCCCAGCTGCTGAGCTGCCCGGCGCAGTACGACTTCGCGCTGGGCCGCCATCTCGGAAACGGACGACGAGACGTCGTTCTTTGACCCGTTGGAGATCGTGATCGGGCCTTCGAAGCCGTCGTCGGAGATCGGAACCCCCTCCACCTGGTAGGGGAGCTCGATGCCCAGAACCTGTGCGGTGGTCGGCACGATGTCGATCGTGCGGGTGTGGACGTCGGAGACCTCCCCCCTTGTCTGTCCGGGGTACTTGACGAACAGCGGCGGGTTGGCGATGCCGCCGAAGTTGTCCGGGAGAGCGATCCGGCGAAATGTCTTGGGATCGAAGCTGATGCCGTGGTCGGCGGTGACGATGACCAGGGCCTTCTTCCAGATGCCGATCCTCTTCAGGCGCTTGATCATCCGGCTGGTGAGCGTGTCGGCGTAGCCGGTCTGGATGTAGTGGCGTTGCCAGGTCGTTGCGGTGCCGTCGATGCCGCCAGCCCACTTCTGCGCGTTGGAGTTGGCCACGTCGGAGATCGGCGTGAAGTTGTAGGAGCGACCGTCCGGAAGGAAATGGAAGGGCTCGTGGGGCAGCTCCATGTGGATGAAGTTGAAGCTGCGCCCGCGAGCCTGAATCCTGTCGAGCCAGTGCTGGAACACGCCCGGCTTCGGCGGCACGAACAGGTCCTGGGCGAACTCACCAGCGGTCAAGCCAAGGCTGCCCGGGTGGCGGGACTCCCGAGCCAGGCTCTTCGACCTGCCTTTCCGCCGTCGCTTATCGCCGGCGTGATCGCACAGCGACGGCGGGCAGACGTTGGTCACCGGCTCGCTGACATTGAACTTGTACTGGCCCCCCAGCAGGGTGAAGATGCTGTGTGGCTGCTGGGAGGAGATCGGCAGGGTGGTGTAGTCGGGATCGATCCCGGTCTCGATCGCTGGCACGGCACGACCGGTGAAATCGGCAACCGTGGTGTTGTTGCGGTACCAGGTCGAGTGGGCCGCCAGGTTGGCGAAGCCGGGGAACCGCTTCGCGTCGATATGGGTCCCGGAGGGGTTCATGAGGGTGGCCGTCGGCAGCTCGTCGAAGATCACCTCGACCACGGGTGCGTCGCTGGAGGCCGTGCCCCCCAGGGCGCGGGCATCCCTGTCGGGGAGGAACAGCTTGTAGGCGATCAGGGCGCCGACGGCGAGCGCGACCACGATCATCAGGCCGGCCAGGCTGGAGTGGATCCGCTTCTCGATCTGGATGAAGATACAGCGGCGCGCCAGCGGCTAGTGAAGCCTCCGATAACCGCCCGGGGCCTCTAGACGGCCGCGAACCGCTGCGCCGCCCGGGCGCGCGCCTTGGCCGCCTCGACCTCTCGGTCCTTTGGCGGCGCTGAAGTCACGAGCGCGTCGCAAAGTGAGCTCTCGCGCGGGGCGATGATATTCGTCACGCCCGCCGGTCTTACTTGGGCAACCCAACGAACAGGAGGACCAAATGGGAAACGTAGTCGTGACGGAGTTCGTGTCGCTGGACGGCGTGATGGAGGACCCGGGCGGAGCTGAGGACTTCGAGCACGGAGGTTGGACGTTCGAATACGACCGCGGGCCCGAAGGGGACAAGTTCAAGCTCGACGAAGTCCTGGACGCCGACGCTCAACTGCTGGGGCGGGTCACCTATCAAGGCTTTGCAGCCGCCTGGCCGACGATCACCGACGAGGCGGGATTCGCCGACAAGATGAACAGCATGCCCAAGTACGTCGTCTCGACCACTCTTGAAGAGGCGGAGTGGAACAACTCGACGGTGATAAAGGGCGACGTCGCGGAAGAAGTGTCGAAGCTGAAGCAGAAGGTGGACGGGGACATCCTGGTCGCCGGCAGCGCCACTCTGGTGCACACGTTGATGGAGCATGACCTCGTCGACGAGCTTCGACTCATGGTCTTTCCGACTGTCCTGGGGAGCGGAAAGCGTCTATTCGGCGACGGATTCGACAGAACCAATCTGCGACTGGTGGATTCGAAGGCGCTCGACTCGGGCATCCTCATCCTCACCTACCAGCGGGCAGGAAGGTAAGGGGATCACGGCCCTGTAGAGCGGGATCCTTCCGGATCGCGAGTAGGACGCTTCCGTAGGCCCCCACCTCGAGTCCACCAGTTACACGAGTTGTGCGCTGGCTGTCAGTAGCCGTACGAGGTCAGAATGACGATGGCCCACTGAAGTGGCCAGTAGCAGTGACCTGCCTCCAAATTGTGGTAATCCGCTCCCGTAGTGGTAGACAAGCAGGGGGCAGTTATTGTGAAGTAATCGCCGAGCCGCACGTGCATGTACTCGGAGTGCCTGACATGCCTCCCGATATACAAGTTGTACGCGTCCATGGCCCAGTCCATCTTGTATTGCACCGACATGTGGACGGCCGAGCTCGCGAAGACAGTCTTGTCTTCCTCAGAGCCAGCCACGGACCACCATGTGCCGTACGCCCCTTGCGGGTTCTGGGCGTTGGCCCGCAAGTATTCGATGAAGTTGGATGACTTGTTCATCTCCTTGCACTGTTTTGAAGGATTCGGAAAGGTGACCAAGTAACAGCCAACCCAATACTGCGAGACGCCGTTGTGCGGGGTTCCGAAAGTTACGACGCTCGGGGCCACGATGAATGGCGGAAACCCTGTCTTGTGCTTCTGGACGGCGTCGATCGCGTAGCGAACGATCAGCCCCCCCATCGAGTGGGCAAGGACGTTGACCGGTTGCCCATGGCTTGAGAAGTTGTTGTAGATGAACCAAGCCCATTTGTAAGCCAGCCCTTCGATAGGCGTGTTAACGTCGCCGTTGGCAATTCTGACCGGGAGCATGGCGCCGTATTGGGAAAGCGGCTTGCAGGCGGTGTCACCGGCGTAGTACTGGACCGGTAGGAAGGGACCCTTGTACCCGAAGCTGCGGTATTGCGTCATCAGGTCCCCCCACTTCTTCGTGCAGTTGGAGGCACTGCTGCCCTCGAACCCATGCACGAGCACCAGCGGGCGGCGATTGTCAAGCGCAGCCGCCGTCCCCGGGATGAGCCCCCAAGCTGCCATAGCCATGCATGTGGCGAGCGCCAGTCGTTTGATCGTCAATCTGCTGCGTTCTGCCATGGGACCCTTTCCGGCTCGTCAGTCAGGAGACTGGATGCACCGTGGCATGAACTTCTCCCGTATTCCATGACAACTGCTGTCACGAATGCGCCAACTTGTGGCAGGACCCTGCAGAGCGGAGGGGGTGGGATTCGAACCCACGAAGGACCCAAAGGCCCTTAACGGTTTTCGAGACCGCCCCGGTCTCAACCGTCATACCTGCAAAACACGCCTTCCGGATTCTTTGTGCGCCACTTCTTGCGCCAGTTTTCGAGCAGCCTCGACGCTCGCGGACTGCACTGCATTCCTGTCGACCTTCGTTCTCGATGCGAGCCCCGCGCAGGACCTCCGGACGTGGCATGACCCCCGCGGATTGACGGCGGCTTTGATCGGCCCGCTCAGCCGCCGGCAGGCGTCTCGTCAGCTCGTCCACCCTGCGCCGTGGAAAGCTTCGCCTGAATCAGCTCGACGAGCTGCTTGGGGCTGAACGGCTTGTGCATGTATTCGTCGGCTCCGGCGTCGAGTCCCTCGGCGATGTTGCTTTCTCTGACCCGCGCGCTGAGGGCGATCACCGGCATCAGGTTGCTCTCCTGGTCGGCGCGAATTCGACGAATGACCTCCAGCCCGTCCATCTTCGGCATCCGCACATCCACGATGGCCAGATCCGGCCGATACTCCCGCACCGCGTCAAGGGCTTCCTCTCCATCGGCCGCGGTCACCACCGCGTAGCCGGCCTTCTCCAAGCGCAGCGAGACCAGCGCGAGAATGTCCGGATCGTCATCCGCGACGAGAACGAGCGGCGCGGCGGAAGCGTCGTTCTGTGCCCTCGTCGTCACGCCACCGCCTCCTGGCGCTGGTAATCGCTGGTTCCACCAGGTTCACGAAGCTCTGTTATGGGCAGGCGCACCGTGAAGGTCGTCCCGACGCTTTCCTCGCTGCGGGCCGAGATCTGCCCCCCGTGCGCCTCGACGATCGCCTTGCAGATCGCCAGGCCGAGACCGACTCCCCCGACCGCTTGCTGAATGGCATCCGAGGCGCGAAAGAAGCGGTCGAACAGGTGCTCCTGCTCCTCCGGAGAGAGGTAGCTTCCGGTGTTCTCGACCTCGAGCACGATGGCGCCGTTTGAGCTGCAGCTCCTCACGTCGATCCTCTCACCTGCGGGCGTGAACTTGAGTGCGTTCGAGATCAGGTTGTCCAGGAGCTGGGCCAGCCGGTCGTGGTCTCCCTCGATAGTCGGCACCGGCTCGCTATACAGACTGAGAGCAATGCCCTTCGCCTCGGCGATCGGCATCGCCGCCTCGACCGCGTTGGAGACCAGAGTGGCGACGTCGATTTGCTCCGTTGCCACGGTGAACGTGCCCGCCTGAACCTGGGCAACCAGCAGGATGTCGCCGACCAGCCTCAAGAGCCGGTCCGCGTTTCGCTGCATCACCTCCAGGTGGTTCCAGTCCTCCTCGTCGAGCTTTCCCTGGCCATCCTCCTTCAGAAGCTCCAGGTAGCCCATGATCGAGGAGAGGGGCGTCCGCAATTCGTGTGAAACCAGAGCGAAGAACTCGTCCTTGAGCCGCTCGGCCTCTCGCTGTGCCTCCTGCCTTTCGGTGATATCGCGAATGAAGGAGTTGAAGACATAGCTGTCACCGATGCGCAGAGGTGAGATCGTCAGCTCCACCGGAAATTCATGACCGTCGCGATGCAGCGCCATCTGCTCGATCGCCTTGTTCAGCACCGGGCCTTCGCCGGTGCGAAGAAAGTGGTCGAGTCCGCGCCTGTGGGCTTCGCGACCGGCGACCGGGACGATCGTGTCGACCAGCTGGCGCCCGATCGCCTCCTCTCGACTCCAGCCAAAGATGCTTTCCGCGCTCGGGTTCCAACCGGTGATCGACCCTTCGGAATCCATCGAGACGAACGCTTCACCCGCCGTTTCCAGGATCAGCCGCAGCCGCTCCTCGCTCTCAAACAGCGCCTGCCCGCGCCGCGCCGTCTCCGCGGCATGCTCGCGGACCTTTCGCACCAGTCCCTGCGCCGTGAAGCCGACCACGAGCGAGATCGCCATCCAGAGAAAAGCCTCGCGCAGCTCAGCCTGAGAGTAGGCGCGATCGTGCAGGAAGATCAGTGGCGCCACGAACATGCTGAACGCCGCGACCATCGCGATCGCAAGCTCAGAACGGGTGCCGTACAGGGCGAGCCAGAAGATCGGCAGCAGGACCAGCGGCACGTATCCCGACGGTCCGCCGCCCGCGGTCTGAACCAGAAGCGCGACGACCAGGAAGTAGGCGATTGGGGGGGTGGACGCCGCGTAGGGCGGCAGGCGGTCCCAGGGAACGAGCAAAACCGCAGCGACGATCAGCGCGAGCAGCGTGGCGGCGGCGATCAGCGCCGGGGAGTTGAGCGGCTGCGAGGAGAGCGGCACGGCGGCGAACGCCAGCAGCGCGATGGCCAAAAATGGCGCCGATCGACGAAACAGACCCTCGCGGCGCAGGGGATGCTGATCTTCCCTCACGCGATCAGTAATCGGCGGCGCAAAGCCAATCCTCAAGCGCCACCGGGGTTGTAGCGGTAACCGAAGCCACGCACGGTTTCCAGCGGCTCAACCTCCGCGGCTTCGCGCAGCTTGCGGCGCAGATAGCCGACGTAGAGCTTGACCTGCTCTCGAGAGGCATTCGACGAGCTGCTCCAGGCCAGCTCGAGCAGCTGATCCTGGCTGAGCACCTGATTTGGATTGCGGATAAAGGCCGCCAGCAGCTTGAACTCCAGCGGCGTGAGGGAGAGCTCACGCCCGCGGACGCTGGCTTTCGCCTGGGCGAAGTCGATCTCACAGAGGCGATCCGAGACCACTTCAGGCGCCGCCTCGCGCTCGCCACGGCGGCGCAGCAGAGCTTCGACTCGAGCTGCCAGCTCCTGGCGACCGAAGGGCTTTGTCACGTAGTCGTCGGCGCCGGACTTCAAGCCACGCACTTTCTCCATCTCAACTCCGCGGGCGGTCAGCAGCAGCACCGGGACGTCGCTGAGGTCGCGAATCCGCTCCAGCACCGCGAAGCCATCCATGCCGGGCATCGACACGTCGAGCACGACGAGATCCGGACGGCTGGAGAAGAACTTGCGCAGGGCTTCGGCGCCGTTCGTTGCCTCGACGGTATTCATGCCGGCGCGTAGGAGGAGCTTCGAGACCATCGCGCGCAGATCGTCGTCGTCATCGACGACGAGCACCTGGGCCGGGCTGGCTGGTGGGCTCATGCTCTTACCTGATTCAAACCTTCCGCAGCCCAGTTCTTTCCTTCGGCGCCCGAAATTCCTTCCACGAGGCACATATCGGCCTCGCGAGCAAGACCCAAAACCCACGCCGGGCAATGTCGAGTCGGCCAAGGAGGAATCAAATGAACGCAATACATGACGCCGGGAAGGCCCGAAAGCTTCTGCTGACGGCGCTCGTCGTGGGCGGGCTCAGCGCGCTGGTCGGGCTGGGAACGTATTCGGCCTTCACCGCGACCACCACGAACTCGGGCAACAACATCAGCTCGGGCTCGGTCAAGATCGACCAGCACACCGGTGCGACGACGCTTTACAACGTCACCAACCAGAAGCCTGGCGATTCGACCACCAAGTGCTTGCGAGTGACCTACAGCGGCTCACTCACCGCCAGCGCGGTGAAGCTGTATGCGTCCGCGGGCATCACCAATGGCACCCAGTACAACCTCGAGGTCGACCGCGGCACGGGCCTGACGACGCTCGACGGCACGATGTCGTGCGCGGGCTTCAGCCAGAGCTCGGTCGCCTACAACGGCAACCTGGGGTCCCTCGGGTCCACCTACGCTGCCGGTGTTGACGGCAAGGCCGCCGCGGCGACCTGGGCCACTAGCGACGCGGTGGACTACCGGTTCATCATCACCCAGAACGACGACCCGACGGCGAACGCTCACACGTCGGTGCTTTCGAGCGGAACCCACTCCTTCACCTGGGAGGCCAGGAGCTAAACCCTCCTGCTCAGGTGGGCTCGACAAGGGGCCGCCTTCGGGCGGCCCCTTTTTTATGCCTGGGGCCACCTTCGGGCGGCCCTTCGTGCCTGTGCTACCTAATTCTCGGGCTCCGCTGCCTGGACAGGCGTACTACTGCAAAGCCCTGATCTTTGTCCTGGGCCCTAAACAGCCGTGGCCTGCGTGCCGACAGTGCCTACAGCGGTCGCGGAAGCACCGCCGATCGATAAGACAATGGCTCGAATCCGTAACAAGCGCAAGAAGGCCCTAGCGGCAGTCGCCATCGTGGGCGCTGAAGCCGACAGCCTGCCGAGCGGTCAGTCCGCCGCCTCGCATGCTGCCAAGGCAAGCGCTGGCGGTACGCTCCGCAAGACGCTGCTCACGCTTCTTGCCGTGGGGGGACTCGGTGCCGCCGCCGGACTCGGGACCTTCTCCGCGTTCTCGGCGACGACCACCAACTCGGGCAACAACATCAGCTCCGGTACGGTCAAGATCGACCAGCACACCGGCGCGACGACGCTCTACTCGGCGACCAACAAGGGCCCGGGCCAGACGGTCCAGGGCTGCGTACGCGTCACCTACAGCGGCTCGCTCACCGCCTCCGCGGTGAAGCTGTACGTGTCCTCCGGCATAACCAACGGCGCGAACTACAACCTCAAGGTCGAGCGCGGCTCTGGCCTGACCACGCTCGACAACACGATGTCATGCGCCGGGTTCACCGCCAGCTCGACCGCCTTCGACAACACGCTGGACCAAGTCCCGACCGGCTACGCGGGTGGGATCGACGGCAAGGCCTCGGCCGCCACCTGGGCGCAAAACGACAACATCGACTACCGCTTCACGATCAGCGTGATCGACGACCCGACGCCCAACGCTCACACCACCCCGAACGCCTCGGGCTCCCACACCTTCACCTGGGAGGCCAGAAGCTAGGTCCGAGCTCAGATCTTGTTCCGCATCGGGCCGCCTTAAGGGCGGCCCTTTTGCTTGCCGAAAGGGCTTCTCCGAGCGCCGCTGGGCAAGCGACCGAGAGCGCCTTCATACCCATTTCATACTCGCCGTACCCGGATTAGCTCCGCTGCCTGGCGACATTTTCCTTGCACCTCCGAACGGGGGCGCAACCCATTGCAATGGAAATGAGACTCCGAGCAGCACAGTTCGTACGTGCGGGGGCATTCCTCGCGGGCCTGGCAATCGCCGCAATCGCGGTCGCCGTCTGGCGAGTGCCCACCCAAAAGGTCCCTGGAGCGAGCCTCCAGATGGTCGCCGTGGGCACCAGCGAGCTGCAAGCCACTCCAGCACATCCCTTCGCGATCAGCGGCGACCTAAAACCGGGCTTCAGCCGGGGAGGCGTCGGCCGGGTGACGCTCCACAACACGATGGCGCAGCCGCTCGCGGTTCGTATTCACACCCTCCCCTCCGTCACCGATCTCGACCGGCTGCTGCGGGTCCGGGCATCGGCGGCGGGCGGGCAGGTCTTTCGGGGTTCGCTCGGCGACCTGCGCGCGTGGACGAGGCGGCATTTCGTCGTCCCGAGCCACCGGAGGACAGTCCTCGAAACACGGTTCTGGCTGCCCGGGTCGGTCAGGCACGGCTTTCAGAACCGGGTCGCGACGGTAACCATCGAGTTCAATCTCGCCCCGGCGAGGAGGGCCTCCTGATGACGCGGGCCCGCAAGCTCGCCCTCTCGGCGGTCGTGCTGGCCGCGGCGGTCGCCGTGGTTGGCCTCGGCACCTATTCGGCGTTCAGCGCCACGACGACCAACAGCGGCAACGCGATCGCGGCCGGAACCGTCGCGATCGGCGACAACGACTCCGGCTCGGCGATGTACAACGTCACCAACCAGAAGCCCGGCGACACCTTCCAGCAATGCATCAAGGTCAACTACACGGGCTCGCTCAGCTCGAGCGTGAAGCTCTACACGGCCAGCACGATCGGCTCGCTGGGCCCATACATCGACCTGCAGATAAGGACCGGCTCGGGAAGCCCGGCCTTTCCCGGCTGCACCGGGTTCACTCCTGACGCCAGCGACCTCTACAGCGGGACGCTCGCCAACTTCGCGAGCACCTACACCAGCTACGCCAACGGCCTGCTCGACGCAGGGCCGGGGGCAAACACGAGCTGGGTCAACGGCGACTCCGTCGTCTATCGCTTCACGCTGACCTTGCAGAGCGGCGCCCCGGACGCGGCTCAGAACACTTCGACCGGCTCGCACGCGTTCACCTGGGAGGCGCGCAACCAATGAGCGCCGTCCGACACGTCGCAACCGGTCTGCGCTGGCCGGTGATGATCGCCTCCTGGATCGCCTGGGGCTTCGTGATCGGGCTGGTCGTCGCGGTCACCGTCCCGGCGGCCTTCGGCCTGCACCCGATGACCGTCCTCACGGGCAGCATGCGGCCGACGATCCAGCCCGGCGACATGGTCGTCGACGAGCCCATCTCCCCCAGCCAGATCAGGGTCGGCGACATCGTCACCTTCCGCGAGCCGCACGGCACGCGCACGATCACCCACCGGGTCCGCAAGGTCACCATCAGCGAGGGACAAGCTCACGTCACCACCAGGGGCGATGCCAACGACACGGTCGAGAAGTGGCAGGTTCCGATAACGGGGAAGGTCGGGCGCGTTGTCTACCAGGTCCCCAAGATCGGCTATCCGGTCACCTGGAGCCACACTCGAAACGGCCGTCTGGCGCTGGTCTCGATTCCCGCCTTCATGCTGACGATCTGGGCGCTGCTGAGGATCTGGCGCTCAAGCGAGGAAGAGGACGAGGGGGAGCTGGCTCATGGCTAGGCGCATCCTCCGCTCCCTGGTGCTGCTGCTCTTCGGCGGCGCCGGCCTGGCCATCTTCAAGAGGGCCAGCGCCAAGCGCGATGGTCGGACCGGCAGCAGCCCGAGGGCAGAGGAAAGCTCGAAGGCAGCAGCCGCAAGCCCGAAGGCAGCCGCGAGTCCGAAGGCAGCCGCGAGCCCGAAGGCAACGAGCGCAAGTCCAAAGCCGAAGCGCCGGACCAATGGTTGGACTCCCAAGCTCCCCGTCCGCCGCGTTCTCTGGATCACGGGGATCCTGCTCTTGGCTGGAGCCGTCACGTTTGCGCTTTTCACCCAGACCAGCGCCAACAACGGCAACACCTACGCGTCCGCGGCCGACTTCAGGGCGCCAACCGTCGACCGCTCGGTGATCCAGCCCAACGGCGGCAACAACGCCAGCGCCGGCTACGTCAAGCAGGGACAGAGCTACTTCGTCTACGCCAACGTCACAGACACCGGAAATCCCGCCAGCGGCATCTCGACCGTGACCGGCAACGTCTGCAACGTCACCAGCGCCTCCTGCAGCTCGGTCGCGATGACGGCCGGCAGCTACACGGTCAACTCGATCACCTACAACTACCGCTCGGCGGCGCTGACCGCCGACAACCCGCTCTCGGAGGGCTCGAAGAGCTACTCGATCACCGCCGCCGACATCGCCACCAACTCGGGCAACACCAGCTTCAGCGTCACGGTCGACAACACCGGCCCGACCGTGACCCGGCAGATGGCCTGCGGCGGCAGCGGCTGCGTGAGCACGGATTATGTCGGCGCCGGCAAGACCTACTACGCCTACGCACAGGTCAGCGATTCGGCAAGCGGCGTGAACACGGTAAACGCCAATCTCGCCGTGGCCAGCAACGTGATCACGACCGGAGCGACGTCGGTGGCGCTGACCAGCACCGGCGGTCCCTGGACGATCGGCGGCAATACGTACAACTACCGCTCCGCCCAGCAGACCGCAGACGCCGGCCTCGTCAATGCGAGCACGAAGACCTGGAATCTGACCGCCACCGATAACCTCGGCAACTCGACCAATCCGAGCGACACGGCCACGGTGGACAACGTCGCGCCGACGGTGGGAACGTTGGCCCTCGACAAGAACTTCGGCCGCTTCCGCGACTACATCAAGTCAAGCGCCCCCTACTTCGTCTACGCCGACGCCAGCGATGCAGCCAGCGGCGTCGACCCCGCAAACGCGTCCGCCAACGTCGCCGTCGATGCCCCGAACACACTGACGACCGGCCAGACCAACGCGAAGATGTGCTTCAGCGCCTCCGGGTACAGCATCCTCGCCTATCGCACGACGACCAACGAGGTCTACGACTTCAAGAGCGACGCGGACGGCACCTGCGACGCCAGCTTCACGACCCTGACCACCGACGCAAGCCTCCCCAACGGCACCCGCAACTGGCAGGTCACGGTCGCCGACAACGCCGGCAACACCGCCACGGGCAGCAAGACGGCGAACCTCAACAGCACCCAGAACACCGCCAGTGATGTGAAGATCTCAAACGCCAGCGGCGGCACCGCCGGGAGGCTGGAGCTCAACGACCAAGTCACATTCAACTTCAGCGACAGCACCGATCCCGCGTCGGTGCTCAGCGGCTGGGACGGCAACGGCGCCGACGGCACCGGCAACGTGGTCGTGCGGCTCACCGACGGCGGCGGCAGCTGCGTCGCGAGCAGCGACCAGCTCCAGGTCTACGACTCGACCAATACGACCCCGACCAACCTCGGCACCGTCTGCCTCGGCGGCACCGGCTACAACACCTCCGGCAGCACGATCACCTTCGGCGCCACCGGGACGCCCTCCACGATCGAGGCCGGGTTCACGAACCCGCTCGTGGTCACGCTTGGCACCCAGAGCGCTGCGGCCGCCACCCAGGGCAGTGACACCACGACGAACTGGGTGCCCACGACTTCGCTCTACGACCTGGCCGGCAACACCGGGCTGACGACCGCCGCCAGCAACTCGATCGACAACACCGTGCCGACGATCAGCGCGACGCGGCTCTGCGGCGGCTCCAAGTGCTCGGCGGACTTCGTCGGCCAGGGCAAGACCTACTTCGTCTATGCGAACACCACCGACGCCAACAGCGGAATCAAAGACGTCACCGCCGACCTGAGCAACATCACCACCGGCGCCTCGTCGGTGGCGCTGACCGCCTGCTCGAGCAACTGCACCGTCAACGGCACGACCTACAGCTACAAGAGTGCCCAGCAGACCGCCAACGGCGCGCTTTCAGGCACCAAGACCTGGACGCTTGCCGCCAGGGACAACCAGCTCAACAAGGCGACCTCGACCCCGACCGCAACGATCGACAACACTGGCCCGAGCGTCGCTTCGAGCACGATCGCGAAGTCGACCGGCACCGGGCTGTACCTCTCGGGCAAGATCAAGCAGGGCGGCACCTACTACATCTACGCCAACGTCACCGACACCGCCGGCAGCGGCGTCGACACCGTGACCGCGAACGTCAACAACATCACCACCGGGCAGACCACGGTCGCCCTGAACTCCGGCTCCTTCTCGGTAAACGGGACGAGCTACAACTACCGCAGCGCGGCGGTCACCGCAAACGCGACGCTGACCAACGGCGCCGCCCTCACCTACTCGGTGACCGGCAACGACAACGCGGTCAACACGGCGACGCTGTCAACCCCGACCGTCACGGTCGACAACACAGTCCCGACCGCGAACACGACGACCAAGGTCTCCGCGACCAACAAGACGGGCGGCACGGCCAGCAAGCCCGAGGTCGGCGACACGATCGTCTACACCTACAGCGAGCAGATCGATCCGGAGTCGATCCTGGCGGGCTGGACGGGCGCGTCTCTCCCGGTCACGGTGCGGATGAACAACAACACCGCCTGCCCCGGCTCGGCGAACGCGAATGACAACGTCACGATCTTCAACACCGGCAACACGACGCAGGCCAACATCGGCTGCGTCGACCTGCTGACCACGGCCTACGTGACAGCCAACGTGACCTTCGGGCAGTCGGGCTCGACTACGCTCTCGACGATGGTGCAGAGCGGCAACGGGATCACGGTGACGCTCGGCAGCACGACCGGCACGACCGTCACCACCGCCGGCACACGCAACATGATCTGGTGGCCGTCGGCCTCGGCGTTCGACGCCGCGGGCAACGCGGAAACGACCACCAGCCAGGCAGAGACCGACAACGACACAGACTTCTAGAAGGCGAGCCCGCGGCGCCTGCCAGCTCAGGTGAAGAAAGCGGAGGGGGTGGGATTCGAACCCACGAAGGACCCAAAGGCCCTTAACGGTTTTCGAGACCGGCGAGCAATCGCCAGCTTACGGCTCTAGCGCGCCAAGTAGGTAGCGGCTCGGGACAACGGGCGGGACAATGGCCCAGTGAATTGGCGACTGCTCGTCATACGGGTGCTGCATGGCATCGGCTGGACCGTTATCGGGATTCCGCGCGTGTGGGGGATGGCGGCTGAGTTGATCGGGTGGGTTCCGTCGCGCCTTCTTCTCCATGCCACCGTATGGATGGACCCGCGCCCGGAGGAGGAGCAAGGCGATACGGCTCAGTTGGTGCTCATCTTGGAGTTGCTGATCGCCAGGCTCGCCTCAGTGCTGGCCCTGGCGGGCCTGATTTCGCTCGTAACGGACTTTGGGAGCAACGCAACGAACGGCCTGTTTGGAGCCGTTGCGCAAATTTTGCCGGTGCTTTTTCTGGCCGGGATTGTCGAAGGCTGGGCGAGCTTCCCGATGATTTTTGAATACATAGACACCGAAGACGACCCCGAGCTTGGTGGAGCCAGAGAAAGAGAGATGGTCGCCGTAGACACGGTTTATGGGTTGACCCTCTACTTCTTGCTGGGCGAGGCGGCAGCGCTGTACTCGCTCACGGGCAACCACCAGTCGAGCTTTGGAGTGATCGTGCCCTTGCTCGGCGGGTTTTTGATGGTCAGGGACCTGCTTCGGATACACCTAGTCCGCTACGAACTGGTTGGAGAGCAAACGCAGGCAAAAGGGGCAAAGTCACCGAAGCCAAAAAGGCGACGTAGGCCGAAGTCGCGGCGCAGGCGTGGACGCTAACCCCCCTTCCGCCAGCCGGGAAACCCACCTCCAACCCGGCTTTTGCTGAGGCGCGGCTGTAAAGACACTTCCGGCCAGATGCTCAAAAACGAAGCGGCCATCTCAGCAGAACACATCCGTGCTTTCGGTGCAGAGCGTGTCGACCGACGATTGAAGGTCGGAAACCGAGGACTCAAGGTCTGAGACCCGGCTCTCAAGGTCATCGAGGCTCGTCACTGCAAAGCCGTTGTCGATGCTGTCCAACCGGGATTCGACGTCGCTCAATCGACCCTCCACACCGGAAAGGTCCCCACTGTCTCCTGGCGGCCCGGCGGGGCCAGGCGAACCTGCCGGACCCCGCTCACCTTTAGGGCCTTGGTCGCCTATCGCAAGTGTCATGCCCGTCCCGACGCCCGCTCCGATGACGGTCGCGAGAACGGCGATCAATACGACGTTCCTGGGTGACCATCCACGCGATGTTTCCATTCATGCCCCCTTCTCCCGGTTGTGACCCAACCCTAAGCCCCAGAGGCGGGCGCTAGCAACCCGCCTCCCTAGCTTCTATCGGCTCTGCCGGAACTGAAGGACGACGCGCTCTTGCTCGCCGTCTCCCATGATTCGAGTCCTCACCTCGCCGCCCCGACGCTTGGCCTGCAACCTCGCGTTGGCAATCATCGTCGTGGTCTTGGCGGTGAAGTCCTCACCGGGGACAAGCTCGATGGGGTCACCATCTAGCCATTCGTCCCATGGGTACTTCTTTTGCCCTTGGGCCTGTGGGAACTCTGTCAATCTACGTGCCATGTGTTACCCCCTTGTTTTGGGTAGTAGTTGGCGTTGCCCCACGGTTGAAGCACACATAGGTCGTCGGTGTCAAGTGATTTGCATTGATTTGCAGGTGACTCCCGGTTTGCGAAGGTGGCGGTCATTTAGTCAGTAACTTGCTGCAAATGGGTGACTTGAGTTGAGTAGCGCGCACATTTGCGTACAACACGTTTAACAGGGTGTTCGATCAGCGTTCGATCAGAGCCAACCGACTCCGCTCGACCTCGAGCATCGGAGTGCTGGCACGCGAGAGAGCGAGTGCAAGCCTTCTACCTGCCCGGCTGGGATCCGCTGGCCGGGGGGCGAGCCGGTGCGGTTTTTACGACAAGCGACTCGCCGCGCACGCAGCTCGTGAGTCGCCTTGCCCTCAGGCGGGCGGGCCGCAATGGACGAGCGGCTTGCCCGCCTTTTTGGGCTGCGGAACTACCCTCCGGCGCGTTGATCTCTAGATGATGGACTTCCAACCCACCTCTCCCTGACCCATCCGATCCGCATAGCTGGCATCGGTGCCTATCGCGGTCGAGCACCTTAGCCCGCGTGCCCAGAGCCTTGCGCAAGCCCAGCCGATCCGATGGCGACCGCGGTAGGTCTAAGACGGCTTGGAAGGCGGCGAAGCTGCGCCCCATCGGCTACCACGAAGTGCAGGCATACATTCGCGTCGATGATGATCGCGGCGGGCGTGAACGCGAAGGCGCTCGCGACTATCTCGGGCATAGCTCAATCACGGTGACCTTTGACCGCTACGGCCACCTCATGCCCGGGAACGAGGAAGAGGCAGTCGGGATGCTCGACGCGCACCTAGGGGCGCGGGACAATGGCGGGACCACAAGGGAGACAGCTATGCGGTCCAGAGCGGTCGCCAGCGGTAGTTGACCGCCCATTCCAACGGCCTGCCCGATCTGCCGAATCGCGCTTGCTAGAGCGATTCGGCGCTGGAAAACGGAGGGGGTGGGATTCGAACCCACGAAGGACCC
>JBBQNM010000032.1:0-27106 GCA_038329895.1 Solirubrobacterales bacterium | reverse complement strand
CGAGGCCGTCCACCTGAAGTTCGAGATCACCGAGAGCGTGCTGGTCGAGAAGTCGGGGGCGGCGGACGAGATGCTGCGCGAGCTCAGCGGGCTCGGAGTGCAGCTGATCCTCGACGACTTCGGGACCGGCTACTCGTCGCTCGCCTACCTCAACCGCTTCCCGTTCGACGCGCTCAAGATCGATCGTTCCTTCATCGAGGGACTGGGGATCGAGCAGGAGCGCTCGGCGATCGTCGAGGCGATCGTCGGGATGGCCCGCGCGCTCGGCATGCGGACGATCGCCGAGGGAGTCGAGAACGAGGTCCAGCTCGCCGAGCTGCGTCGGCTCGGCTGCGGCTTCGCGCAGGGATTTCTCTTTTCCGGCCCGTTGCAGGTGCGCGAGATGACCGCCCTGCTGGAGCGCGCCGCCGCCGGCTCCCCCTTCAGCCGTATGCGGCCAAGCGCCGCGTCCGCCGATGCTGCCCCGGATCTGGCGAGCGAAAGTCGAGCATGGCAGGGACGCAGGGAGACGGAATAGCAACGCTATTCCGGCGACTGAGGACCTAGCCAGGCGAGGACTTGCAGCTGCTAGAACGGGGCGTGCATTGGTGGACGGGACGCTAGCCCGGAATCCTCCCAGGCAGAAGCTCCTCAGTGAGCACCTGGGTCGGCGTGGGCAGCGACGAGATCAGCCCGTGGTCTCGCATCCAACCGATGAACTGTTGCCATTCGGCCTGGTCCATATAGCCGTAGGGTCGCTTCGGGCTCGCTTGGCTCAGCACCGGGAGGGTCGCCTTGACCTCGGCCGCGGTCAGCTTCGGGTCCAGGCTGTGGTTCTGCTCCAATAGCGCCTGCGTTGCGCCTTTGGGGTCCTTCTCGGCCGCCGCGGTGCCCCGCGCCATCGCGGCGAGAAAGAGGCGGATCGGCTCGGAATCGTCCTTCAGCCTGCTGCCCTGGGCCACGAAGACAAGCTCGTCGTAGGTCGGGATCCCCAGCTGGTCGACGGGGGTCACGGTCGGATCCTTGTGCCGGAGCTTCAGGTCGATCCCCTCGACGTTGCTGAAGCCGCCCAGCATCGCCTGGGCGCGGCCGCCGAGGATCGCTGGCAGCAGGTTGAGGCCGACGTTGACGGCCTTCACGTCGCTCGGCTTGAGGTTCGCGCGGGCCAGGATCGTCTCCAGGAAAGCGTCCTGGTAGGGGATGCCGGCGGTTGCGATCGTCTTGCCGCGCAGGTCCCCGAGCCGCTTGATGTCCGACTTGCGCAGCCAGATCAGCGAGGTCAGGGGGCGGTCGACGAGGGCCCCGACCGCCTTTACGTCGAGACTCTGTTCGCGCGCCAGCAGCAGCTCCGGCTCATAGGAGATCGCGAGGTCGGCCCGGCCTGCGGCGACCTCCTTGATCGGGGCCGAGGGGTCGGTGGGGGAGTTGATGCTCACATCGAGGCCCGCGTCGCGGAAGTAGCCGAGCTTCTGGGCCTCGTAGATCCCCACGTGGTCGGGGTTGGGGTAGAAGTCGAGCGTGAGGCTGAACGGCTGCGGCTGGCCGTTGACGTTCTCGGGCTTCTCGCCGCAGGCGACGAGCACGAGGGCGCCAGCGGTTATCGCGGCGGCGGCCAGGAGTAGTGGAATTCGTCGCTTCACGTCGATCTCTCCGATGTTCCCGAGGAACGAGGAACAAGGAACGAGGAACGGGAACTTCTACCGGTTAGCGCCAACTGACCACCTTCTTCTCCAGCAGCGCCAGCAGCGCGAACAGCAGGATCGCCATCGCAGAGAGCACGGTCACCGACGCCCAAAGCCGCGGCGTATTCAGCGCTGCGTTGTCGAGTTGCATCAGATATCCGAGGCCGGACGAGGAGCCCGCCCACTCTCCGAACACCGCACCGATCACGGCGACCGCGACCGCGATCTTGGCGCCGCTGAATGCGAACGGCAGGGCGGTGGGCGACTCGACCCGTCGCAGGATCGCCCAGCGACTCGCGTCGAGCGTGCGCATCATCTTCACCGCGTCGGGGTCGACGGAGCGCAGGCCGTCGAGCGTGTTCACGGTGATCGGGAAAAAGCAGATCAGCGCAATGATCGCCAGCTTCGGCCCGATTCCGAACCCGAACCAGACGACCAGGATCGGCGCCACGGCGATGATCGGGATCGTCTGCGAGGCGACGATCAGCGGGTAGAACGCGCGCCGCAGCGTCTCCGACAGGTGAAGCCCGACGGCGAACGCCAATCCGGCGACCAGCGCGCATCCGAAGCCGAGCAGCACCTCCTTCAGGGTTACCCACGCGTTGTCGGCGAGCAGCGAGCGGTCTTCCCACAGCGTCTTCGCGATCTCGCTCGGGGCGGGGACAAGGAAGTCCTCGAGGTTGAGCACGTTCGCGAGCAGGCCGGTACTGGCGGCCAGCTGCCATGCGGCGACCAGCGACGCCAGGACCGCGACGGGGAGCAGGTAGCGCCTCATCGCGATCCCTCGCGCAGGGCTCGCATCGCCTCGGCGCGAAGCGCGCCGAACTCCGGCGTCGTAATCGCCGCGGCGCGGTCAGACGCGCGCGGTGCGAGGGGAGTCAGCTCGGAGACGAGCCGCCCGGGTCGGGATGAGAGCACCGCCACGCGATCGCTCAGGTAGAGGGCCTCCTCGACGTCGTGGGTGACGAGGATCACCGTGCGCGGTTCGGTCGCCAGTGCCCCGGCAAGCCAGGCCTGCATCTCCCCGCGGGTGATCGCGTCGAGCGAGGCGAACGGCTCGTCGAGCAGCAGCACCGGCTTGCCGGCGATCAGCGTTCGTAGGAAGGCGACCCGCTGGCGCATCCCCCCCGACAGCTCCGAGGGTCGGCTGCGCTCGAACCCCTCCAGCCCGAAACGCTCGAACAGCTGCCCGGCTCGCCGGCGGGCCTCCGCCTTGCCGAGGCCACGGTTGCGCAGCGCGAGGCCGGCGTTGTCGATCGCCGAGTACCAGGGGAGCAGCAGGTCGCGCTGGGGCAGGTAGGCGCACCGCGCGAGGCGCTCGGTCGGTTCGGCGGCCGCCCCGACCGCGATCGTCCCCGCATCGGGCTCGCGCAGCCCCGCGATCAGCTCCAGCAGGGTCGACTTGCCGCAACCGGAGGGCCCGACGATCCCCAGCACCTCGTGCGGGGCGGCCCGCAAGCTGAGGCCGGCGAGGACGCGCAGCTGCGCAAACGCGTGCTCGATCGCCGCGACGCGGACCTCTCCCCCATCTGGCGGGGCGCTGTTCGTACCGATTGAAAGGGGCTCCTTGGTGGGAGCCCCGGTCCTGGTCAACATGCTCCCTCCGCGCGCATTACCGCACAGGTTCTGAGGGTCAGCGCCGGGCGGCTTTCCGTGCCGGGGGCGCTATCTCAGCCCGCTTTCCCGCGAGCCCCCCTGGGTTGTGTCTCCCAGTCTAGACGGACCAGGGCGGGGATATACGGGCGTTGTTACCCTTTTCGCCGCGCTCCTGACGAAAGCAGTCGAGAAGGTCGTCAAAGCGCCACCCGGCAGAAGGATCGATGGACCCGGCAATCATCGTCTTCGGACTAGGCATCGGCGTGCTCGTAGGCATGACCGGGATGGGCGGCGGATCGCTGATGACCCCGATGCTGATCCTCGTCTTCGGCATCCAGCCGACCACGGCGATCGGCACCGACATCTTCTACTCGGCGGTCACCAAGACTGTCGGCGCCTGGCGGCACTTCCGCATGAAGACGGTCAACCTGGGTCTCACCTTCTGGCTCGCGGCCGGCAGCGTTCCCGCCGCGATCCTCGGCGTCTGGGCGATCGCGGTCCTCAAGGACCATCTGGGAGAGGACCAGCTCAACTCGGTCGTCTACGCATTGCTCGGGGGCACGCTGCTGATGGTCGGGATCATCACCCTCGCCAGGGCGCTGATCCTCAGCAACCTGATCGAGGAGCGCGACGACTTCGAGATCCAGCGCCGCCACAAGATCGCCGCGGTGACGATCGGCGCCACCACCGGCTTCGTGATTGGAATCACCTCGGCCGGCTCCGGAACAGTGATCGCGATCCTGCTGATCGCGGTCTTCCGACTCACACCGCGCCGGGTTGTGGGCACCGACATCTTTCACGCCGCGATCCTGCTCTGGGCGGCGGGCCTGGCGCATTGGATCGGCGGCAACGTCGACTTCTCGCTGGCGGGGAACATCCTGATCGGCTCGGTCCCCGGGGTGGTCATCGGCTCTGCGCTTTCGGGAAGGGCGCCGCAGGGGCTCCTGCGCACGGCGCTGGGCCTGGTGCTGGTCGGGTCGGGAATAATCACGATCCAGAAGGGGGACCCGACGCTGTGGCCGATCGCAGCCGCGGTAGCGGCGCTCGGCTTCAGCTCGGTGCTGTGGGGGCCGCGCTGGTACCGCAGGCGCCAGCAGCGCCGCGAGGCCAGCAGGCTCGCCGAGGGCCTGGGGCCGGGTTGAGCGGCGAGCGCCTGATTTACTTGCCGCCATGCGTGTTTCAGCCAAGGCGGACTACGCGGTGCGCGCCGCAGCCGAGCTGGCCGCCGTCGAGGACGGCCCGGTGAAGGGCGAGCGTCTCGCGGAGGCCCAGGACATCCCGTTGCAGTTCCTCGAGCACATCCTGCTCGAGCTCAAGCACGCGGGCATCGTGCGGGCGCGACGCGGTGCCAAGGGTGGCTACTGGCTGGCCCGCCCGGCCGAGGAGATCACGATCGCCGACGTGATCCGCGCTGTCGAGGGGCCGATCGCCAACGTGCAGTCGGCGCCCCCCGAGTCGGTTCATTACCGGGGCAAGGCCGAGCACCTGGTGGAGGTCTGGATTGCGGTGCGGGCCAACCTGCGTGCCGTACTCGAGCACACGACCCTCGCCGATCTCACGACCGGCAAGCTGCCGAAGGCGGTCAAGCGCCTCGCCGCCTCACCTGACGCCTGGGAACACCGTTGATCGGTGTTCGCCCGCCGGCTCCAACGACTCCGAGCTAGGGTGGATCCCAGGGCCGCGACATCCAGCTGACGCAGGTCCAGCCGGGAGTCTCGGCGTCGGCCGGGTGCCAGCGCTCGCCCTGCTCAAAGACGCTCACCCCGCAGTTCACCGAGCGCACGTACCAGAGCCTTCCCGCCAGGTTGGGCCCGAAGTCGTCGCCGAGCAACGAGTCGAAGAGGAAGAAGCGCAGGAACAGGCCGTGGGTGACGATCAGCGGGCGCTGGCCACTGTACTTACGCTCCAGCTCGTCCTTCAGCCTCCGCACCCGTCCGCGCGCCTCTTCGAAGGTCTCTCCGCCATGCCAGGAGAAGTCGGGATCGTCGCCGTGCTCGGCCATCCAGACCGACCAGCGGCGCAGCTTCTGCTCCTCGGCGCTCATTGAGGCGTAGTCGCGCGACTCGCGCAGCTCCGAGATGTAGGGCACTTCGTGCACGGCCATGCCGAGGCGTTCGCCGATCAACCCGGCCGTCTCCCTTGCCCTGCCCATCGGGCTGCTGATCAGGGCGGTGGGCTCGAGCGCCCGCAGCGCCTCCCCGGCGGCAAGCGACTGGCGGCGGCCGAGATCGGTGAGCCGGTCTCCCTGGTCGAGGGGAAGCGCCGCCAGCTCCGGATCCGCGTTGGAGACCGACTCGCCGTGGCGTACGAAGATCGCCCGCGTCACGGGTGGTTCGTCCGGTAAGGCCGGTGCTGATTCGGCGAGCGAAAACCGAGCCAGCGGCGGATCTCGCGCTTCGCGCTCGCACGCGCCTTCGGCGCTGGAGGCCGAATAGTGGGCACTATTCGGCCGACTGAGGACAAGGCTGGCGAAGGTTTACAGCCGCCGAATTGGTGCCGGAATTTGCCGGACGGACCACTAGTCCGCCGCTTGCACGCCGCCGGCGACCACGTTGACGAACGACTCCAGGTGCCGGGTCGTCCAGCACTCGAAGGCGCCGTCGCAGTGGGGCTGGTAGGCGGACATCACCGAGTCGCCGTAGTTCCAGTACAGCTTCGGCTCCGGGTTTAGCCAGAACATGCGTCCGGCACGCTCCGCTACCTGGGCGAAGGCATCGGCATGGGGCTCGCGGCCGTTGGTGCGCGCGTCGCCCAGCACGATCACGGTCGAGCGCGGGTCAAGTTCGTCGGAGATCTCGCCCAGGAACTCCAGCCAGACACGCCCGTAGTCGGTGTAGCCGGAGACGTCGGCGACCCCTCCCTCGCTCGATATCCGCCGCGAGATGTTCAGAAAGTCGCGCTCGTGCTCGAAGATCTCGGTCACCTCGGAGATCCGCTCGATGAACACGAAGCTGCGCAGCTTGCGGAAGGAGTCGTGCAGCGCGTGCAGGACCGAGAGGAAGAAGACGCTGGCCGAGGTGACCGAGGTCGAGACGTCGCAGAGGACGTAGATCTCGGGCCGCCGCGGGCGCTTCGGCCGGTAGCGGAGGCGCAGCGGCACGCCGCCGGTTTCCAGCGAGGCGCGCATCGTGCGCCGCACGTCTACCACCCGACCACGGCGCCGGCCTCGCTGTTCGTGGCCGAGCGTCGCCAGACGCCGTTTCATCTGCGCGACCGCGCGATGCACGGCCGCGAGGTCCTGGGCGGGGCTGGTGGGCAGCGCCCGGTCCAGCTCGGCGAGCGGACGGGAGGGGGGAAGCGCCTCGGTGCGCTCGATCAGCGCCCGTTCCAGCTCGCGCCGCAGGTGACGCTCGAAGCGGTGCAGCTGCTCGCGGTCGAACTCCATTTGGCCGCCGTCCTCGTCTGCGGGTTGAGCGTCGGCCGAGAGGCCGAGCGTGCGGCGGATCCGCTGCACGTCGACGCCGATCACGCCGGAGCCCTCGCCTTGCCGGCCGAAGGCGGCGATCGCCAGCCGCGCCAGATCGCGCATGTCTCCGTCGTTGCCCTCCACGATCGCCTGTCGCACCGAGTCGCGCAGCTCGTCGATGTCCAGTCGTTCGCCGCCTTGGTGGCGCTGCTCGCCCTCTCCGATCCCCCGCTGTACCGCCTCGGCCTCGGCGGCGCGGAAGAAATAGCGGTCGAACAGCAGCTCGAAGACGCGGCGGTCCTCCTGCGACTTGGCGATCGTGGCCGCCAGCGCCTCGCGAAAGTCGTCGTGGACGGTCCACGGCACCTGATCGAGCGCCGCGAAGGCGTCGAGGATCTCCGAGGTGCCGACAGCCACGCCTTCGCGCCTGAGTTCCTCGCAAAAAGCCAAGAGCTTGGCCGCCAAGCCAGGCGGGCCGGATTCGAGTTTCGCGCCGTAGGGGGAGCTGTTCACGTTCGTTCCTTGTTGCTCGTTCCTCGTTCCTAGGAACAAGGAACTAGGAACTAGGAACTTCTTCCGCCGACGTTTCCCCCAGCTTCACGCCCACCCGCTCGGATACCACGTCGATATCGGTCCTGTGCTTCACCAGAATTGACATCGAACGCTCGAAGGTCTCGCGATCGATGTCGTCGGCGCCCATCAGCAGCAGGGTGCGCGCCCAGTCGATCGACTCGGCGATCGATGGCGGCTTCTTGAGGTCGAGCTGGCGGATCATGTGGACGACCTCGACCAGGCGCCGCGCCAGGTTCTCGTCGATCTCGGGTGTGTGCAGGCGCACGATCTCAATCTCGCGATCGAGCTCGGGGTAGTCGAGCCACAGGTACAGGCAGCGCCGCTTCAGCGCCTCGGTCAGCTCGCGCGAGTTGTTGGAGGTCAGCACGACGATCGGCATCGTGCGCGCCGAGATTTGGCCCATCTCGGGAATCGAGATCTGAAAGTCGGAGAGCAGCTCGAGCAGCATCGCCTCGAACTCCTGGTCGGTCTTGTCGACCTCGTCGATCAGCAGCACGACAGGGTCCGGGGAGGAGATCGCGGTCATCAGCGGGCGTGGGAGCAGGAACTCCTCGCCGAAGATGTCTTCGTGCACGGCCTCCCAGCCCGCCTCCTCGCCGGCCTGGATACGCAGCAGTTGCTTGCGGTAGTTCCACTCATACAGCGCCTTTGCCTCGTCGAGGCCCTCGTAGCACTGCAGCCGCACCAGTTCGCGGCCGCTGGCTCGGGCCAGCGCTTTCGCAAGCTCGGTCTTGCCGACCCCGGCCGGGCCCTCGACCAGGACCGGCTTGCCGAGCCGCTGGGCCAGGAACGACACCAGGGCGGCTGGCTCATCGGCGAGGTAGGAGACGCGCGCCAGCGCTTCCTTTACCTCCTCCACCGAGGCGGGTGTCGGCTGCTCGGCCATCTAGTGGCGTCTCCCGTGACGCGAGCCTGGAAATGACGCATTCCAGGCGCCGCCAGGCAAGGACGCAGGGAGCCCAAGTAGTAGGTCTACTTGGGCGACCGAGGACGCAGCCTGGTGGTGATCTGGGGTCGTCATTTCCGGTGAGGCGTTGCGGGAGCCGCCACTGGGCAAGGATACCCGCCGCCTCAGGGCGCCCTGGCGGCGATAATCGGCCGGTGTCGGCCCTGCTCGTCGCAGCCTCGACGCTCGTCCCCGCGCTGGTCGCGGCCCTGCCGCGCAACTTCGGCCCCTACGCGTCGCTGATGCTGCTCGGCTTCGTGTTCGGCATCTGCGGACACATCGCGCGGTCGCGATGGTTGGTCACGATCGGGCTGCTTCTGATCGTCATTGGCGCTTTTTTGTTGCCATTGGCCCTAAAAGCGACTACCCACGACGATCCGCCGCCGCCGCCCCGGGTACCCGCCGGTATCGCCGGCTAGCATTGCGGCGGGTGGTGAAGGCATCGATCGCCGGCAGGCCCGGGCAGGTTGAAGACGACTCGAATGACACGAAACGCCGCTGGCGCCCGGGCGATCGCGTCGGCCGCGATCGCAGCTGCCGTGCTCGCGGGCAGTGCCGCCGCGCGCACCGGCCACAAACACCCCGGCCACCATCATCCGCACCACGGTCAGGAGCAGAGCGGGCCGATCGGCGGCTCCAAGCACGGACCGTCGGCCCACTTCTCGCGGCGCGGGATTGCCGCCAGCGGCGCCTGGCGTGGCTACGTCCTCGACAGTCCGGGTCCGGAGGCCTATCCGGCAACCGTCGACGTGCACAACACCAAGGCGGGAGACACGGTCGACAACCCGGCCGGGCTGAGCGCAGCCGACGGCAGCGTCACCACGTTTAACTCCACCGGCCCGAACGGTCCCTACGAGGTGGTCGACCTGGGCCGGCTCACCGGCGGGCGCATAGAGATCGGCGTGGCCGCAAACACCGGCACTCCAATCCAACTCGCATACAGCGAGGCGCGGCGCTTCCTTGGTCCTGGCGGCGACGTCGATCACGGCTCGCAGGGCCGCAGCGACGACCCCTCGACTCGCTCCGACATCGTTCCCGGCACGCCCGGCAACTACGCGCTGGGCGGGGTGCGCGGCGCGGAGCGCTACATCTACATCCAGTTGGCCGGGGCAGGCAACGTGCAGATCGACTACATCCGTGTCGAGGTGACCCACCTGCGCCCCGCGGTCGGCCACTACGTCGGGCACTTCCTCTCCAGCGACGATCTGCTGAACCGGATCTGGTACGCGGGCGCATACACCCTCGACGTCGATACCTACGGCGACCCGGCGCGCGGCAACAACTTCGCGGTCACCGATGGCGCCAAGCACGACCGTCTGGTCTGGCTGGGCGACTTACCGATCGAGAGCATGGCCGGCTTCTACACGGTCCGTGAGCTGCCGATCTACCTGCGCCGCTCGATCCAGATGTTCACCTGCCAGCAGGTCCACGGCGGCTTCATTCCCCAGGTGTCGGAGGTCAACGTGCAGTGCCGCGAGCCCGGACCCGCAAACGGCCCCCCGCCGTCCGCTTTCGGAATCTGCACCTGCGTCACCGCGCAGCGGCTTCCCTCCTACACGGCCTGGTTCGTGGTCGGCGTCGCGCAGTACTACCGGATGACCGCAGACCCGAGGGTGGCCGGGTGGCTGCCGGTCGTCCAGCGAGCGATCCGCTACTTCCAGAAGGGAATCGGTCCGCGGGGGCTGTTCGTGACCCAGCAGGGTGAGCTCAACTGGCACCCGCCCGACTTGGCGGCCGGGGAGGACGCCGACACCAACTCGGTCTGGGTTCGCGCCCTGCAGAGCGCGTCCACCCTCGAGAAGGAGCTGGGCAACCCCCACCGCGGAAGGCGCTACGCCGAGATGTCCAGGCGGCTGGCCGCCGCGATCCGCGCGGCGCTCTTCGATCCCTCGGTCGGGGCGCTGCGCCTCAACACTGCCGACCCGACCGGGAACCACACCCAGGACGCCAACGTGCAGGCCATTCTCGCCGGCGTTCTTCGCGGGCAGGCCGCCGGCTCGGCGCTCAACTTCCTCGGCGGCACGCTGGCGACCCCCTTCGGAACCGCGACCGGCCAGTTCGACAACGACCCCTATATGGGTCGCTATATCTCGCCCTTCGAGTCCGGCTGGGAGGTGCTGGCGCGCCTTCAGTACTACCAAACCGGCGAGGCGCTCGGTCTGATTCGCCGGCTCTGGGGCCACATGGTCTTCAGCGATCCGGGCGACACGCTGTGGGAGAAGATGACCGTCGGCGGGGGAGTGGCCCCCTACCAGAGCGCCAACCCGAACGGTTCGCCGATCATCGAGGACTCCAGATCGGGTGAGACCTCGCTCGCCCACGGCTGGAGCGCCGGACCGACCGCGGCGCTCTCCGCCTATGTGCTGGGGATGCGACCGGCGAGCCCGGGCTGGAAGACCTGGCTGGTCGAGGCCCAGCCAGGCGACCTCAAGTTCGCCCAGGGCTCGGTGGGCACCCCGGTGGGCAAGCTCGGAGTCCGTTGGGAGCGCGATACGGTCCGGCGACACTCGTTCCGGATAACCGTGAAGGCGCCGCATGGCGCCACCGGCACCGTCGCGGTGCCGCTGCTCGGCGCCAAGCGCACGATCGGTCGCGACGGTCGCATCGTCTGGACCCGCGGCCACCCGGTTGGCGGCGCCAGGGCGCGCCGTGCGGGGAACTATGTGCGTTTCGATGAGCCGCAGCCCGGCATTCACACCTACGCCTGGGCGGTGGGCAAGAAGAAATAGGCTTGCGGGCGTGGGGAGGCTCGACGAGCTTGACCTCAGCCTGAAGCTCTCCCGCAAGGAGGAGGCGCGGGCGCTCGATCGCGGCTGGGAGCGGCTCACCCAGCTCAGACTCACGCTTGGAGGGCTGATCGGCGAGCGGGGAATCGGTCCGCCGGTCCTGGTCCTTTTCGAGGGCTGGGACGCCTCGGGAAAAGGCGGCGCGATCAAGCGATTGGTTGCGCATATCGACCCCCGCCATGTCCGCGTCGTCCAGTTCGCGGGCCCGACACCCGATGAGAAGCGCCACCACTTCCTCTGGCGCTTCTCGCCCTCCCTGCCCGGCTGGGGAGGGATGGCGGTCTTCGACCGCTCCTGGTACGGCCGGGTCCTGGTCGAGCGGGTCGAGGGGCTCGCGACCCGCGAGCAGTGGCTGCGCGCCTACGACGAGATCAACGCCTACGAGGGCTCCCTGGCCGCCGAGGGGACGATCGCGATCAAGTTCTGGCTCCACATCTCCGACGAGGAGCAACTGCGGCGTTTCAAACGGCGCCAGAAGGACCCGCTGAAGAGCTGGAAGCTGACCGACGAGGACTGGCGCAACCGCGAGAAGCGGGAGCAGTACGTCGATGCGGTCGAGGACATGATCGCCCGCACAGACCAGCCCCACGCGCCGTGGCATCTCGTGCCCGCCGACTCGAAGCGCTATGCGCGCATCAACGTGCTGGAGACTGTGATCGAGCGGATCGAGGATGGGATGCGCAAGTGGGGCCTCGAGCCCCCGCCGCCCCTCGCCCGTGACGCCGCCGGTTAGTCGCGGTTCCGCCGCTCGCGCACCAGCTCGACGTGCCGAATTCGCAGCCCGGCCATCGCCAGCAGGGCCGCTCCGCCGAGCGCTACGAAGATCCCGTGGGCGAGCGCGTAGTCCTGGTTGAAGCCCGACAGCTCGAACTGCGGCCGGTCGAACATCAGGTACACCACGATCCCGCCCGCCCAGAACCCGGCTGTCGCGAGAAGCGCTCCCACGTGCAGGGGGAGGGGCGGACGGCGACCGCGGCCGACCTGGATCAGCAGCGCGATGGCAGCGCCGGCGGTGATCAACTGTGCCGCCATGGCGAAGCCGAAGCTGCCGAGCCCGGTCTTGACCAACCCCCCGACCGGGGCCTTGTACCAGGGCAGCACGGTCGCGGCGGCGCAGATCAGCGCCCCGAGCGCGGCGAGTCGCTCGATCGCCGTAAGCGCCCCGATCGCCTGCCACCAACCTAGTTGCTGAGGCGCGGCGTTCGAAGGCTTGGGGTCAGAGTGGCTGGCGTCCACGATAGCCCGTGTCGAGGTCGTGCCACCAGGCGACCTCGTCCTCGCCGAGCTCCCAGCAGAGATAGACCTCGCGCTGCTCGAGGATGGCCGGGAAGTCGATCAGGCCGCGGTCGATGTCGCGGACGACGATCCCGGCCTCCTGCATCGCCAGCAGCAGCCGGCGCACCTCCAGAAAGGCCTCGCCGACCTGCGTCCCGACCTCGCCGCCGCCATTCGTCGGTGCCGCATCGGCAAGCGCGGCGTGGGCCTCCTCGTCGGTCAGCAGGTCGCGGGCGTCGCGCAACCGTTGCAGCAGCGGCTTGACGGTCGGAAGCGACGCGTTCGCCTGCTCGATCGTGAAGTGGCGCTCGTGGACATGGGCCGGACGCGGCTCACTCATCGATCCGATTCTACTTTCGCGTCGCTGGCGCACTGCCGCGCAGCGCGGCGCTCACCCGGCGGATCGCATCCGCCGTCTCGTGCGGACGACTGACCGGGCCGGGGTCGATCGTGATCAGATTCGCGCCCGGCATGGTCTCGCGGGTCAGTCGCATCATCTCCTCGAACGGAGGCATCCAGGGACCGGCGACTCCGCGCGCCGCGAAGATCCAGAGGCGCTCCGCGAGAGCCTCCGACTCGGCCCGGGGATCGTCCTCGACCCAGGCTTTCATCCGCGCCACAGTCGGGTCCTGCGGGCAGAACTCGACCTGGCGGGCGACGCGTTCACGCAGTTCGTCGTCGCTCATCTGCGGGTTGGTCGCCTCCATCAGGTTGCGCATCCCGCCGCGGTAGTTGTGCTCGAACACGTCCACGAAGGCGTTGACGACCGTGTCCGACGCCAGCATTGCTTCCTTGTCCTTGAACTGGGCGCGGGCGAATGGCGGGGTTCCGAGGCTGATCACCGCGGCGATCAGCTCGGCGCGGCGCGCTCCCAGCCTTACGGCGCGATTGGAGCTGTCCGCGGTCGCGATCAGGACCGCCGGCCCCGCTGTCTCCACTACGGCCTCGAGGTCGGCGGTGTCGACCTCCATGTCATACGGCCCATGGCTGGATGAGTCGCCGGTGCCGCGCAGGTGGTAGGTGACGACCCGGTGATCGGCGGCGAGATCGTCGAGCAACTCGTCGTAGACCCCCGGGCTCCAGGACCAGTAGCTGGCAAGTACGACGGTCGGACCGTCCTCTCCTCGGACCTCGAAGTGGATCACGGCGCCGTCGGGGCGGCTCAGCTCGGGCATCGGCCAACCGTACCTTGCGGCTTCCGGCCCCGCCGCCCGCTAGGAGGCGACCAGCTCGCGTGCCCGCTCGGCCAGGTGGGCGACGCCGAGCTGCTCGTAGCGCTGCGCGGCCGAGTCGAACGCCTCTCGGGCGGCGTCGGGGTCGTCTTCGGCCAACCGGCGACCGCGAAGCTCCTCGCAGCGGGCCGCGTCCAGCGGATGCCCCAGCTGTTTCCAGGCTGCCCCCGCCTCCTCGAGCGCGGCGGCGCCCTCCGTGGGGTCACTTGCCGTCACCCCGGCGGCCTCCCTGGTCGCCGCCCGTCCCACCGGGTACTGCTGGAGTCGCTCAGCCAGATGGGCCGCACCCTCCGCCGCCTCGCGGGCGTGCTCCTCGCGCCCGCCGAGCGCCAGGTTCACCGCCCGCGCCGAGCTTGCCTCGACCAGCTGCGCGACCAGGCCCGCACGCTCGCCGACGTCGAGCGCCTGCGCAAGCGCCGTCTCGGCGGCGGCGTGCTCGCCGCGATCCGAGTGCACGGCGGCGAGCCAGTAAAGCGACGAGAAGGCGACCTCTGAGCGACCGACCTGCTCGGCGACGTCGTGCGCGCGGCGCAGGGACTCCTCGGCCGCCTCCCAGTCACCCTCGCGCCAGCGCAGCACGCCGCGCATCACGTAGGGGAAGCAGAGCTTGCCCAGCAGCCCCTCGCGCTCGGCCAGCGATGCACTGGCGTCGGTCTCGCGCTTCACGGTCTCCCAGTCGGCCCGGTAGACGGCCAGCGCGGCGAGCGCCGCGTGCAGCTCGACCTGCGAGGGCAGGTCGCCGACCTCGACCGCCAGCTCCAGCGCCTCCGCGTAGGCCTTGCCGGCGCCCTCGTAGTCGGCCTCCGAGGCCTCCAGGTGATAGCCGAGCGTGAGCAGTGCCCGCACCCCCTCGGCATGATCGGAGTCCCGCGCCAGCTCGACTGAGCGCTCGAGGTTCTCGCGCGCCTTCTCGAAGTCGCCAATGCGCCCGAACACGCGCCCGAAGATGCCGTGGGCGCGGCTCGCCGCCGCCGCCTCGCCGAGACGCTCCGCCAGCCGCAGCGCCTTCTCGGAGGCGTAGATCGCCAGCATGTTGTCGCCGGTGTGCATGTAAAGCGACGCCGCCTCCTCGTACAGCCGCACCAGCTCGATGCACGGAGGACCGTCCTTGAGCAGGTCGATCCCCTTCTGGTAGTGGTCGATCGAGGCCCCCCGGTCGCCCTTGTGCCAGAGCCCTGCCCCGATCTTTCGGTGCAGGTCTCCGACCCGGGCCAGGTCCTCCTGGCGGCGGTAGTAGTCGAGGCACTCCTCCCAAACCTCGACCGCCTCGTCAACGCGGCCGAGGCGCAGCGCCGCGTCGCCCGCCTTCTCGCCGATCCGCGCCGCCTCGGCCTCGTCCAGCGCCCCCTCGAGATCGCGCGCCGCGCGGTAATGGCCGAGTGCCTCCTGGTTGGAGTAGAGGGCAAGCGCCGCGTTGCCAGCCGCCTCCAGGTAGTGGACGGCCTTGACGTTCATCTCGCGCAGCTCGTCCGGTTCGACCCCGGCCTCCGAGCCCAGCGAGGCAGCGCGGCCGTAGTGGTCGGCGATCAGCGCCACCGCTCGATCCCCGCGCTCGCCGGCCCGCTCCTCGATAAAGCCTCCGACCTGGAAGTGCTGGCGACAGCGGGTCGCTTTCGGAAGCATCCCGTAGGCGACGTCGCGGATCAGCGCGTGCTTGAAGACGTACTCGCGCTCGCCGGCGAGGCGGCTGGAGGGGTTGGAGATCACCAGCTCCTTGTCCTGCAGCGAGCCCAGCGCGTCGCGCACCGCCGCCTCGCTCTGCCCGGCTGCGCTGATCAGCATCCCCTCCCAGAAGTTCTGCCCGACCACGGCGGCTTGCTGGAGCAGGCGCCGCTCGAAGGGGGCGAGCGAGTCGAGGCGCGCTGCGAGCACCGAGTGCACCGTCTCGGGCAGCACGTCGGGCTCGTCGCCCCCCTCCAGAAGCCGGTTGACCATCTCCTCCGCGAACAGCGGATTGCCGCCGGCGCGCTCCGCCACCCTGGAGATCAGCTCGTGATTGCCGTTTCCATAGAGGCTCTCGACCAGCTCCTCGGTCTCGCTGTCAGAGAGCGGGTCGAGGTAGATCGAGGTGGCGTTGCGCCGCGCGCTCGCCCAGTCGGTGCGGCGATCGAGCAGTTCGTCTCGCGCCATGCAGACCAGCAGCATCGGCCCGCGCATCCAGCGCGCCAGGTGCTCGATCAGGTCGAGCATCCCCTCGTCGGCCCAGTGGATGTCCTCGAAGGCGACCACCAGGGGCTGGGTCGAGCTGATCGCCTCCAGCAGCACCCGAATCGCGGAGAAGAGACTCTCCCGCATCCGCTGCGGGTCCTCGCTCTCCAGCGGCGGGGCGCCGTCGGGGGGCTCGATCCCGAGCATGCGGGCGATCAGAGCCGCGTTTCGCTCCGCGCCCTCATCGGCCCCGCCGCCGTTCATCCGCTCCGCCATCCCGTCGCGCAACTTGGCCCAGGCGGATTCGGTGGGCTCGCCGCCGCCGATTCCGAACTCTGCCCGGATCATCTCGCCGAGCGCCCAGTAGGAGATCCCGGTGCCGTAGGGAGGACATTCCCCGGTCAGAAGCTTCGGTGCCGGCTCCAGCTTCGAGACCCGAGCGCCGAACTCGCGCAGCAGCCGCGACTTGCCGACCCCCGCCTGCCCGATCACCGTGACCAGGTACGGGCGCCCCTCTCGCTGAACGCGCTGTGCGAGCGAGACGAGCAACGCCGACTCGTCAGCGCGCCCGACCAGCGGCGCGCCGGGGCGCTCGGCGCCGCGGCGCGCCGGGCGTTCGGCGAGCGCTCCGGTTGCCTCCCAGGCGGGCACCAGCTCGGACTTTCTCTTCAGCTCCAGCGGCTCCAGCTCGTCGTAGGAGATCGACTCGCGGGTCGCCCGGAAGGTGGACTCTCCCACCGTGACGCTCCCCGGCCGCGCCGCGGCCTGCAGCCGCGCGGCCACGTTGACCGTGTCGCCGATCACGGTGTAGCCGTCACCCATCCGCCCGGCCAGGACCTCGCCGCTGTTGATGCCCACCCGCAGCAGGAAGTTGACCTCGCTGTTGGGCGTATCGCGCTCGTTGAGGAGCTCCATCGCCTCCTGCATCGCCAGGCCGGCCCGCACGGCGCGCTCGGGGTCGTCCTCATGCGAATGCGGGGCGCCGAACACGGCCATCACGTTGTCGCCGATGTACTTGTCGACCGTGCCCCCAAAGCGGGTCACCTCCTCGCCGAGCTTTCGCAGCGTGCGATCGAGCAGCTGCTTGACCGCCTCGGGGTCCATGCGCTCGGCTACCGCCGTGTAGCCGGAGAGGTCGGCGAACAGGACCGAGACCTGACGGCGCTCCTCCGGGAGTGGCTCGGCCGCTTCGGCGGCGGCCGCGGGTGGGGCGGAGGGGACCTGACCGCTCGCATCTGCGGTCGCAAGGGCGCCCCCGCATTCGATGCAGAACTTGGCGCCGGGAGGGTTCTCAGCCCCGCAGCTGGGGCAGTGCGGCGCGAACTCCGTGCCGCAGGACATGCAGAAGCGAGCCCGCTCGGGGTTCTCGGCACCACAGCTGGGACACGAAGCCCCCATCCGGGCACAACCTTACGCCGCGCTGGGCGCGGGTAAGAGTGATTTCTGTCACTTGCGGTCTGCGGCTACCGTTTCGCGTAGTCGCCGAACTGGCCGAAGTCGTGCATCACGCAGGCCTCGTCGCCGATGATCTCGGCGTCATGGCCCGGTGGGATCGCGACCACGTCGCCAGGCCCGACCTCGGCGTCGCTGCCGTCGTCCATGTGGATTCGCATTCGCCCCGAGGCCACGTAGGCGAGGTGTGCGACCTGGCAGGAGTCGGTGCCGGCGATCGGCTTCACGTTGTCCGACCATTTCCAGCCGGGCTCGAAGGTGGCGCGGCCGACCACCTGGCCGCCGACGTTGACTACCTCGGCCTGACCCTTGCCCTCGAACGGCCGCACCTCATCCGGGGAGTCAAAGTTCTTTATCTCGATATTTGGCATTTGGGCTCCTTCGCTTGGCTTTCGTTCACCCTACGCTGGTCCAGCCGCCTCCGCAAGCACGCCGCGCAGCGCCGCACGCACCTTTAGGCTCCGATTAGGTCGCGCCCTTAGCGTCTTGGCGGCCAGGGCACCGACCTCATCGATGGACGTCTGTGATCCTGAATCGAATCCTGCTCTTTGGGGCGGCCCTAATGGTTGGTCTGGTGGCCGGCGCGTTGAGCCATTCCCCACTCATCGCGGCCAGTGCGGCCGGGATTGTGGCGCTTACGGTCGCGGTGAGCTTGTAAGGGAACACGGTTGATCGGAGATCGCTCAGCGCAAGCCGAGGGCAGCCTGGCGCCCGACTTCTCTCAGTTCAGCATCGGCTTCGATCACCGCGATCGCGCCCGCCTGCACGAGCTCTGGGACCAGGTCCTCGACTCCGAGCGCTGGAGCGAGGGGGAGCTTCTCGATCGTTTCGAGCGCGAATGGGAGCAGCACAACGGCCTCGCCTCGGTGGCGACCGCAAGCTGGGCCGGCGGCGCGGCCGCGGCCCTTCGCTTCGCCGACGTCCGCGATCAGGTCGTCTTGTGCCCCTCGAACACCTTCATGGCCACGCCCCTGTCGGTCCTCAACGCGGGCGGCAGGGTCGAGTTCGTGGACTGCAACCGCGAGGATCTCTGCATGTCGTTTCGCGATTTCGAGCAGAAGGCCGAGCGGCATCGACCGCGCGCCGTCTGGCTCGTCCATATCGGCGGGCACATCGCCTTCGAGGTCGAGCAGATCGCCGCCTACTGCCGGGAGAACGACATCTTCCTGATCGAGGACTGCGCCCACGCGCACGGCGCCTCCTGGAACGGCCGGCGGCCGGGCTCCTGGGGAGACGCGGGCGTCTACTCGCTCTATGCGACGAAGACGATCTCAACCGGCGAGGGTGGTGTGCTGGTCACCCGACACGACGACTTGGCGGCGTTCGCGCGCCCGTTTCGCAATTACGGCAAGCCCGACTACGAGGTCCAGGGGACGAACGCGCGGATGAGCGAGTTCACGGCTGCGATCGGGATATTGGGTCTCGAGCGGCTCGAGCAGATCGTCGAGGTCAAGAACGAGATCGCCCGCGGCGAGCTCGACCCCGAGCACCCCGCCCACCTTCAGCTGCCCGACGGAATGGTCTCCGGTCTTTACAAGTACATCGTCTTCGATCCTGTGTCCGATTCGACCGGCAAGGTCTACGACCAACCCTGTCATCGAATCCTGGGGCACGCCGTGGACCTTCCCGAAACCGATTGGGTCTCCACCCACCACTGGTGCGTTCCCCTCTACTACCGGGGCGGACGCCCCGCGGAGGCCGACGGGCAGTGAGAGTGCTGGTCACAGGCGGCTCGGGCTTCATCGGCTCCCACGTCGTCGACAAGCTGATCGGTGCCGGCCATGAGCCGGTGATCTTCGACCTCGAGCCCTCCCCATACCACCCGAGCGAGCAGGTGCGGGCGGTGAGCGGCGACGTCACCAACACCGGGGCGCTCAGCCGCGCGTTCAGCGGCTGCGACGCGATCATCCACCTGGCGGCGGTGGCCGACGTCGGCGTGGTCGAGGCCGACCCCGGAAAGGCTGAGCAGATCAACGCGCGCGGGGTGATGTCGGTGCTGGAGGCAGCGCGGCTGACCGGCGTCAAGCGGGTGATCTACGGCAGCACGATCTGGGTCTACAGCGACTGTCCGGAGACGGCAGTCGACGAGGAGACCGAGACGCCCCCTCCGCGCCACCCCTACACCGCGACCAAACTCGCGGGCGAGATCTACTGCCAGTCCTACGCTCGCTTCTTCGACCTCGAGCCGACGATCCTGCGATTCGGAATCCCCTACGGTCCGCGGGCCCGCGGCGCCACCGTCCTCTCGGCCTTCGTCCGCCGGGCGATGGCGGGCGAAGCCTTGACGATCGCCGGGAGCGGCGAGCAGTCGCGGCGCTTCGTCTACGTCGAGGACCTCGCCGACGGGATCGTGCGGGCGCTGCGACCGGAGGCCGCGAACCGCGTCTACAACCTCGCCGGCAGCGAGGAGATCTCGATTCTCCAGGTCGCCGAGACGGTTCGCGATGCGGTGGGCGGTACCGAGCTGGTCCACGTGCCATCGCGCGCCGGCGACTTCGGGGGCAAGGAGGTCTCCAGCGACCGTGCGGCCAGGGAGCTGGGCTGGGCGCCCGTCACCCCGTTCAGCGAAGGGGCGCACCTCTATCTCGACTGGTACCGGCGGCGCTCCGACGAAACATCGGAGAACGGTCACCGGGCGGCCGAGAACGGTCACCGGCCGGCCCCGGCGAACGCCGCCGACTGGGAGGAGAAGCCGACCGGACGCCGCGTGCTGATCGTCTCCGCCGACATCGGCGAGGGCCACGACGGGCCCGCGCGCGCGATCGCCGCGGAGATCGAGGAGGAGGAGCCCGAGGCGCAGGTGACGATCGTCGACGGCCTCGCGGAGATGGGCAGGTTCATCACCTGGGTCCTGCGCGACGGCTCCTGGGTCGCCTTCAACTGGCTTCCCTGGGCGTTTGAGGTGCAGTACTTCCTTCTCACCCGCTTCCCTCCGACCCGTTGGTTCGTCGCCAGACTCGGCTACCTGCTCTCGCGCCGGCGGCTGCTGAAGATGATCCACCGCCGCCGCCCGGACCTGCTGATCTCGACCTATCCCGGCACCACCGAGCTGTTCGGCGAGCTGCGCATGCGGGGTCGCCTCGACGTACCGACCGTCTCGGCGATCACCGACCTCGCGGGGTTGCGGTTCTGGGCCCATCCCGGCATCGACATGCACACGGTCATCCACCGCGAGTCGATCGAGGAGGTCGAGGCGTTCGCCGGCCCGGACAGCGTCACCTGGGCGCGGCCGCCGACCTCGCCGACGTTCTTCGAGCCAGCGGATACCGGAGAGGCCCGCCGCAGCCTCGGCCTTCCCGAGGAGGGGCCGGTGATCCTGGTCTCGGGCGGGGGCTGGGGAGTGGGGGACCTGGCAGGAGCGATCGAGGCGGCGCTGGAGCGCAACCCGGGCGCCGTCGTCTGTATCGCGGGACGAAACGAGCGCGTGCGCTCCCGCATCGTCCGGCGCTTCGCCGAAGAGCCGCGGCTGCGGGTCGTCGGCTTCACCGATCGAATGAGCGACTACCTCGCCGCCTCCGACGTGCTCGTGCACTCGACCGCCGGGCTGACCGTGCTCGAGGCACTGATCCGCGGCTGCCGGGTGGTGTCATTCGGCTTCAGGGTCGGGCACATCAGGGTCAACGACCGCGCATACCAGCGTTTCGGCCTCGCGCGGACCGCTCGCTCGCGCGAGGAGCTGGCGCAGGCCTTGACGGAGGCGATCGCCGAGCCCCGCCGCCCCGACCTCTCCTGTGCGGCGCTGCCGACGGTTGCCACGGTGGCGCGCACCACCTCGCGCCGGGCCGAGCCGCTGGCTTCCTGGCGGCTGCGCCTGACCCGGATCGCCACCGCGACGGTGGTGACGGTCGCACTCCTGGCCTGGGTGCTCGGGACCGACGAGTCCTACAACGTCCTAGCAAGCCCGCTGCATGCTCGGCCAACGACGAGCTTCCCGGCACTGGGGCCCGACGTCGGCTTGCTTGTCCGCGCTCCGGCCGGAAGGATTCCGCGCTTCTCGCAGCAGCTCCACCGGGGCGGTGCGGCGGCCTCGTTCGCGGTCGAGAGCCGACCAACCGCCGCGACCCGCGCGCAGCTGCGGCGGTTCGGGGACAGTGCGCTACCGGCGCTTGCGTCGGGCGGACCCGTCCACTGGATGGCGACGAGGAAGGACCTCAAGAGGACCGCGAGGCGTTTCGGGTTCGACGGTCACTTCCTGTTCGCCCCACCCGCGGACGGCTTCACGCTTGGCGAGTACCTGCTCGCCCACTCGGCGGGAGCGATCCCGGTGGCCGGAGCCGTCAAGTACAGCGGGGGGTCGCTTGGATCGGTCGCCCCCGGGCAGGTGGTGGAGGCGACGCTGAACGATGGAGAGACGGCACCCGGGCGGGCCCTACGCTCGCTGGTGTTCCAGATCAACAGTCGGGGCCTGCGGGCCGTCCCCGTCCAGACCCTCTGGCGCCGCAGTAGTAATCAGGCTCGAGACGGCGGGTGAGCGCATCAGCGCCACCGCGCCGATGATCACCACGAGCAGGCAGGCGACCAGGACTCCCCCGTGCAGTGGGGTCGCCGCCCACGACTCGCCCCCGATCAGCGGCGCCACCGCGACCGGCACGGCAACCTGGACTACGAACACGGTCGAAGCGACGGCCACCGCCGGGCGGCGCTGCAGCGCCGACATCTCGGCCAGCAGGCCGAGGAGCGCCGCGATGCCAATCATCGCCAGCCACCCGACCCCCACCAGCACGGCGCCCGACGAGAGCTCGTCGGCGAGCACCTTGGCGCCGAGTGAGGTCCATGCATACGCGCAGCCGGCGCCGAGCACCATCAACCAGGCGGGGCAGCGCCGAAGCGCGAAAGGTGCCGCCGCCAGCGCGCCGAGCGGCCCGAGCACCAGCGCCAGCCCGACCGCTCCCGCGTGCGTGGAGGATTCCTCGGGTGCGGCAAGCGAGGCGCCCGCGACGCCGACAACGATCGCAAGGGTGGCAAGGACCTCGCGCCTGCCGACCGTCTCGCCGAGGATCCGCACGCCGAGCACCAGCAGGAGCAGCAATCCGGTGGCGAGTGCCGGTTGCACGACGCTGATCGGAACCTGGGACAGGGCGAGCACCTGGAAGGGAAAGCCGAGGATCGCGAGCGCTGTAGCCGCCAGCCACCGTGGGCGTCGCAGCAGACGCGCGAGAAGGGTCGGCCGCATCGAGTATTCGGACGGGACCGCGCGTGTCTCGAGCGCCTGAAGCGCGACGGCGGCGTCAAAGCAAACCGAGGCTGCGCAGGCCGCCGCGAGTCCGAGCGCGAACTGGGGCATGGCCGAGCCATCATAGGAGCGCCGCGGTCGGCGCCGGGGCAGCCTTGGGTCTACTCGCCGGCCACGCACTGCCGTCGGTGGCGCCGCTGGTCCCGGGGCTGGCCGCCGCGCTGCGGATCCCGACCCGGCTGACCGACCCGGGGGCCGTCGCCATCACCTTCGACGACGGCCCGGACCCCGCGGGCACGGCGGCGGTCCTCGCGGTGCTCGATCGCGAGCGGGTCGGCGCCACCTTCTTCCTGGTCGGCGAGCAGGTGCGCAGAAATCCCTCGCTGGCCGCCGAGATCGTCGCCGCCGGACATGCGGTCCAGCTGCACGGCGATCGCCACCGCAACCAGCTGCGGCTCACCCCGGGGCAGATCCGCGACGACCTGCAGCGCGGGGCGGAGGCGATCGAGGAGGCAACCGGCCGCGCGACCCCCTTCTACCGCCCGCCGTACGGGATCTTCTCGGCGGTCGGCTTGCGAACCGTCAACCGTTCGGCCTGCGAGCCCCTGCTGTGGTCGCGGTGGGGCCGCGACTGGCGGGGGCGAGCGACCGGCAGCTCGGTCGCCTCCGACGCGACCCGTGGGCTCGAGGGAGGCGACGTCATCCTCCTCCACGACGCCGACCACTACAGTGATTCGGAGTGCTGGCGGGCGACCGCGAGCGCCCTTCCGCGGATCATCGAGGTGGTCCGCGACTTGGGCCTGCGGCCGGTACCGGTCCGCGGCCCCGCGGACGCACAGAGCTGACCTGAAGCGCTACTCGATCGGAATGTCTTCGACCGGTGAGCCGCCGCGAGCCTGGCTCTCGCCGACCCGCTCGATGTAGGCGTCGAGCAGCGCCCGCAGCGTCACCAGGGCGTCGTGCTGGAGGCCCTGGATCTGATCGCGCAGCTCGGGCGGGGTCGAGGCGCGCAGGACGTCGGCGGTGCGGCAGATCGGGCACCACTCCAGGCACTCGTGCGAGTGAGCGGGGGCAGAGCCGTGCCCGTTGCCGGTCTCGCCTGCCGGCCCGCGATCCTCACGCTGCCCGCCGGGCCGCGTGCGGTGCGCGTACTCACCCCAGAAGCGCTGGGCCTCGGCGCCGGGGTCGTGCCCGGCCGCCCCGCCAGGCTCAAACCCGCTCTGGCTGTGGTCTTGGGGATCGGACATCGTCGAACGTCACCTTCAGCGTCCCCGCCTCGAAGCTTGCCCCCGACGGGCTGTGGTCGGCGAGCGCGGAGGGCAGGATGATAGTCCGCTTCTCGCCGCCGACCGAGACGATCAGCTCGTCTCCGACCTTCTTCAGATCGATCCCGGCCTTCTCGGTGAAGGGGATCCGCAGCCGCAGAGTCGCCACGTCGCCCTCCGTGCTCAGCTCGTGGACCAACTCGGAGTGCAGAACCCGCTCGGGGGCGACGCCCTCGAACAGCTCCTCGCCGAGCCGGTCGAGCATCGCCGACCCCACCACCTCCTCCTCGAAGTAGCGCGAGGTGAGGACCGGGACCGGGGCGAAGCCCTCGCGAACCTCCTCCAGGTGCTGGCGCTGGCGGCCGAGCCAGGCGTCGAAGTAGCCGCCCTCGACGTCGTCGGGGAAGATCCGGTTGACGATCACGGCGTCGGTCAGGTAGCCGTAGAGGTTGAGGTAGGTGAAGGTGCGCTGCGCCTCCTTGATCACCATCCGGTCGGGGTTGAGGACGAGCCGGATCGAGCAGTGCTCGCGATTGCGGAGGATCGCGTTCATCTCGATCATGTTGCGGACCAGGCGCTGCACCTCGTCGAAGACCTCCGGCCCGGGAAGCGGCACGTCGAAGGTGCGGGCCAGCGGCCGCGCCGCGCCGACCAGGCGCCGCTCCCACGGGAAAACCCGCTCCAACCACCAGCGGGCGATGTCGGGGAAGCCGAGCAGCCTCAGCGTCTCGCCGGTCGGCGCGCAATCGACGATCACGACGTCGAACTCGGCCCGCTGATGGTGGCGCTTGATCTGAAGCAGGGAGAACAGCTCGTCCATCCCCGGCGGCACGGTCAGCTCCTCGGCCCGCACGCGCTCGATTCCGCGATCGGCGAGCAGCTTGCCGAGCCACTCCTGGACTGCGGCCCAGTTGGCCTCCATCTCGCGTTGGGCGCGCACCTCCTGACCCCAGAGGCGGTCCCCGGCGGGCGTCGGCTCGGGCCCGAGCGGCACCTCGAGGGAGTCCGAGAGGCTGTGAGCCGGATCGGTGGAGAGCACCACCGTGCGCAGGCCCGCTCGTGCGCACATACGCGCCGTGGCGGCGGCGACGCTGGTTTTTCCGACACCACCCTTGCCCGTGTAGAGGATCGTCCGTGGCCGCATGGACGAATGAGCCTAATGCCATCGTCCAGGCAGGGTTGCGCGGCGCTCAGAATGGTGCGCTAGGGTGCCCGCTCGCGGTAGGCAGGCCGCGCCCGATCGACCTCAGTCAGCAAGGAGCTTCCTCTTGACCCGATTCCGACTGCTTTTCGCGATTTCAGTCCTCGCCGTGCTCGCCACGGCGCTCGTCGCCTGCGGCGGCGGCGGGAGCGAGAGCCCCCAAGACGTGATCAATCAGACCTTCGGCTCGGGCCACGAGAAGCTGACCAGCGCAGATGTCAATCTGAGCCTCAAGGCCGACGTCTCCGGACCCGGGGCCGGCACGCTTGATGCAACGCTCAGCGGGCCGTTCGAGAGCCAGGGCGCCACCAAGGTCCCGAAGCTCGACCTCAGCCTCAAGTTCGACGCCAAGGCCCAGAGCGGCAAGAGCACCAGCTTCGATGGCGGTCTGATCTCGACCGGCGACTCGGCGTTCGTCAACTACAAGGGGACCGACTACGAGGTCGACCAATCCCTGTTCGACCAGTACAAGCAGCTCCTCGCGCAATCGGGATCGAAGCAGGGCCAGAGCAAGCAGAGCGCCGGCGCGGCGCTCAAGCAGCTCGGAATCAGCAGTCCGCAGGACCTGCTGACAAACCTCAAGGACGAGGGCGACGCTGACGTCGAGGGCACCTCGACCCAGCACGTCTCCGGCGATCTCGACGTCGGCAAGGTGGTCGATTCGCTGAAGTCGGCGCTCTCCAACGCCAGCACCCTGGGCGGCCTTGGCGGACTCGACACCTCGCAGCTGCCCTCGGCCGGTCAGCTCGACCAGGTCAAGAAGCAGATCAAGAGTGCCCACTTCGACCTCTACTCGGGCAAGGACGACCACATCCTGCGCCGACTCACGATCTCGATCGTGGTCCAGCAGGGCGGCAACAAGCTCAATCTGAAGTTCGACATCACCCTTGGCAAGGTCAACGAGTCGCAGACGATCGAGGCGCCTTCGAACCCGCAGCCGTTCAGCGCCCTGCTGCAGCAGTTCGGCGTCAGCCCGAGCAGCCTCGGCGCGCTCGGTGGACTCGGTGCACTCGGGGGCAGTGCAGGCGGAGGGGGCGGCAGTGTGCCGGCGCTGCCCACGCCGCCCAGCGGGGCGAGCGGCGCGAGCGCCGCTCAGGCGCAGAAGTACCTCAATTGCGTCTCGAAGGCGAACAGCGCCGCCGACCTGCAGGCCTGCTCGGCGCTGGCGCCCTAGCGTCCACCACAAGCGATTGAGTGGAAGGCCCCGCACAGGCGGGGTCTTCTCGTTGCCCTAGGCTGCTCGCCATGTTCCACGCGGAGCGGCTAGCGACGCGTCATGCATGTCAGGCCGCGGAGCGGCCGCAATAGTGGAGCCCTCGCGCACGCCGCGGCTGAACGCGGCTTTCTTCTTCGGCCAGGGCTGGCCCTACCTGCTGGTGCCGTTGATGCCGGTGGCGATCGTCCTCGACCTGGCGAATGCCTCGGCCGGGATCGTGTTCGTGACCTCGGCGGCGGGGATCATCCCCACGGCGGCGCTGATGGGCCGCGCGACCGAGGAGCTCGCGGCTCGCTCGGGACCGGGGATCGGCGGGCTTCTCAACGTCACCTTCGGAAACGCGCCGGAGCTGATCATCGCCCTGTTCGCGCTCGGGCAGGGCCTGCACGAGGTGGTCAAGGCCTCCCTCGTCGGCTCGATCATCGGCAACACGCTGCTGGTGATGGGGGCGGCGTTCTTCGTCGGCGGCATCGGGCGCAAGGAGCAGAAATTCGACCAGACAGGTGTCAGCGTGCAGACGACGATGCTGCTCGCGGCGGCGACCGCGCTCGTGATGCCCGGCATCTTTGAGCTGGTCGAGGGCAGGGGCCTGCCCGCTCCCGGCGCCGAGCGGGTCGCTTTCGGCTCCACGGTCGAGCACCTGTCGGTAGTCGTGGCCGCGGTGCTGATCTTCGTCTACGTGGCGGGGCTCGTCTTTTCGCTGCGGACCCACCGCGACGTCTTCAACCCCGAATACGAGGACGAGGACACCTGGGGCTGGTCTGTGCGCACATCGGTGTTGATGCTGGCGATCGCCGGCGTCGCGGTCGGCGTGATGTCGGAAGTGCTGGTCGGCTCGATCAGCGAGGCCTCGCAATCGATCGGGCTCTCGGAGTTCTTCATCGGGGCCGTCGTGGTGGCGATCGTCGGCAACGCGGCCGAGCACTGGGTCGCGGTGCTTGTCGCGCGCAAGGACAAGATGGACCTTGCGGTCAACATCGCGATCGGCTCTGGCGCCCAGATCGCGCTCTTCGTGGCGCCGGTGCTCGTGCTCTGCTCGTTCTTCATCGGCCCCGGCCCGATGCCCCTGGTGTTCAACGGCTTCGAGCTCGGTGGGCTGCTGTTCGCGGTGCTGCTCGCCAACTACGTCACCCAGGAGGGCCGCTCGAACTGGTTCGAGGGCGTGCAGCTGCTCGC
>JBBQNM010000031.1:0-27338 GCA_038329895.1 Solirubrobacterales bacterium | reverse complement strand
CCCCAACCTAAACGCTGTGACGCTCAACGGACAGGCCCAGGCCACCAACACCCAGATGACCAACTTCTCAGTCGCCGATGCGACTGGCTCTGGCTCTGGCTATAACGTCACCGTTGCCGGTGACGGCCCATCGGGAAGCGCCGTGTTTAAGCAGTTCTGCACGGTGGCCAACTGCGGCTCAGACCCCGCCGGTTATGTCTCCGGTGGAAAGACGCTGGTGGCGAACTCGCTGACGCTTAACAGCACAAGCGCCAGCTTTACGGCCCAAAACGGCTCCATCGGCACCGCGCCGAGCCATTCCTGTAACTCGGGCTGCTTTGTGGACTCAGCCAGCCCGACTAAGGTCGTCTCGGCCGCCACAAGCGCCGGCATGGGCACCTTTCTGACCTCCGGTTACACGGCGTCGAGCCTCTCGCTCGCCACCCCGAGCAACACCTCGGTGTTGCCGGCCAACGAGGTCTACAAGGTCAACCTGGTCTGGTCACTTAACAGCGGACCCTGATTGGCGCTTAACAGCGGACCTTGATTTAACCGAGGCAAATCCGCTAAAGAAAGGCCCGCCTCGGCGGGCCTTTCTCTTGCTGCAATCCAGTCGCGGCGTTGGCGCTCTCGCTTCGCGTAGGCTCAGAGCATCGCGCAGACCAGGAAACGCAGACGCCGCAAGCACCGCGGCACCCAGGGCGGGCGGATCGACACCAAGCGCAGTGGGCGCCCGCGGAGCCGGGCGGAGGCGCAGCAGCGCGCCCGGAGCAAGAAGCGCGCTCCGCGCGTCGATCGACCCCCGAGTTGGCGCAGCGCCATCATTCGCGGATTCGTCATCTCGGGGCTGCTGATCGCCACGCTGCTGGTGTTCCGGAAACCGATCGGGGCCTCGATCGGTTTCGGCGTCTTCATGCTGGCCGTCTACATCCCGATGGGCTACTGGATCGACAGGATGATGTGGCGCCGCCGGCAGCGGACGAAGATCAAGGACGGCTGATGGACGTCCGGATGTTCACCGTCGGCGCTGTGTCGGAGAACTGCTACCTGCTGCGACAGGACGATTCCGACCGTGCGTTGATCGTCGACCCCGGGGACGAGGCGGAGCGCATCCTGGAGCCCGTTGAAGCGTTGGGCCTCACAGTCGAGGCGATCCTGATCACCCATTGTCACTTCGACCACATCGGCGCGGTCGCGCCGGTGGCTCGCGCGACCGGTGCCAAGGTCTACTGCCCCGAGATCGAGGTTCCGGTCCTGGCCGACATCATGTCGTGGGTGCCGGGTGGGACGTTCGGGCCCTTCGAGAGCTACGAAGCCGACGAGACGGTCGCCGGCGGCGAGACGTTGGACCTGGCGGGGATCGAGCTGGACGTGATCTTCACCCCGGGCCACAGCCCAGGCCACGTGACCTACTCGGTCCGCGGCGAGGACGCGATCTTCTCCGGCGACGTGCTGTTCCAGGGATCGGTGGGGCGAGTCGACCTGCCGGGTGGCGACTGGGACACGCTGCTGGGGTCGATCCGCACCCTGGTCGACGCACACCCCCCCGAGGCCACCGTCTATCCCGGCCACATGCGAACCACGACGCTCGGCGCCGAGCGCGCCAGCAACCCGTTCCTGGCCGAGCTTGCGCAGTGAGTTCGCGCCTGCGCGGACGGACAGGGATCCGGGGCGCGTGCGAGCTTTAGTCTCGTGAGCGGCGGGTTTCAGGCTCCGAAGGGCACCTTCGACGTCCTTCCCGAGGACGCCGTGCGTCGCGCTCGCCTCGAGGAGGCGGCGCGCTCAATCTTTGCGAGGGCCGGCTACGGGCGCATCGAGACACCGATCTTCGAGGACACCGAGCTGTTCGAGCGCGGGGTGGGCCAGTCGACGGACATCGTCAACAAGGAGATGTTCACCTTCGAGGACAAGGGCGGCCGCAGCATCACCCTGCGCCCCGAGGGGACCGCCCCGATCTGCCGCGCCTACGTCGAGCACGGCATGCACAAACTTCCCCAGCCGGTGAAGCTCTGGTACTCGGGCCCCTTCTTTCGCCACGAGCGGCCGCAGGCGGGGCGCTTTCGCCAATTCAGCCAGGTCGGCGCCGAGGCGATCGGAACCGATAGCCCGCTTGCAGACGCCGAGCTGATCAAGCTGCTCGACGACCTGCTGCGCGAGCTTGGGGTGCCTGGGGTCGAGCTGAGATTGGGCAGCCTCGGCTCGCTGGAGACGCGGGCCCGCTACCTCGAACAGCTGAAGGGCTATCTGCACGAGCACGAGAGCGAGCTGTCCAAGGACGTTCGCGAGCGGATCGACCTCAACCCCCTGCGTGCCTTCGACGCCGACCACGAGGGGACCCAGGCTGCGATAGCAGAGGCGCCGAAGCTGCTCGACCAGCTCGACGACGACGATGCGAGTCACTTCGAGCAGGTGCGCTCGCTGCTCGACGCGGCGGGGGTCTCCTACTCGCTCGACCCGACCCTGGTTAGGGGGATCGACTACTACACGCGCACGATCTTCTCCTTTGTCTGCGAGGGCCTCGGCGCCCAGTCGGAGGTGGGAGGCGGGGGACGCTACGACGGCCTGGTTGAGCAGCTCGGCGGGCCGCCCACCCCGGCGATCGGCTGGGCGGCCGGCATCGAGCGAATCCTGCTGGCGCTTGACGCCGAGGCCGAGCCGAGCTCGCGCGACGTCTTCGTGGCGGTCGCCGACGAAGAGCAGCGCCCGCGGGCACTGGCGATCGTCGTCGAGCTTCGCCACGCCGGGCTCTCGGCGGAGACCGACCTGGCCGACCGTAGTCTCAAGGGCCAGGTCCGCCAGGCCGACCGGGTCGGCGCCCGGCAGACGCTGATCCTCGAGGCCGACGGCTCGGCCCAGTTGCGCGACATGCAAAGTGGTGAGCAGCGCGCGATCGATCCCGGCCGCGCCGTCGACGAGCTGGCTGGGTGACCATGAGCGACGGCTTTCCCGTCCTGAAGCCGAATGCCTACCGCGACACCTGGTGCGGCCAGGTGCTGGCCGACCGGGTCGGCAGCGAGGCGCGGGTGGCCGGTTGGGTGCACCGCCGCCGCGACCACGGCGGGCTGATCTTCGTCGACCTGCGCGATCGCACCGGGCTGGTGCAGCTGGTCTTCAACCCCGACGTCGCCGGCGGCGCCCACGAGCTTGCGCACGAGCTGCGTCCCGAGGACGTCGTGACCGCCGCGGGCCAAGTCGTGCGCCGCTCCGAGGAGGCGATCAACCGCGAGCTTTCGACCGGCGAGTTCGAGGTCCGCGTCGATGAGGCCGAGGTGCTCGCCGACGCCGAGACGCCGCCGTTCGGGATCGAGTCCTACGGCGGCGAGGCAGGCGAGGAGACGCGGCTTCGCTACCGCTACCTCGACCTGCGGCGCGAGCAGATGCGCGACGCGATCGCCCTGCGCCACCGGGTCAGCTCGGCGATGCGCGCGTTCCTGAACCGCGAGGGCTTCTACGAGATCGAGACCCCGGTGCTGACCCGCTCGACCCCGGAGGGGGCCCGCGACTTCCTGGTCCCCAGTCGCCTCCAGCCGGGCTCCTTCTATGCGCTGCCGCAGTCGCCGCAGCTGTTCAAACAGCTGCTGATGGTCGCCGGCTTCGAGCGCTACTACCAGATCGCCCGCTGCTTTCGCGACGAGGACCAGCGCGCCGACCGCCAGCTGGACTTCACCCAGCTCGACATCGAGATGTCGTTTGTGACCATGGAGGACGTCCTCGACCTCAACGAGCGCCTGATCGCCGAGCTGCTCGGCGAGCGGGGCATCGAGGTGAAGCTGCCCCTCCCGCGCCTCGGCTACGACGAGGCGATGGCGCGCTTCGGCAGCGACCGGCCCGACCTTCGCTTCGGCCTCGAGATCGCCGATCTGACCGACGAACTACGCGATACGGAATTTCGCGCATTTCGAGGCGTCGTGGATGACGGTGGCACGGTGCGGGGCCTCAACGCGGGCAAGCGCGAGCTGTCGCGCGCCGAGCTCGACGGCCTGATCGAGGAGGCGAAGGAGCTGGGGGCCAAGGGCCTGGTCTGGGCCTACCGGGAGGGCGATGGCTGGCGCTCGCCGGTCGCCAAGTTCCTCTCCGCCGAGGAGCTGTCGGCGCTCAACGATCGCCTCAGCGCCGAGGAGGGCGACCTGCTGCTCGTGGTCGCGGACGCGCCGCCGGTCGCCGCCGCCACGCTGGGCGGATTGCGCAGTCGCCTGGCCGATCGCTGGGACCTGATCCCCGAAGGCCGCAACGAAATCACCTGGATCGTCGACTGGCCGCTGATGGAGTGGGACGAGCAGGAGGGCCGCTGGGACCCACTTCATCACCCGTTCACCTCGCCGGCGGGGGACTTCGACCCCTCCAAGCCGGGCGATGCGCGGGCTATCGCTTACGACGTGGTCTGGAACGGGGTCGAGCTCGGTGGAGGCTCGATCCGCATCAATCGCCCCGACGTGCAGAGCAAGGTGTTCGAGGCGCTGGGAATCGGCAGCGACGAGGCCGAGGAGCGCTTCGGTTTCCTGCTCGAGGCGCTTCGCTATGGCGCCCCGCCGCACGGCGGCATCGCCTACGGGCTCGACCGCTTCGTCGCGCAGCTTCACGGGTCCGAGTCGATCCGCGACGTGATCGCCTTCCCGAAGACCGCCTCCGGCAGCGATCCGCTGACCGGCGCGCCTGCCCCTGTGGACGATCGTCAGCTGCGCGACCTGGGGCTGTCGTTGCGGACTCCGCGCCGCCCGGGCGGCTGAGGCGTTAAGGCGGCGGTGCTACTTTCTGGTGGAGGCTCGAGCCCGTACGCCAGCTGCCTCGTGTAATTGACCCAACACAAATGGCTTGGGAGTCGCTTTCCCGGCGTCCTGTGGGGCGTTGGGTAGACACCCACCTTCTTATGAAGGGATCAAAGCCGGAGGCAGCACCGGCGGGCTGGGGCCTCTTTACGCCTGCTCGACCTTCTGAAGCGCGCCCTCGACCCAGTCGCACACTGTCGCGTGGTTGAGCTCCCAGGTCTCCCACACCGAGCGCCCCCAGGCCTCGATCGCGTCGCAATGGGGCATCTCGCGGCGCATCTCCAGCACGTCTTGCACCGTTAGGGCACCGTCCGTGGCCGGCGGATTGAGCCACTTGAAACCGGGCTCGGTCGCCAGGACCTGGTTCTTCAGCGCCGTCGCGGCGGGGCCGTCGAGGCCGCGCTCCAGCACCAGGTAGAGCCCGGACAGATGCGTGCCGACGGATTTGATCGAGCGAGGCTCACGCTTCCCGGGGTGCTGGGCCGCGTAGGCGTCGACGGTGAGGCGGTGGCACTCGGGGTAGCCCAGCTCGCCGTACTCGTGGGTGAGCAGCTCCCCATAAAGCGCCCAACAGGCGGCATTGGCCCCGATGTAGGGATGGGTCGGGCCGTCGAATTCAGGAAGAACGACACCGCACCCGGGACAGAGCGCCTCTCCGCTCATGCACCTACAGTAGGACGATGAGCGGATCGATGTCGCACCTCGATTGGGTCGATTCTTCGCGCCGCGGCCCGCCAACCGACGGTGCGTTCAGTGGGGCCGCCGGCGGTGCCGCGTGCGGCGATCTTGCGAGGCTCTCGCTGGCGATCGAAGACGGGCGAGTCGCCTCCGCCAGCTTCGACGCCGAGGGTTGCGCCGCGACCAGCGCCGCCTGCGCGGCGGCGGCCGAGCTGGCCGACGGCCGGGCGGTGCTCGACGTCGCGCGGATCGGCGCCCGCGACCTCGACGCGGCGCTGGGCGGGCTCAGCCCGGCGATGCGCCACGCTGCCGGCCTCGCCGCTGACGCCCTGCACCGGGCGCTCGCGGCGGCGGCTGCGTCCGGCGTTTCTCTGGCCGACGCGGGGGACAACCGCGTACTGGTGGCGATGAGCGGCGGCGTCGACAGTGCCACCGCAGCGCTGCTCGAACGCGAGCGAGGGGCGCAGGTGGTGGCGGTGACCCTGAAGCTCTGGGCCGATCGCCAGACCGACGGCGAGCGCAGCTGCTGCTCGCCCGAGGCGGTGGTGGCGGCGCGCGACCTCGCGCACTCGCTCGGGCTCCCGCACCTGACGCTCGACCTCGAGCAGCGCTTCCGGGCCGAGGTGGTGGACCGATTCATCGCCGGATACGCCGCCGGGCGGACGCCCAATCCCTGCGTTCTGTGCAACGGGGAGGTGCGGATCGAGGCGATGATCGATCTGGCGGGGAGGGTGGGGGCGAGGCGGCTCGTCACCGGCCACTACGCCCGCATCGTCGACGACGGCGACGGGCCGCTGCTTGCCGCCGCGGCCGACCCGGCCAAGGACCAGAGCTACATGCTCGGCGCCCTGCGGCCCGAGCTGCTCGAGAAATTGCGTTTCCCGCTCGCCGAGCTGGAAAAGCCGACGGTCCGCGAGATCGCCGCTCGGCACGGATTGGCGGTGGCGAGCAGACCCGAGAGTCAGGACCTCTGTTTCCTTGCCGGTCAGGGGAAGCGGGCGTTCCTGCGCCGCCACGGCCAGCTCCCCGATCGCGACGGCGAGTTGATCGACGCCCGCGGACGGACGCTGGCCCGTCATCGTGGCCAACATCACTTCACGGTCGGCCAGCGGCGTGGGATCGGAGTCGCCGCCCCGGAGCCGCTCTACGTGCTGGCGACCGACGCCGCCGACAACACGGTCACGGTTGGGACTGCCGAAGAGCTGCAGACGCAACGGGTCGCCGTTCGCGACGCGGTGCTCCATCGCCCCGGGGGGCGCGTGGACCGGGTGCGGCTGCGCTACCACGCCCGACCGGTGCCCTGCGCTCCGCCGGCCGCCGACGCCGGCCGCCACGAGCGCCTCGAGGTCGAGCTGGCGGAGCCCGCCGGGTCAGCTGCGCCGGGTCAGCTCGCGGCGATGATGTGCGGCGAGACCATCGTCGGCCACGGGACGATCGCCTAGCTCAGCAGTGTGATCGCCTCAGCTGCGTCGCTGCCCGGCGGAAAGACCGGATAGATCACCTCGTCGATCGTCCCCCCGCGGGCGATCAGGGTGAGTCGTTTGTAGAGGCGCATCCCACCCGCCTCGAAGGTCGGCAGACCGGGATCGTCCGCCAGGCACAGCTCCCAGTCGTTGAGCAACGGGAAGGGGATCTGCTCGCGGTCGGCGAACTCCCGCTGCTCGTCCAGCGACTGAGCGCTCAATCCGTGCACAGTGGCGCCGAGCGCGCAAAGCTCGCTGTGGAGGTCGCGGAAGGCACAGTTCTGCGGCGTGCAACCGCGGGCGCCGGGGATCTCGTCCCAGCCCTCGGGGAGCGGTTGGCCCGGCACGCCGGTGCGTGGGTAGACGTAGAGGACCAGTGTTCCGGCAGCGGCATCGGCCAGGTTGACCCCCTCGCCCGAGGTGGCCGGTAGCGTGACTGGCCGCAGCTCTGTGCCCCGCAGGTGGTCGGCGGCGCCGTCGTCCTCGGGGACCGGAAGGTCGGGCGGGAGATCGCGGAAGCGCTCCATCCCCTTAGATTCTCACCTGTGAAGGCCCAGCAGATCCGCGACACCTACCTGTCTTACTTCGAGCAGCGCGACCACAAGATCGTGCCGTCGGCCTCGCTCGTGCCTTCGGCGCACGACCCGTCGGTGCTGCTGACGACGGCCGGGATGCAGCCCTTCAAGCCCTACTTCCTGGGCCAGGCCGAGCCGCCGGCGAAGCGGGTCGCCGACGTACAGAAGTGCTTTCGCACCACCGACATCGAGGAGGTCGGCAACACGGCCCGCCACCTGACCTTCTTCGAGATGCTCGGCAACTGGAGCTTCGGCGACTACTTCAAGGAGGAGTCGATTCAGATCGGGTGGGAGCTGTCGACCGGCGGCTTTGGCTTTGACCCGGAGCGGATCTGGGTGACCGTCTTCGCCGGCGACGAGGAGCTGGGGCTCGGGCCCGACACCGAGGCGATCGAGATCTGGAAGCAGGTGGGCGTGCCCGAGGAACGGATCGTGCAGCTGCCGCGCTCGGAGAACTTCTGGCAGGCCGGACCGACGGGTCCCTGTGGCCCATGCTCGGAGATGTACTTCGACCGTGGCGAGGATTTCGGGGGACCGGACGAGCGCCCCGGAGACGACACCGACCGTTACATCGAGTACTGGAACCACGTCTTCATGACCTACGACCTCGCCGAGGACGGATCCCTCTCGCCGCTGCCGATGTGCAACATCGACACCGGCATGGGGGTTGAGCGAATGGCGATGATCCTGCAGGAAGTCGAGTCGGTGTTCGAGACCGATGTGCTGCGGCCGCTGATCGATCTCGCCGAGCAGCTGTCCGGGCGGAGGTACGGGCAGGACGGCGCGACCACGCGGGCGATGCGGATCGTGGCCGACCACTCGCGCGGCATGACCTTCCTGCTCGCCGAAGGGGTCGTCCCCTCCAACGAGGATCGCGGCTACATCCTGCGGCGGATCATGCGACGGGCGATACAGCAGGGCCGCGTGCTCGGTCTGGAGTCGCCGTGGCTGCATCGCTTCGCCGAGCGGACGATCGAGATCGTGGGGGACACTTACTCCGAGGTCGTCGCCGAGCGCGACACGATCGCTCGCTGGGTCGGTGACGAGGAGGAGGGCTTCGGGCGCACCCTGGAGCGGGGAACGCAGTTGCTGGAGCAGCTGGTCGATCAGGCAAAGGAGTCGGGGACGTCGTGGATCGATGCGGCGGACGCCTTCAAGCTGCACGACACCTACGGCTTCCCCTACGACCTGACCAAGGAGCTGCTCGCCGAGCAGGGGCTGTCGGTTGACGACCAGGGTTTCGAGGAGCTGATGGAGCAGCAGCGCAGCCGGGCACGGATGGGGATCGCCGACGCCCACGGATCCGAGGACCGTCATGGCAAGGTGATGAGCTTTGCGTCCTCGGCCCCGCCGACCCGTTTCGTCGGCTATGAGCGGCTTCGCGCGACAACCGGGGTAAGCGCCGCGAGCCCCGAGAACGGGCGGGCGCTGATCAAGCTGGAGGAGAGCCCCTTCTACGCGGAAGGCGGCGGCCAGGTCGCCGACTCCGGACAGCTGCGCTGGGACGGTGGCGAGGCCGGCGTCGCCGACGTCTACCGGATCGGGGAGGACCAGGCGATCGAGGTCGAGCTGCGGTCGGGCGAGTTGTCCGCCGGCGAGCGGGTAGAGGCGCAGGTCGAGCCCGAGCTGCGCCACGCGACGATGCGAAACCACACCGCCACCCACCTGCTGCACGCGGCGCTGCGCCAGCGGCTCGGGACCCACGTGCGCCAGGCAGGCTCCGCGGTGCGCCCCGACAAGCTGCGCTTCGACTTCACCCACGGCCACGCTCTCAGCCCCGAGGAGTTGGGCGACATCGAGGGCCTGATCAACGAGTGGGTGAAGGCGAGCCGGCCGGTGCGCTGGATCAACATGGAGCGCCCCGAGGCCGAACGGCTCGGCGCGATGGCCCTGTTCGGTGAGAAGTACGGGGAATGGGTGAGGGTGGTCGAGATCTCCGACGTCTCGCGCGAGCTGTGCGGGGGCACCCACGTCGCCAACACCGCCGAGGTCGGAATCTTCACGATCACCTCCGAGGGGTCCAGCGCCGCCAACGTGCGCCGAATCGAGGCGCTCACCGGTCCGGCGGCGATCGACTGGTTTCGCGAGCGGGTGGCCGAGCTGCGCCAGACCGGCGAGCTGCTCGGCTCGCCGCAGGACCCGCTGGCCGCCGCACGGCGCGCCGCCGAGCAGCTTGAGGCGCTCAGCAAGGGTGCCCAGGCGGCGGAGAGGGATCGGCTCGCCGACACGGCGAAGCGGCTGGTCGAGTCGAGCGAGGACGTAAACGGCGTGCGGCTGGTCGTCGGCGAGGCACCGATCGCCGATCAGAAGCAGCTGCTGGAGATGGCTGACCGGGTGCGCCAGTCGCTGGGCGACGCCGCGGTTGTGTTGGGCGGCGCCGAGGATGGACGGGTCGGAATCGTCGCCTGCTTCGCGCCCGCGGTCGTGGAGCGCGGCCTGTCCGCCGTCGAGGTGGTTCGTGAGGCGGCGGCAGTGGTCGGCGGCGGCGGTGGCGGTCGCGACGAGGTCGCCCAGGCCGGTGGCAAGGAGCCCGAGAAGCTGTCGGAGGCTCTGGCCGCCGCGAGGATGGCGATCGAGCGAAAGCTCGCGGGCTGAAGCGACGATCGCGATGCGGATCCTGGCCCTCGACTACGGCAGCGCGCGCATCGGTTGCGCGATCTCAGATCCCAGCGAGACGCTGGCGCGTCCGCTGACCGTGCTGGAGCCGCCCGATCCAGGCGGCGTGGCGGAGCTGGTGACAGCGAACGAGGTCGAGCGGGTCGTCGTCGGGATGCCGGTGCACCTTAACGGGCGTGAGGGCGAGCAGGCCGAGGCGACGCGGCGTTTCAGCGAGGAGCTCGAGCAGCTTCTCGACGTCCCGGTGGAGACTTACGACGAACGGCTGACCACGCGGATGGCCGAGGCCAGCCGCCAGGCCGGCGCGCAGGCGCCCGAGGACGCGCTGGCGGCCGCGCATATGCTTGAGGGCTATATGGCCAGTCGCCGACGTGGGAAGGAGGGGGCGTGAACGACGACTGGACCCCCGACGACGCGTACCTCGATTCGGACGATCCAGAGGCGCAGGCTCGCGAGCAGCGCCGCCAAGAGCGCGAGGCGCGTCGACGCGAGCGCCAATCCAAGCAGGACCCCGGTGAGCCCCCCAGTCCGGGGGCGTCCTCCGCGGAGGGAGCTGCCGCGGGTGGCGCCGAGGGCGTGCCGCCGCCTCAGCGGCGCCTACCCAGCAGTCCGGCCCGGGAGCCGTTCGCCCAGCGCATCACCGCGATGCGCAAGCGTCTCGCCGGATCGCGGGCCATCCGCTCCCCCCGCGAGCCGCGACCGCCGCGCGGGGGCCAGGGGCGCGGCGCGGACCTGATCAAGGCGGCGGTCGCCAACTGGCGCCGCATCGCCGCCGGGGTGGTCGGCGTGATCGTGCTGTGGTTCCTTCTGGCCCTGTTCCAGCCGTTCCACGGCTCCCAGGGAGACCCGGTCGTGGTGACGATCCCAAAGGGGGCGAGCGTCAGCGAGGTCGGCGATCTGCTCGATGACAGCGGGATCGTCTCCAGCAGCTCCTTCTTTCAGATCCGGGTCACCCTGGCGGGGAAGCGCTCCGACCTGCTCCCCGGCACCTACACGCTGCACAAGAACGAAAGCTATGGCGACGCGATCGACGACCTCACAACGCCTCCCGAGCAGCGCAGCACGGTCACGGTGACGATCCCCGAGGGGCTCAGTCGCGCGCAGATCGCCCCGCTCGCCAAGCAGGCCGGGTTGACGGGCCGCTACGTGAAGGCGAGCGTTCGCTCGAAGTACCTGCACCCGAACCAATACGGCGCGCAGGGCCGCGCCCGCAACCTGGAGGGATTCCTGTTTCCCGATACGTACGAGCGGAAGGCAGGCGCCCCAGTGTCGGACCTCGTGCAGCTTCAGCTCCAGGACTTCAGACGCCGCATCAAGACGGTGAACATGAAGTACGCGCGCTCCAAGAACCTCACCACCTACGACGTGCTGATCATTGCCTCGATGATCGAGCGAGAGGTGCAGGTGCCGAGCGAGCGAAAGCTGGTCGCCGCCGTGATTTACAACCGGCTGCATCGGGGGATGCCGCTGGGAATCGACGCCACGACGCGCTTCGCGGTTCGCAACTACACCAAGCCTCTGACCGAGTCGCAACTCAGTAGCCCCTCGCCCTACAACACCAGGCTCCACGCAGGCCTTCCTCCGGGGCCGATCGGCAACCCGGGGCTGGCCGCGATCCAGGCGGCCGCGAAACCTGCCAAGGTCAACTTCATCTACTACGTGGTCAAGCCAGGGACCTGCGGCGAGCACAACTTCTCCTCCACCAACGCCCAGTTCGCGCACGACCAGGCTGCCTACCAGCGGGCGCTGAAGGCGAAGGGCAGCTCCCCGACCAGCTGTCCGGGCTGATGCGCCGCCTCGCCGTTCTCGGATTCCCGATCGACCTCTCGCGCTCGCCGGCGATCCAAAACGCGGCCTTCGCGGCGCTTGGCATGGGCGACGAGTGGTCCTACGAGGCAATCGAGGTCTCGCCCGGCCAGTTCGAGCAGCGCGTCCTGGCGATGGCGGGCGAGGGCTTCGTGGGCGCGAACGTGACCGTCCCCCACAAGGGAGCGGCGCTGCTGGTCTCAGAACGCCGCTCAGGTGTGGCCCGCGAGATAGGGGCGGCCAACACTCTGACCTTCCAGGAGGACGAGATCCGTGCCGACAACACCGACGCTCAGGGATTGATGGAGGCGCTGCCCGAATCTCCGGCGGGCCGGCGGGCCCTGGTGCTCGGCGCCGGCGGCGCCGCCCGCGCGGTCGTCTGGGCCCTGACCCGGGAGGGCGCCGAGGTATCGGTCTGGAATCGCACTCCCGAGCGGGCCGCGAAGCTCTGCGCCGAGCTGGGGGGACAGGTCGTTGAGGACCCGGGTCCGGGCGATTACGAGCTGATCGTCAACTCGACCAGCGTCGGTATGCACGGGGAGGACCCATTCGACCAGTTGCCGCTGTCAGGCGACTGGTTTGGCTTCTCGCAGACCGTTGTCGATCTCGTCTACGGCGAGCGTCAGAGCAAGCTCTTGCGGGTGGCCGGCGAAGCCGGCGCGGAGGTGGTCGACGGGCTCGAGGTGCTGGTGCGCCAGGGGGCCGCCTCGTTTCGAATCTGGACCGGGGTCGATCCACCCCTCGACGTGATGCGCGAAGCTGCGCGCGCCGCCTGAGCCACCTGAACCCCTCTGGTCCACGCAGGCGCCTTGCTAGCTTTTCGGTCATGCCAAATCTGCGTCTGCTCGACTCAACCTCACCCGAGGTTCATCCCAGTGGCACCGTCGATTCTCACGCCGGGCCTGCGCGCGGGGAGAGGCTGCCCGACGCCGAGGCCTTCGACGCCTACTCGCGCACCGTCGCCGGGGTGGCCGAGAGACTGGGCCCGTCGGTCGCCCATCTGACCGTCTCGCGCCGCACGCGTCGCGGCCGCCGCATGGATGGGGCGGGCAGCGGCGTGGCGATCAGCCCCGACGGCTTCATGCTCAGCGCCGCCCACGTGGTCGACGGCACCGACGGCCGCGGCCGCGCCTCGTTTCCGGATGGCCGCCAGTTCAGCTTCGAGCTGATCGGCGCCGATTCGCTGTCCGACCTCGCCCTGCTGCGGGCCGAGGCCGGCGACCTGGTCCCGGCGAAGCTCGGCGACGCGGAGGACCTTCGGGTCGGCCAGCTCGTGGTGGCGATCGGCAGCCCGAACGGTTTCAGCGGCTCGGTCACCGCCGGCGTCGTTTCGGCCTTGGGGCGGTCGCTGCCGACCCGCACGAGCTCCGCGACCCGGCTGATCGAGAACGTGATCCAGACCGACGCCGCGCTGAACCCCGGAAACTCGGGGGGAGCGCTGGCCGACGGGTTGGCGCGGGTGGTCGGGATCAACACCGCGGTCGCCGGCATCGGCCTCGGCCTCGCGGTGCCGATCAACGACACGACCCGCCGCATCGTCTCTGAGCTGATGAGCGAGGGGCGCGTTCGGCGCGCCTACATCGGCATCGTCGGCGGTTCGCGGCCGCTGCCCCCGCGGCTGGCGAACGAGCTCGGTCGCGGCCAGGGGATCGAGGTCGTCGAGGTCGTCGAGGGCAGCCCGGCGGCCGGCGCCGGTCTGCGGCCCGAGGACCTGATGGTCGAAGTCGACGGCGTCGCGCTCAGCGACGTCGGCGACCTTCAGCGCCTCATGGTCGCCGAGCGGATCGGCCGGAGTCTTGCGACGCGGGTTCACCGCGATGGGAGCACGACGGAGTTGACCCTCGTCCCTGAGGAGTTGCCGGCGTAGAGGCTCCGCAGCGCCCGGTCCCCGGCTTGCTGACCAGCAGCCGGCCGGGCCACCTTCCCGAATCCACGGTTCGCACCGGGAAGGTGCCGATCTTCGACCCGAGCAGATCGAACTGCGCGGGCGCGAACGGTGTCACGGTGCCGGTCAGCCCGAGAGCGGGGATCTCGACGTCGTCTCCGAACGGCGCAGCGACTTCGAGCCGCAGCTCGTCGCCGCGCTCGATGCGCACAGTCTTCGGCGGCCGGTTCGAGATCCGCATCCGGGAGACCAGCAGCAGGCCGGTGTTGGTGGGGCGCGACGCGTGCCCGCTCGTGTTCGGCTGTTGCTTCCGCTTATGGACGGGGGTCGCCCGATTCTTGTGGGGGGTGGGCAGGAACGCCGCCGCCAGGGTCGAGAGCAGCAGCAGAACGAGCATGACAACGACCAATCGACGGGCAGCCACGCCGATAGCCTAGGCGTGAGATGCCATTTGGCTTCGTCACAGCAGGTGAATCGCACGGTCCCGGGTTGACGGCGATCGTCGAGGGCATGCCCGCCGGCCTGGAGCTGGACCGCGCGGCGCTCGACCGCGACATGGCGCGCCGCCAGCTCGGCCACGGCCGCGGCGGCCGCATGAAGATCGAAAGCGACGCGGTGGAGATCCGCTCCGGAGTGCGTCACGGCCGCACCCTCGGCAGCCCGATCGCGATCCTCGTCGCCAACCGCGACTACGCCAACTGGGAGGAGCGGATGAATCCCTGGCCGGTCGACGCCGATGTCGAGGAGGTTCACCTGCCGCGACCGGGCCACGCCGACCTGACCGGGCTTCAGAAGTTCGGCTACAGCGACGTCCGCAACGTTCTGGAGCGCGCCAGCGCCCGAGAGACGGCGGCCCGCACCGCAGCGGGCTCGATCGCCCGCGCGTTCCTGACCGCCCTCGGCGTCAGCGTCCACAGCCATGTGATTCAGGTCGGCTCCGTGAAAGCCCCGGAGCGCGAGGATCTGACCCCCTCCGACTTCGATCACGTCGACGAAGACCCGGTGCGCTCCCTCGACGCTGAGGCGAGCGCCACGATGGTGGACGAGATCGACCGCCTCCGAAAGGCCAACGAGAGCCTCGGCGGCAGCTTCGAGGTCCGCACGTTCGGGCTCGTGCCCGGGCTGGGATCGCACGTCTCCTGGGAGGAGAAGCTCGACGGCCGCCTGGCGCAGGCGATCGTCTCGATCCAGTCGATCAAGGGCGTCACGATCGGCCCCGCCTGGGAGGTCTCCGGGCGCCCCGGCTCGGAGGCCCACGACGAGATCTTCTTCAGTGAGGAGCGCGGCTACTTCCGCGAGACCAACCGCGCCGGGGGCTTGGAGGGAGGCATGACCAACGGTCAGCCGCTGGTTGTGCGGGCCGCGATCAAACCGATCTCGACCCTCACCAAGCCGCTGCGCTCGGTCGACACCGAGACCAAGCAGCCCGCCGAGGCGCTCCGCGAGCGCACAGACTCGACGGTTGTGCCCGCCGCCGCGGTGGTCGGCGAGGCGATGGTGTGCCTGACGCTGGCCGCCGCCTACCGCGAGAAGTTCGGCGGCGACCACATCGACGACGTCCTCGGCGCGCTCGCCGCTTACAAGCAGCGCATCGGGTGGCGAGATTGAGCCGGAACCGGGCGCTCGTCTTCATCGGCTTCATGGGCGCCGGCAAGACGACGGCGCTCGCCGCCGCGCGCGAGGCGGGACTGGAGACAACCGAGATCGACGGGCTGATCGAGCGCGAGGTCGGGACCACGATTGGCGAGTTCTTCGATCGCGAGGGCGAGCAGGAGTTCCGCCGCCGGGAAGCCGAGGTCGTGGTGCCGCTGCTGGAGCGCGCCGATGGAGGCGCGATTGCGCTGGGCGGCGGCAGCGTGCTCGCCGAGGGAGTGCCCGAGGCGCTGCGCCGGCACGTCGTGGTCTGGCTCCAGGTCGACGTCGAGGAGGCCTGGCGCCGGGTGGAGGGATCGGACCGGCCACTGGCCCGCGACAAGGAGGCGTTCGAGGCCCTGATGCCCGCACGAGAGACGCTCTACGAGCAGCTCGCCGACGCCGTGCTGCCTGTGGGCGACCCGGGTCAGGCGGGGCGCGCGATGCCTGCCCTGCTGGGGCTGCTGCGCGAACTGCCCGCTGGCACACGGATGGTCTGGGCTTCGAGCGCTTCCGGCGAGTACCCGATCTTCGTCGGAGACGCGGTGCTGGGAGGCGACTACTGGCCGCTCGAGGGCCGGCGCTTCTGCGTCACCGACGCCACGGTCACCAAGCTCTATGCGGGCGAGCTCGAGCCGCTGGCCGGCCAGGTCGCGGTCGAGCCCGGCGAGCGGGCCAAGACGCTGCAGGAGGCAGAGCGGGTCTTGCGAGAGCTGGCGCAGCTCGGGATGACACGCTCCGACCACCTCGTCGCCCTCGGCGGAGGCGTGGTCGGCGACCTTGCCGGCTTCTGCGCGGCGACCTACCAGCGCGGCGTTCCCGTCGTGCAGGTCCCGACCACTCTGGTCGCACAGGTGGACTCGGCGATCGGCGGCAAGACCGGGGTGGACCTGCCGGAGGCAAAGAACTACGTCGGCGCCTTCCACCTGCCGGCGGCCGTGCTTGCCGACACCCAAACACTTTCGACGCTGCCCGCCACCGAGCTTGCCGCGGGTTGGAGCGAGGTGATCAAGACCGGGCTTCTGGCCGGCGGGCAGCTCTGGGAGCACGTGTGCGCGATCGAACGGCCAGGTGCATCGGACCTGACCGACGTCGTGTTCGACTGCGCCCGCTTCAAGGCTGAGGTGGTGGCCGCCGACGAACGCGACTCCGGTCGCCGCGCGATCCTCAACCTCGGTCACACGGTGGGGCACGCGATCGAGGCAGCGACGGGCTACGGCCGCTATCGCCACGGCGAGGCGGTGGGGCTCGGACTGCTGGCCGCCCTGAGGCTCTCCGACGCCGACGAGCTGCGTGCGCAGCTGCGAGCGATGCTCGAGCGAGCCGGCCTGCCGACCCAGATTGACGGCGACGTCGAGCCAGACGCGATCCTGGAAGCGCTTCAACGCGACAAGAAGCGCGACGCCGACGGGGTTCGCTTCGTGCTTTTGTCCCGCCCCGGCGAGCCGCGCGAGGGAGAGCGCGTCGAGCCGGATAGGGTCCGCGAGGCGATAGAGGAGCTGCTGGGTTGACTGCACGCAACAGGGTCGAGGTGCTGCACGGCGTCAACTTCGATGTGCTGGAGCGACGCGACCCCGAGATCTACGGGGGGCTGGCGCTGACCGAGCTGGAGAACCGGATCAAGCACTGGGCCCGCGATCTGGACCTCGAAGCCCGGTTCTTTCAGAGCAACAGCGAGGGCGAGTTCGTCGAGCACCTGCACCGCATGCCGGAGATGGTCGACGCGGCGCTGATAAACGCTGGCGCCTGGACCCACTACAGCCGCGCGATCGCGGATGCGCTGGAGCTTGCTCGGGTGCCAACTGTCGAGGTTCACCTCTCCGACGTCGAGTCCCGTCAGGATTGGCGCGGAATATCGGTCTTCGAGGGGATGGTGCTCGCGCGGATCTCCGGCAAGGGCCCTGATGGCTACCGCGAGGCACTCGAGATCCTCGCCCGTGAGTTGAAGGTGAGATGAGCGTCGAGCGGGCGGACCGGCTGGCGAAGCTGGTCTCCGAGCAGGGCTTGGAGCGGCTGCTGGTCACCAACCTGGCGAACGTTCGGTACCTGACCGGGTTCACCGGCACCAACGGCGCCTGTATCTGCGGGCCTGGGGACCGCGCTTTTTTGACCGACTTTCGCTACATCGAGCGGGCGGCCTCGGAGATCGGCGGCTGGGAGCTGGTCGCGGTGAGCGTCGCGTGGACCACGGGACTCGCCGAGCGCCTCTCCGGTCGCTGTGGCTTCGAGGACCAGCACGTGAGCGTCAGGGAGCTGCGCGAGCTCACCGAGAAGGCCCCCGAGGGGGCGGAGCTGGTGCCGGCCGGAGGATTGCCCGAGCAGTTGCGCCGCATAAAGAACCCCGACGAGCACAACGCGATCGCCGAGGCCGCGAAGCTGGCCGACCAGGTCTACGAATGGACCATCGAGCAGGGCCTGGCCGGCAAGACGGAGATCGAGGTGGCTCGCGCCGCGGTGGCGCGGATGCGGGAGCTGGGGGCCGAGCCGTCCTTTCCCCCGATCGTCGCGGCGGGGTCGAACGGCGCCATGCCGCACGCCGAGGCGGGCGAGCGGGAGATCAAGACCGGCGACATGGTGGTCTTCGACATGGGGGCCGAGCTCGACGGGTATTGCTCCGATTGCACCCGGACCTTCGCGGTCGGAAAGCCTTCCGGCACCGCGCAGGAGGTCTATGAGCTCGTCCTCGAGGCACAGATCAAGGCGCTGGACGCGGTCGCGGCGGGAAAGACCGGCAAGGAGGTGGACGCGGTTGCGCGCGAGGTGATCGCCAACGCCGGTCACGGCGACCACTTCGGCCACGGGCTCGGCCATGGTGTCGGGCTCGAGGTCCACGAGGCCCCGCGCCTCTCTCAGCGCTCCGAGGACACCTTGGAGACCGGCGAGGTGGTGACCGTGGAGCCGGGGATCTACGTGCCCGCGCAGTTCGGGGTACGGATCGAGGACCTGGTCGTGGTCACCAACAAGGGGCACGAGAACCTGAGCGGCCTGCCGAAGGAGCTTCGCAGCGTCGAGTAAGCCCAGGCGCGAAGCTGTCGCGATGAGCGATGGGCGCCGAATCGCACCGCTCTCGGTCGGCCTCGTCCTGCTGGCGATCGTCTCGATCCAGTGCGGGGCCGCGATCGCGATTTCGATCTTCGACCGGGTCGGGTTCGCGGGAGCGGTGCTGCTGCGCAATCTGCTCGCGGTCCCGTTGCTGGCCGCAATCTGGCCGCCGTCGCTGCGTGGTCGTGCCCAGTCGGACCTCTGGCTGGTCGCCGCCTTCGGGGTTGCTCTCGGGGTGATGAACCTGGCGATCTACGCGGCGCTCGACCGCATCCCTCTGGGTGTGGCGGTGACGGTCGAGTTCCTGGGGCCGCTGGGGGTTGCCGTGTTCAAGGGTCGCGGCCCGCTGGCACTGCTGTGGGCTGCCCTGGCGGCGTGCGGGGTGGCCGCGCTTGCCGGTCCGTTCGGCGGCTCCGCGGACCTGCTGGGGATCGCATTTGCCGCCGTCGCCGCCGTGGGCTGGGCCTCCTACATCCTGCTCGGCGGCCGGGTGGGGCGCGTCTTCGCCGGAGCGTCGGGGCTGACGATCGGGGTGACGATCGCGGCGCTGATCCAGCTCCCGGCTGGCCTCGCCTCCGGAGGTTCCGAGATGGTCGCACCGGCGGTGCTTGGGGCCGGCGCGGCGGCCGCCGTCCTGAGCACCGTTGTTCCCTACGCGGCCGAGATCGAGGCGCTGCGGCGAATCCCTCCGGCGCTGTTCGGAGTGCTGATGAGCCTCGAGCCGGCCGTCGCCGCGCTGGTTGGCCTGATCGCCCTCGACCAGGGACTCGACGCTGGGGAAGTCGCGGGAATCGCGCTCGTCGTCGTCGCCAGCATCGGCGCGATCCGCACCGCTCGCCTGCCGGCGCCGGTGGTCGATTGAGCGCCGGGGCGCTGAACCCTGCGCGCCTGCGCTTCGTAATCCGGTCCAAGGAGGGAGACAACCCAGCTCTCACAAGGAGGAGATGTGAAGACCAGACGACTGTTGCGGCTGATTCCGGCGCTCGGTGCGGCCGTGGCGCTGGCGCTGTCCGCGCCGGGTGTCGCGGGGGCGAAGCACAAGCACCATCACCACCATCATCATCACAACGGCCAGAGCAGCACGCCGGGCTACACGTACTAGCGCAGCTCGCGGCCGAGGCTAGGCGGGCGGCGGCTGAGGCGGGAGGCCGTGGCGTAGCCGGGTGCGCCCTCGCCGTAGCTGATCGTCTCGTAGGCGATCATCGCGCAGAGAAGCGCGTCCACCAATCCGAGGATCACAAGCGGCGACACCTCGCGCGCGAGGGGAACCAGCGCCAACAGCAGCAAAGAGAGCAGCAGCCGCTGCCGGTTGATCGTGTGCACGTGGCGAAAGCGGAACGCGACGTGGCCGAGCAGGTAGAGGGCAACCCCGCCGAGAAGCGCCACGGCGGGGACGGTCTCGAGCGGATCATCCACGTGCAGAAGGGTCTTCTTCAGCCCCAGGGCGACCAGCACGATTCCGGCCACCATCAGAAAGTGCAGGTAGGAGTAGGAGTCGCGGGCCATCTCGTTTTGCTCTCGCCCAACCGGCGCCTCCACGAGGCGCCTCGAAGCGACCAGCGCCACGACGTCGAAATAGATCCACCACAGTGCGGCGGCGAGCGCGATCCCCAGCACCGCTGCAGCGGCGATGCCCGCTGTCAGGCTGGCGTGGGCACCAGCTCCAATCGCGACGATCGACTCGCCAAGGGCGATGATGATGATCAGGCCGTGACGCTCTGCGAAGTGACCGGGGACGAGCTTCCAACCTTCTGAACCGAACAGATACGGCCCACCCATGTCGAGTACCAGCGCCAGCACCCAGAGCGCTGCCAGCCCGGTACCGCCAATCAACGCGCCGCCGATCAACAGCGCGACGCCGATCGCGGTGCTGATCGCGAGGCCGGTCACCGATTGGCGAAGCGCCGGGTCCTCCTGACTTGCAATCACGAACAGCGCGATCTGTCCTGCCCGCACCGCGCCGTAGGCCACCGCGAAGGTGATCGCGAGATCGCCGAAAGCCTCCCGCACGGTGAGCGAGACGATCAGCAGCGCGGCCATCGCGGCAAAGATCGCGATCCGAACCGCGTCATCCTCCGGGTCAACGACGCTGGTCAGCCACGCGTAGCCGACCCACGCCCACCACAGAAGCGCGAGCACCAGCAGGCCCTGGGCCAACCCTTCCCAGTTCGGGTGGTCGGACATCAGCTGCGTGCACTGGGTGATCGCGAGAACGAAGACCAGGTCGAAGAACAGCTCCAGCGGAGAGACCCGCTCGTCCTCGCGCAGCGCGGCGGTTAGCCGGTGAGCGCGCGTGCCGGTCGCCGTGGCCATCGCAGGCACCATCCTCGCAAGTCGCTCTCCTGGCCGACCGTGGGTCCGCCAGCACAGTGGCCGCTACCCTGAGCCGCCGTGATCTCAACCAACCAGTTCAAGAACGGCTCCCATATCGAGATCGACGGGTCCGTCTACCGGATCATCGAGTTCCAGCACGTAAAGCCGGGCAAGGGCGGCGCCTTCGTGCGCACCAAGGTGCGCAGGATCGACGATGGAAGCGTGATCGACAAAACCTTCCGGGCCGGGGAGAAGTTCCGCCCCGTGCGCACCGAGAGCCGCAAGATGCAGTACCTGTACGACTCTGGCGACGCGGCCGTGTTCATGGACACCCGCGACTACGAGCAGCTCGAGCTGCCCCGCGCGCTGGCCGCGGACGCGATGCCCTGGATGCGGCCCAACGACGAGGTCGACGTGCTGTTCGTCGACGAGCGTCCCACCGACGTCCAGGTGCCGAGCGCCGTCGAGATGAAGGTCACGAACACCGACCCCGGCGTCAAGGGCGACACCGCCTCGGGTGGCGGCAACAAGCCCGCCACGTTGGAGTCCGGCGTCACGGTGCAGGTGCCGCTGTTCGTCGAGGAGGGCGACACCGTGCGTGTCGACACGCGCAGCGGCGAGTACGTCTCGCGCGCCTAAGCTTCAGTCATGCGCCGTTCCGATCAGCGTCGTGACGCCGTCTTTGCCTGCTACCAGCGGGACGTCACCGGACGCCCCCTGACCGAGCTGATCCCCGGCGAGGCGAAGCCCTTCACCCGCGAGCTGGCCGAGGGGGTAGAGGAGCACCGCGAAGAGCTCGACGAAGCGATCGCCCGCCACGCGAAGGGCTGGTCGCTGGAGCGGATCGCGCCGCTGGATCGCAACGTCATGCGCATGGCCCTCTACGAGATCGCCTACCGCGACGACGTGCCGACCGAGGTCGCGCTCGACGAGGCGATCGAGCTGGCCAAGGAGTACTGCGGGGCCGACGCGCCCGGTTTCGTCAACGGCGTGCTCGGCGCCGCCGTGCGGGAGCGCGAGACGGTCGCCCAACGCGAGGCGACCGAGTTCCCGTGAGCCGCCTCGAGCAGATAACCGAGCGTCTCCAGCAGATCACCGCCGAGCTGTCGGACCCGGAGATCGACGACGAGCGGGCCGGCGAGCTGAGCAAGGAGGCGGCTGGGCTGGCCGCCGAGGCGTCGGAGGAGGTCAACCGGGCGCTGCGCGAGGCGTCCTCCGATGAGTGACTACCCCGAGGACCTACGCGAGCTGGTCGATGCCCACCTCGACGGCCTGCGCTTCTCCGCTACCGCCTCGACCGCCGGCCTCGAGCAGGCGATGCGCTACTCGCTGCTGGCCGGCGGCAAGCGGATCCGGCCGGTGCTGGCGCTGGCCACGGCGCGCGGCCTCGGCGCCGATCCCGAGGCCTACCTGGCTGCCGCTTCGGCGATCGAGCTGATTCACACCTATTCGCTGATTCACGACGACCTGCCGGCGATGGACGACGACGAGCTGCGCCGCGGGCGACCGACCTCGCACGTCAAGTTCGGCGAGGAGGTGGCGATCCTCGCCGGCGACGGTCTTTTCGCCGAGGCGGTGCGCCTGTTCTGCGGACAGCGGGGCGCACCTGACCGCGTGCTGACCGCGCTCGGCGAGCTGACGGCGGCGACCGGGGTCGAGGGCATGGTCGGCGGCCAGTACGTCGACGTCACCCAGTCCGATCTCGACGCCAACGCCCTGCGGGTGTTGCACGGACTGAAGACCGGGCGGCTGATCGGCGCGAGCGTCGGCGTCGTACTCATTCTCGAGGGCGTGGGCGAACCTGAGACAATTCCGTATCGCCGTTTTGCGGACGAGCTCGGCGTCCTCTTTCAGATAGTCGACGACATCCTCGACGTGACCGGAAGCGACGAGGAGCTCGGAAAGCCCCACGGCTCTGATGAGCGGCATGGAAAGGTCACCTACGTCAGCCTCTTCGGCCTCGAGCGGGCGCGCGAGCTTGCCACCGAATCGCACGCCAAGGCGCGGGCGGCGCTCGCGGAGGCCACGCCGGGCAGCGACGACCTGGCTTTGATCACCGACTTCATCTACACCAGGCACGCATGACCCAAGACTCGAGCAACGAGGAACAAGGAACGAGGAACGAGCTGCTGACTCAGATCGACGGCCCGGAGGATCTGAGGGGCCTGGATGACGAGCAGCTGCAAGCCCTAGCGCAGGAGATTCGCGGCTACGTCATCGACGTGATCGGCGAGGTCGGCGGCCACTTCGGCGCCAACCTCGGAACCTGCGAGCTGGCCGTCGCCCTGCACAGCCTGCTCGAGTCGCCGCGCGACAAGATCCTCTGGGACGTTGGCCACCAGGCCTACCCGCACAAGATCCTGACCGGGCGCCGCGACCAGCTCTCGACGATCCGCCAGTACCAGGGCCTGGCGCCGTTCTGCTCGGTCTTCGAGTCCGAGCACGACATCATGGGCGCCGGGCACGCGTCGACCTCGATCGGCTACGCGGTCGGCCTCAAGGAGGCGATGCGCAAGGGGATCGGCGAGGACGGCAAGGTGGTGGCGGTGATCGGGGACGGCGCGCTGACCGGCGGAGTCGCCTACGAGGCCCTGCACAACGCGGGCGGGCTCGAGACGCCGATAGTGATCGTGCTCAATGACAACGGCATGTCGATCTCGCCCAACGTCGGCGCGCTGTCGCGCTACTTCCAGCGCGTGCGGCTCAATCCGGGCCTCTACCACGCGCGCGAAGGCGTCGAGGACCGGCTCACAAAGCTGCCGCTCGGGCTCGGCCGGCGGATAGAGCGCCTGGGGCCCGAGGTGAAGGCGGCGATCAAGTCCTACCTGGCGCCGGGTCTTCTGTTCGAGGAGCTCGACCTCGCCTACATGGGGGTGATCGACGGCCACGACGTCGGTGCGCTTCGCAACGCGATCGGCGAGGCGCTGGAGGCGGACCGGCCGGTCGTCGTCCACATCCATACGGTCAAGGGAAAGGGCTTTGCGGCGGCCGAGGAGGGTGGCCTGGAGGGGATGGAGAAGTGGCACGCGGCGAAGCCGGGCTCGATCGTCGACCGTGAGCCCGCCGACTCGAAGCCGAAGCCGGTCCCGGTGAAGGAGTCCAACGCGCCGGAGTCGATCGCCCCGGAGAAGCTCGAGGAGCCCAAGCCGCCCGCGCCCCCTCAGTACACCGCCGTGTTCGCGGACGCAATGGTCGCCGAGGCACAGCGCGACAAGCGGGTGATCGGGATCACCGCCGCGATGGCGGGGGGGACCGGGCTCAACAAGCTCGGAAAGGAAGTTCCCGAGCAGTACTACGACGTCGGCATCGCCGAGCAGGACGCGGTGCTGTTTGCCGCCGGCCTGGCGATTCAGGGCGCGAAGCCGGTCTGCGCGATCTACTCGACCTTCCTTCAGCGCGCCTTCGACCAGCTCGTCCACGACGTCTGCCTACAGGAGCTGAACGTCGTCTTCGCCATGGACCGCGCCGGACTGGTCGGCGACGACGGGCCGACCCACCACGGCGCCTTTGACATCTCCTACTTCCGCCCGCTTCCCAATATCACCTTGATGGCGCCCCGCGACGAGGCGATGCTGGTGCACATGCTTCGCACCGCGCTTGCCCACGATGGACCGATCGCGCTCCGCTACCCGCGTGGCGCCGCCGAGGGCGTCCCGCTGCCAAAGCGGCCACAGGAGATTCCGATCGGCAGCGGCGAGCTGCTCGCCGAGGGCGAGCGGCTGGCGCTGCTCGGCTACGGCTACGGGGTGCAGGTCGCGCTCGGCGCGGCGAAGCTGCTCGGCGAGCACGACCTCAGCGTCACCGTCGCCGACGGACGCTTCGCCAAGCCGCTCGACACCGAGCTGGTGCGGCGCCTCGCCCGCGAGCACGAGCTGGTGGTGACGGTCGAGGAGAACGTCTTGCCGGGGGGCTTCGGCTCCGCCGTCCTCGAGCACCTCGAGGATGCCTTCGCCGATCCGGGCTCACGCGCCCGAGTGATGCGAATCGGCCTGCCCGATCGCTACGTCACCCACGGCAAGCCGGCGTTGCTGCGCGAGGAGGTCGGCTTCACGGGCGAATCGGTCGCCGAGCAGGTGCTGGCGGCGCTTCGCTCCCCCGAGCGGGTTCTCAGCTAGCCCGACGTATTCAAGATGAGGCGGCGAGCGCGGAGCAGCGGCGGCAGGCGCCGCACGGAGTCCATCACCGCGAGCAGTCGCGGGGCGAGCGCGATTGCAGCAATGTCGAAGAGCACTAGATGCTGGCGATGCCGCTAGGGGGGTTGCCCGATCCGACGGGGGTACCGGGGACGACTTCGGCCCAATGCCAAGCCCCAATTGAGGTGCCGTACAGCTCGAGGAAGGCGACCATTGCGAAGACGCCCGCGTAGAGGGTCGGAGCCGGCCCTCGCACGAGCATGTAGACGAGCACGATGCCGGCGAGCGCACCGAGCAGATCGGTGCGGTCGAGCAGGGCCAGGCCCAGGGCGCCCCAAACGACCACGACCGCCGCCGCGCCTGTCGCAAACGCGCGCGGATGGTGCATGACGGGTACCGATTGGCTGATCCGCAGTCCGGCAAGGTAGACCAGGCCGTGGCCCGGTGGGACGAAGGACGGAAGGTTGCCGAGTCGATAGACGTAGGCGCCGAGGACGATCGAGCCCAGCACCTCGACCGCGGTCGCAACCAGGACCACCAGCGCGACCCGGCTGCGCTCCTCGGCGCTCAGTGGCAGGAAGGCGGCAATCAGGAGCGCCCACGTGGCGGCGCCGATAGCGAGTTGCTGTTGGGCGCTTGCATGGAGGTCAAGCCCGAGAAACGCGACGATCACCAGCAGCACGGTGGCCGCGAACACGGAAGGGTCGGTGAGCTTCCGGGCCACCGACCGACTATTCGCAGTCAGTCGGTGGTCAGATCACTCAGTAGCGCCGATCGTCGTAGTCGGGGTCGGCGCGCCGGGCACGGCGCGCCCAGACCAGAGTCTGGAACAGCGCCACCACGAGGCCGACCAGCCCGGCGGCGATCAGGATCAACCAGACGAAACCGTAATCGACGTTTGGGCTCGCGCCAAAGGGGGTGAAACCCACAAACGCCCGGGTGCTCAGGTGTCTCCAGGCACGACGATCGGCTCAAACAAATGACGGTAGGCCACACGCTTCTGCTTGTCGGGGCATGAAACTCCCCCTCGAAGGCTGACGTCCGTCTTCCGACCTAGGGTCGGGCGACTGGAACAGGGGCCTTCTTGGAGAACGCAGGCTGGACAGGCCGTTTATTGCGCGATGGGCTTCGAGCCCGGCTTTTCACTGGCCGCCCCTGCGACCGGCCCGGTTGTGCCCAGAGCACGAATCCGTCGATGTCGTTGTCCGTCTGCTCTCCCTCGAATCCAACCACGAGGAGGAACCCAAGATGAGATCGATCGGTCTCGATATCCACCGCGACTTCTGCGAGGTCGCCATAGCCGAGGCGGGTGAGACCCGCTCGCCGGGGCGGGTCGAGATGACCCCGGAGGCCCTGGAGCTATTTGCCGGAAGCCTTGGCCACGAGGACCAAGTCGCACTCGAGGTCTCAGGCAACGCCTGGGAGGTGGCGCGGATCATCCGCCCCCACGTCGGGCGGGTGGTGGTCGCCTCCCCCACCGACACCGGGATCCGCGGGGCACGGGCAAAGACCGACCGCCTCGATGCCCGGGCGCTGGCGAAGCTGCTGGCCGCGGGCACCCTCGATTCGGTCTGGGTGCCCGATGAGCCGACCCGGGCGATGCGCCGGCGACTTGGGCGGCGCTCCCAGCTGGTCCGGGTAAAGACCAAGGCCAAGAACGAGATCCACGCGGCGCTGATGCGCCGGCTGATCCCGAAGCCACCGATCTCAGATCTCTTCGGCGTCAAGGGCCGCCGCTGGCTCGAGCAGGTCGAGCTGCCCGCAGAGGAGCGCGAGACAGTCGACGGCTGCCTGCGCCAGCTCGACTTCTGCGAGTCAGAGATCGCCCAGATCGAGCGGGTGATCGCCGGCGAGGCGCTGGAATCACCGCAGATCCGCCGGCTGATGACGGTGCCGGGGGTAAACGTGATCACCGCGGCCACCTTCATGGCCGCGATCGGTGACGTCAACCGATTCCCGTCTCGCCAGAAGCTGGCGGGCTACCTGGGGCTCGATCCGAAGGTGCGCCAGTCGGGGGCAAGCGCCGCGAGCCGCGGGCGGATCTCAAAGCAGGGCTCTGCCTCGGCGCGCCATGCGCTGGTCGAGGCATCGTGGAGCGCGGTGCGAAACCCGGGCCCGATCCGGGCTTTCTATGAGCGGATCCGTGCCCGCCGCGGCCACCAGGTCGCGATCACCGCCGCCTCGCGAAAGCTCGCCTGGTTGTTCTGGTGCATGCTGACCCGCGAGGAGGACTATGCCTATGCCCAGCCCACCCTCACCCGCAAGAAGCTGCGCCGGCTGGAGCTCTTGGCAGGCCACTCCAAGGGCGAGGTCGAGCCGGGACTCTGGGCGACCAACGCGGCGATGCGAAAGGCAGAGCGCGCACTCGCCGCGCAGGGCGAGCTCGCCTACAAGCGCACGGTCGCTGACTGGCAGCGAGGGCAAGGGAAAGCGGGCGCCGGTGCGACACC
>JBBQNM010000030.1:0-28102 GCA_038329895.1 Solirubrobacterales bacterium | reverse complement strand
CGAGTCGATCGGGCCCTAGGGCCGCTGGATCCACTACGGGCTGACCTCCTCCGACGTGCTCGACACCGCGCTCGGGACGCAGCTCGTCGACGCGGGCACGATCGTCGTCGAGGGAGCGCTGAGCTTCCGCGACGCGCTGATCGAGCAGTCGCTTCGGCACCGCAACACGGTCTGCGTAGGCCGCACGCACGGGATCCACGCTGAACCCTCCTCCTTCGGGCTGCGGCTCGCCGGCTTCGCCTTCGAGGCCGACCGCAACCTGAAGCGGCTGAGCTCAGCGATCGAGGGGGCTGCGGTGGGAAAGCTCTCCGGCGCGGTCGGGAGCTACGCCTCGATTCCGCCCTCGGTGGAGGCGCGGGTGATGGAGGCGCTCGGCCTACGCCGCGAGGACGTCTCGACCCAGGTCGTGCCCCGCGACCGCCACGCTGAGCTGCTCTCCGCGATCGCCTTGGCGGGGACCGGCATCGAGCGCTTCGCGACCGAGGTGCGAAACCTCCAGCGCACCGAGCTGCGCGAGGTGGCGGAGCCGTTCGGCGCCGGCCAGAAGGGCTCCTCGGCGATGCCGCACAAGCGAAACCCGATCGTCTCCGAACGGCTCTCCGGCCTGGCCCGCGTCCTGCGCGGCTACGCGCAAACCGGGCTCGAGAACGTCGCGCTCTGGCACGAGCGCGACATCTCGCACTCCGGCGCCGAGCGGGTGGTCCTGCCCGACGCCACGATCCTGCTCGACTACATGCAACATGCGGCGGCCCGCATCGTCGAGGAGATGACCGTCGACACGGAGCGCATGCGCGCCAACGTCGAGCTCACCCACGGGGCGCTGTTCAGCCAGCGGGCGCTGACCGCGCTGGTCGAGTCGGGCATGGGCCGCGACGATGCCTACCGGGTGGTCCAGCGCGCCGCCCAGCGCGCCTTCGACGAGGGGGTCGAGTTCCGCGAGCTGATCGCGGCGGAGGCGCCGGATCTCGATCTCGATGCGGTGTGCGACTACGGCGCCTACCTGCGCCACATTCCCGAGGTGTTCGAGCGGCTCGAGGCGCTGCGCGGCTAAGCCGCGAGGAAGTCCCGCAAAAGTCCTGATTTTCAGGTTGTGCTGCGGTGGCAACCCGCGTAAGTTTGCTGCCTTCCGATGGGGCTAATGCGCCGGCGTCCAACCGTCTCGACCCTCATGGCCGTGACGGTGGGGGCGCTGGCCGCTGCGCTGCTCAGCCCCGCGTCGGGCACGCTGCCCTCCGCGCGGGTGAAGCTGAAGCCGTGAGCCGCACCGCCAACAGGCGCCGAACTTGCCCGCGGCTCAGGCGTGGGCAGCCGCGGTTGCCGGGGCGTGTCGCCCGACGAGCACGACAGGCGTGCCTCGCTTCGGCGAGAAGGTGATGTTGCGGCGCTTGATTCCCTCCGCCTCCTCGCTCGCAGCCTGAAGGTCGCAGCGGCCGAGAACCTCCGCCAGCACGATCCGCATCTCAAACTCGGCGAAGCTCGCGCCGAGGCAGCGACGGACGCCGCCCCCGAAGGGGATCCAGGAGTAGGTCTCGACGTCTCCGTCGAGAAAGCGCTCCGGCTTGAAGCTGTGTGGCTCGGGATAGAGGTCGGGACGGGTATGAGTGAGATAGATCGCCGGGCTGATGTCGGCGCCGGCGGGCAACGTATAGCCATCGACCTCGATCTCGTGGGCGGTCCGCCTGCCGGCGAGCGGGATCACCGGCCGCAGCCGCAGCGATTCGGAGATCACCGCCCGCATGTAGTCGTCGCCGTCCTCGGCGATCTCGGAGCGCAGCCGCTCCAGCGCCTCCGGGTGGCGCAACAGCAGATCGAAGGTCCAGGCGAGGCCCGTGGCGGTCGTCTCGTGACCGGCCAGCAGCAGGGTGACGAGCTGGTCGCGTACCTCCTCATCGCTCATCTCGCTTCCGTCCTCGAAGCGCGCCGCGACGAGCATCGAGAGGATGTCGTCGCGCTCGGAGAGGTCAGGATCGGCCCGCCGCGCCGAGATCTCTTCATAGAGCAGCGAATCGACTCCGGACAGGGTCTTCTCGAAGCTGCGCCAGGGGCCCCAGCGTCCGAAGCGCTGGCTCGCCAGTCCGATCAGCTGTAGGCCCGGCGAGGCGGTCTGGCGCAGAAGCACCGCCAGCGCCTCACGCATGCGCGCGAGCCGTGCCGCGTCGGTGACCCCGAACACGGCGCGCAGGATCACCTCCAGGGTGACGCTCTGCATACGTGGATGGATGCGGAACTCCTGCCGCTGGGGCCAGGTGTCGATCTCGCGATCGATCACCTCCTGGATCACCGACTCATAGGCGCGCATTCGCTCGCCGTGGAAGGCCGGCAGCATCAGCTTGCGGCGCGCCAAGTGCTCCGAACCCTCGAGCAGCAGGATCGAGCGCGACCCCATCACCGGCTCCAGCGTCGCGTTGCGGCCCGGCGGCAGGGTGCTCCCCTTGTCTGTGTAGACCGCCTTCGTCGCCGCCGGATCGGAGGTCAAATAGAGCGGCGTCTTGAAGCCGAGAAACCAGATGCCGAAGGTCTCGCCGTAGCGGCGGCGAGCCTCGTCCATGAACTCGATCGGCCGAAAGAACCAGCGCCAAGTCTGTACGGAGGGCCGGCTGGAGTGCTGCGGAGGCAGCGTCATGACAAGGAAAGAATCACACATAGCGGCGATTGGGTGTGTGAGGAGCGTCCACGCAGCAAGCGTCTGCCGCGGCCGTTGTTAGCATCGGCGTCGAGCCCAGATGGCCGTCGCGATCGCAGATCTCAAGCACCACTCGACCGGCAAGGTCCGTGAGATGTACGAGCTGGACGGCGACCTGCTGATGGTCGCCTCGGACCGGATCTCGGTCTACGACGTGGTGATGCCGACCCCGATCCCCGACAAGGGGAAGGTGTTGACCCAGATGTCGATCTTCTGGTTCGAGATCAGCGGCGACATCGTCCCCAACCACTTCGTCTCCGAGGACGTCCCGGAGGAGGTCACCGACCGGGCGATCCGCGCCCGCAAGCTCGAGATGTACCCAGTCGAGTGCGTGGTGCGCGGATACCTGTCGGGATCCGGCTGGCGCGAGTACCGCGAGTCGGGATCGGTCTGCGGGATACAGCTTCCCGAGGGGCTGCGCGAATCCGAGAAGCTGCCCGAACCGATCTTCACCCCGGCCACCAAGGCAGAACTGGGCGATCACGACGAGAACATCGACCTCCGGCGAGCCGCGGAAATCGTCGGCGACCAGGCGCTGATCGAGGAGCTGCGGCGAATATCGATCGAGCTGTATGAGCGCGCCGCCGAGCACGCGGCGCAGCGCGGCATCATCGTCGCCGACATCAAGTTCGAGTTCGGTAGCTCCCCCGGTGCCGAGATCGTGCTCGCCGACGAGGTGCTGACCCCGGACTCCTCGCGCTTCTGGCCCGCCGACGAGTACGAGCCGGGGCGCTCCCAGCGCTCCTTCGACAAGCAGTTCGTGCGCGACTGGGCCGACGAGACCGGCTGGGACCACACGCCGCCGGCGCCCGAGCTGCCCCCCGACGTGGTCGAGCAGACCCGCGGCAAGTACGTCGAGGCCTATGAGCGGATCACCGGCCGCGGCCTCTGAGCGGGCGCCCGTAGCGGCCGGAACACGATCCGGCGCGGGAGGACGATGAGCGACAATTCAGGGCGATGAAGGCTCGGGTACTGATCCGGCCCAAGGAGGGCATCCTCGATCCGCAGGGCAAGGCGGTGGAGCGCGCGCTGCCGGCGCTTGGATTCGAGGACGTCTCGCACGTGCGGGTGGGGCGAATGATCGAGCTGGAGACCGAGGACCCGGGCGAGATCCCGGCGTTGTGCGAGAAATTGCTCGCCAACCCGCTGATCGAGGACTTCGAGATAGAGACGATCGAGTGATCTGGGGCGTGGTGCAGTTCCCCGGGTCCTGTGACGAGCGGGACGCCCTTGCCGCCGCCGGACTGGTCGGCGAGGCGCGCATGCTCTGGCACGCCGACGACGACCTCGACGGCATCGATGCGGTCGTCGTCCCGGGAGGCTTCTCCTACGGCGACTACCTGAGGGCCGGAGCGCTGGCGCGCTTCTCACACCTGATGGAGGCGCTGGCCGCGTTCGCGCAGCAGGGCGGGCCGGTGCTCGGTATCTGCAACGGCTTTCAGGTCCTCTGCGAGGCAGGCCTTCTGCCGGGCGCCCTGCTCACCAACGAGGACATCCGCTTCGTCTGCCGCCAGGTCGAGGTCGTCGTGGAGAGCAACCGGTCTCCGTTTACGGCTGGGCTTGAGCCCGGCGAGCGGCTATCGATCCCGGTCAAACACCAGGAGGGTCGCTTTTTCGCCCCCGACGACGTGCTCGACGAGCTGGAGTCACGCGGTCAGGTCGCGCTGCGCTACGCGGCTGACCACAACCCCAACGGCTCGGTTCGGGATATCGCCGGCGTCACCAACGGAGCCGGGAACGTGCTCGGCCTGATGCCCCACCCCGAGCACGCGGTTGACGAGCTGACCGGCTCGATCGACGGCTTGCGCTTGTTCAAAGCTGCCGCTGGGGCCCTGACGTGAGGGTGGAGACCGAAACGAGGAACGAGGAACGAGGAACGAGGAACCGGGCACACCGCGCGCTAGGTCTCACCGATGCCGAGTACGAGCGGATCTGCGAGCTGCTGGGGCGCGACCCGAACGTCGTCGAGCTGGCCATGTTCTCGCTGCTGTGGTCGGAGCACTGCGCCTACAAGCACTCTCGCAAGCTGCTGGCTCGCCTTCCCACCGAGGGCGAGCGGGTGGTGATGGGGCCGGGCGAGAACGCCGGCGCGGTGGACCTGGGGAACGGCTACGCGGCCGCCTTCAAGGTCGAGTCGCACAACCACCCCAGCGCCGTGGAGCCGTTCCAGGGGGCGGCGACGGGGGTCGGCGGGATTCTGCGCGACGTTTTCGCGCTGGGTGCCCGGCCGATCGCGGTGCTCGACTCGCTGCGCTTCGGCGAGCTGGACTCGCAGCGCTCGCGCTACCTGCTCGACGGTGCCGTGCGCGGGATCGGCGCCTACGGCAACTCGATCGGCGTGCCGACGGTCGGCGGCGAGATCTACTTCGAGGCCCCCTACGAGCACAACTGCCTGGTCAACGCCATGTGCGTGGGACTGGCGCGGACCGAGGAGATGGTCCGCGCCGCGGCTTCGGGCGTCGGCAACCTGGTCGTGCTGATGGGAGCTTCGACGGGGCGCGACGGGATCGGCGGCGCGTCGGTGCTTGCGTCGGCGGAGCTGGAGGAGGGCGAGGAGAAGCGTCCCAGCGTCCAGATCGGCGATCCCTTCGAAGAGTCGAAGCTTCTGGAGTGCTGCCTGGAGCTGCTTGGGCAGGGGCTGTTGGTGTCGCTGCAGGACCTGGGCGCCGCCGGGATCACCTCCTCGGCCGGCGAGATGGCCTCGGGGGGCGGGGTCGGGGTCGACATCGACGTAAGCCGTGTGCCATTGCGCGAGGCCGACATGGAGCCCTTCGAGATCATGGTCTCCGAGTCGCAGGAACGGATGCTGGCGGTGGTCGAGCCGGCCAGCCTCGAGCGGGTACTCGAGCTCTGCGACAAGTGGCAGACGGGAGCGGCGGCGATCGGTGAGGTCACCGACAGCGGCCGGATCCGCGTGCTGCGCGGCGATGAGCTGGTAGGCGACGTGCCCGTGTCGGCGCTGGTCGACGAGTGTCCGCTCTACGACCTCCAGCCGCAGGAGCCAGACTCGTGGACCTACGGCAACCGGGCGACGCTCAGCGAGCGGGCCGACGTTCCGGAGGCCCTTCTCGCCCTCCTGGCCTCGCCCAACGTCGCGTCGAAGCGCTGGGCGTTCGAGCAGTACGACTCGATCGTCGGCTCGCGCACCGTGCGCCGGCCGGAGACCGCCGACGCGGCGGTGCTGCTGGTGCCCGAGGCGGGCGGGGCAATCGCCGTGGCGATCGACGGCAACGGCCGCCGCGTCGCCTGCGACCCCTACCGGGGGACTGTCGAGGCGGTGCTCGAGTGCGCGGCCAATCTCGCCTGCGTCGGCGCCGAGCCGCTCGGGCTTACCAACTGCCTCAACTTCGGCAACCCCGAGAAGCCGGGGCCGGCCTGGCAGCTCGACCGGGCTGTGTCGGGACTGGCCGATGCCTGCGAGGAGCTCCGCGTGCCTGTGGTCGGCGGCAATGTGTCGCTCTACAACGAAGGACCGGAGGGCGCGATCTACCCGACGCCCGTGGTGGGAATGGTGGGCGAACTGCCCGACCCGCGGCGAGCGGCGGGGACGGGGTTCGCGCGCGCGGGCGACGCGATCGCCCTGGCCGGGCCGTTTGCACCCTCCCTGGCTGGCTCGGAGCTGGCGAAGCTTCGCGGGGAGCTCGACCTCGGGTTGCCCGGCGTGGACCTCGCCGTCATCTGTGCCGCAATCGCGGGCCTGCGCGAGGCGGTGCGCTCAGGCGTCGTCGCCTCCGCGCACGACGTCAGCGACGGTGGGCTGGCCTGCGCGCTGGCCGAGTGCGCGATCGCCGCCGGGCTCGGGTGCCATGTCGACCTCGATCCGCTGGTCGAGGAGCGCGGTGTCGCAGGTGAGACCGCGCTGTTCGGCGAGGGACCAGGCGGCTTCGTGATCAGCGGCAAGCGAGCGAAGCTGGAGCAGCTGGCCACCGGCAACCTGCCGGTGCTGACGATCGGCGAAGTGGGCGGCGAGACGATCGAGATCGAGGCCGCCGAGCAATCGCTGGCGGTGCCGCTCGGAGACGCCGAACGCGCCTGGCAATCGCTGGCGGAGCGGGCCGAGGCCGCCGCCGTCTAGGGCTCCAGTCCCGCTGCGGCACGCGCTTTGGCGAGGTCGGTGAAGACCATGGAGGCCTTCACGCTGCTGCCCTCGTAGCTGACGATCTGGACGTACTCGATTTCGACGTCGACGCCGCTGCGCGTCCCAGTTCCGGCCTGGGTGAGGCGCGCGAACAGGCGGCCATCGTCCAGCTCGAACGCCTCCTCAAGCTCGAGCTGGGTCGGTCCCAGGGCTTCCCTCCATCCGCGGGCGAAGCGCAGATATTCATCTTTCCCCCGGTAGATCCCGGTCTCCCCCGGGATGTCCGACTGAGTCAGGTCCCATTCGAAGTCCGGGGTGGCTTCGGCAAGGATCTCCTCGAGATCGCCCTTGTTCCACCAGTCGATGACTCGCTCGAACAGCTCCACCTTCTGTTGCTTGTTCACGCGGGGCGAGTCTAGGACCACGTCCACCACAAGGGCTGAGCGAGCCGCTGCAGCCCGATCCGGCACCGTTGCTACCCTGCCGATGTAGGCACTGTGCCTGCGCGTCCCGTTCCTCTATCTGTCGAGGCAAACGCGCCCTTTGACCGTCACCGAGCGGCCCAACCTTGACCGCGAGGGTCCCCGCGATGAATGCGGCGTCTTCGGCGTATACGCGCCCGGACGCGACGTCGCCCGACTCGCCTACTTCGGGCTCTTCGCGCTCCAGCATCGCGGCCAGGAGTCGGCTGGGATCGCCACATGCGAGGGCGGCCACATCACCACCCTGCGCGACGCCGGATTGGTCTCGCAGGTCTTCAACGAGGACAAGCTGCGGGCCCTGGAAGGCGACATGGCGATCGGCCACGTCCGCTACTCGACCACCGGCGGCGGATCGTGGGAGAACGCGCAGCCGGTCTGGCGCGATGACGGGCGCGAGCTGGCACTCGCCCACAACGGCAACCTGACCAACGCGGTCGAGCTATACAACGAGCTGCGTAAGGCCGGCATCGAGTTCCGCGGCACGTCCGACTCGGAGATCATGGCCGCGCTTCTGTCCTCCAACGAGGGGCGCTTCATCGAGGACGCGGTTGCCGACGTGGTACCTCGCCTGGAGGGCGCGTACTCGACCGTGGTGATGACCAAGCATGCGATCGTCGCCTTCCGCGACCCCTACGGGGTGCGTCCGCTGTCGCTCGGCCGGCTCGGCGACCGCTACGTGGTCGCCTCCGAGAGCTGCGCCTTCGACATCATCGGCGCCGAGCTGATGCGTGAGGTACACCCGGGGGAGATGGTCTCGCTCAGCGAGCGCGGCTTGGAGGTCCGCCAGGTCGTCCGATCCGACCGTCCCGCCTTCTGCGTGTTCGAGCAGATCTACTTCGCGCGGCCCGACTCGCGGCTGGAGGGAGGCGTGCTCCAGCAGGTGCGCGGCAAGATGGGTGAGATCCTCTGGCGCGAGGCGCCGGTCGAGGCCGACCTCGTGATCTCCGTCCCCGACTCCGGCAACCCGGCCGCCAACGGCTTCGCCCGCGCCTCCGGGATCCCTCAGGACGACGGCCTGATCAAGAACCGCTACGTCCAGCGCACTTTCATCCAGCCCGGCCAGGAGTTGCGCAAGCACGGGCTGCGGATGAAGTTCAACCCGCTGCCGGAGATCGTCGAAGGCAAGCGCCTCGTTGTCGTCGACGACTCGATCGTGCGCGGCAACACCACCCGGCAGATCGTCGGCATGCTGCGCGACGCCGGAGCCCTGGAGATCCATCTGCGGATCTCGGCGCCCCCGATCCGCCACCCCTGCCATTACGGCATCGACATGTCGACGCGCGAGGAGATGATCGCCCACGGGCGAACCATCGACGAGGTCGCCGAGGAGCTCGGCGCCGACTCGCTCGCCTACCTGTCGATGGAGGGCGTCTACGAGGCGGTGGGCAGCGGGCCGGAGACCCACTGCGACGCCTGCTTCACCGGCCGTTACCCGCTCGGCGGCGACCCCGACTCCGCGAACGGCAAGTTCGCCCTCGAGGAGATCGAGGTCGTCCCGGTTAGCCGCTAACCGCGTGGCGGACTTCAAGCTCTGCGTGCTCGCCTCGGGCTCCGGCACCAACCTGCAGGCGATCGTCGACCAGCTCCACGGCAGCGACGGGATCGAAGTCGCCGGAGTCGCCTCCGACAAGGCCGACGCGATGGCCCTGCGGCGGGCCGACGAAGCGGGAATCGAGACCGCGGTCTTTGCCCGCGACGAGCACTCCAGCCGCGAGGCTCGCGACGGGGCGATCGCGGACTGGATCGAGGCGCGAGGCGCCGATCTGGTCGTCCTGGCCGGCTACATGCAGCTGCTCTCCCCCTCCTTCGTCGCCCGCTTCCCAAACCGGATCGTCAACGTGCACCCGGCGCTGCTGCCTTCCTTCCCGGGGCTGGACGCGGTCGGCCAGGCGCTCGAGCACGGCGTCAGGATCACCGGCGTCACCGTGCACTTCGTCGACGACGGGGTCGACTCGGGGCCGATCATCGTCCAGCGCCCGGTGCCGATCCCGCCCGACCGCGACCGGGCGGCGCTGGAGGAGACGATCCACGCCACCGAGCACGCCCTCTATCCGGAGGCGATCAAACTGATAGCCCAGGGCCGGGTTAGGATCGATCCTTCGAATCCGCGCCTGGTGCTGATCGAATGACCGAACCCCAACCAACCGCACAGAGCATCGCCGGCGAAGCGATCGCGAAGGCCTCCGAGTCCGGCTCCGGGGACGAGGGAACGCTGAAGGTGCGCCGCGCCCTGATCTCGGTCTCCGACAAGACCGGCGTCGCCGAATTCGCCAGGGGGCTGGACGACCTCGGGGTCGAGATCCTCTCCACTGGCGGTACGGCCAGCGCTCTGCGCGAGGCCGGCATCGAGGCCACCGAGGTGTCCGCTTTCACCGGCAGCCCCGAGATCCTCGACGGTCGTGTGAAGACGCTTCATCCCCGCCTTCACGCCGCGTTGCTGGCCAGGCGCGACGATCCCGAGCACATGGCGACGCTCGAGAAGGAGGGCATCGAGCCGATCGACCTGGTCTGCGTCAACCTCTATCCGTTCGAGAAGGTGATCTCCGGTCGCGACGTCGACCCCGACGTGGCGATCGAGAACATCGACGTCGGCGGCCCGACGATGATTCGCGCCGCAGCCAAGAACCATCGCGGCGTCGCGGTCGTGGTCAAGCCGGAGTCCTACGACGCGGTGCTGGACGAGCTTGAGACGTCTGCGGGCGAGATCTGCGCCAGCACCCGCCACTGGCTCGCCAACGAGGCATTCGCCCACATGGCGCGCTACGACGCCGCGATCAGCAACTGGTTCGGCAGCGCCTATGAGGATTTTCCCGAGCACCTCGCGGTCGGCTACGAGAAGCTGATGGACCTCTCCTACGGCGAAAACCCCCATCAGCGCGCCGCCCTGTATTCCGAGGTCGGGACGCGCTCCCATGTGCTGTCGCGGGTCTCGAAGCTGCACGGGCGGGCGCTGTCGTTCAACAACGTGCTCGACCTCGATTCGGCCCAGCGGCTGCTCGCCGACTTCGACGAGTCAGCCTGCGTGATCGTCAAGCACAACAACCCCTGCGGAGTGGCGATCGGCGAGGACGCGCTGGAGGCGTACGAGCGGGCGCTGGCCTGCGACCCGATGTCGGCCTTCGGTGGCGTGATCGCGCTCAACCGCGAGGTCAAGGCGAGGCTGGGGGAGCGGCTGCACGAGAACTTCGTCGAGGTGCTGGTCGCCCCGATATATGAGCAGGCCGCGCTCGACGCACTGCAGCAGAAGGAGGCGATCCGCATCCTCGCCGACGAGGAGCGGCGGACCCCTGACCCGATGGAGCGCGATTTCAGAAAGGTGCGTGGCGGCTTGCTGATCCAGGATCGTGACGGCGATCCCGAGCCGCGCGAGCTGATGGAGGTGGTGACCAAGACCGAGCCCTCAGACGCGCAGTGGCGCGACCTGCTGTTCGCCTGGACAGTCGTGCGCCATGTGCGGTCGAACGCGATCGTGCTCGCCAAGGATGCGGCAACGCTGGGGGTCGGCGCCGGGCAGATGAGCCGCGTCGACTCGGTACGACTGGCGATCGACAAATGTCGCGGAGCCCGGGAAGGCGACGCGGATGCCCTGCTGAAGGGCTCGGTGATCGCCTCCGACGCCTTCTTCCCCTTCGCCGACGGACCCCAGGCGGCGATCGACGCCGGGGCAACGGCGGTGATCCAGCCCGGTGGCTCGAAGCGCGACGCCGAGGTGATCGAGGCCTGCGAGGGCGCCGGCGTGGCGATGGTGTTCACAAAGCACCGGCACTTCCGCCACTAGCGCACCGAGTCGATGGGCCCCCTGGGACTCGAACCCAGTCTGCCGGCTTAAAAGGCCGGACGTCTAACCCGTTGACTTAGAGGCCCTTCGCGATGGTATCCGCGGTGAGCCGGCCGACCTACGAGAGCTCCGCCAGCCCCTCCTCGGGGGTCGAGGCCTCCGCGTGCAGCTTGCGCGGGATGCGGCCGGCCTGGCGGGCCGCGTAGCCGGCCTCGACCGCGCGGCGCATCGCGACCGCCATCGTCACGGGGTCTTCGGCGCGGGCGACCGAGCTCGCCAGCAGCACGCCTTCGCAGCCCAGCTCCATCGCCAGCGCCGCGTCGGAGGCGGTCCCGATGCCGGCGTCGAGGATCACCGGCACGCTGGACCCCTCGACGATGATCGAGATGTTGTAGGGGTTGCGGATCCCAGCTCCCGACCCAATCGGCGAGCCGAGTGGCATCACCGCGGCGCAGCCGGCCTCCTCGAGGCGACGGGCGAGGATCGGGTCGTCATTCGTGTAGGGCAGCACGGTGAAGCCCTCATCGACCAGGGTCTCGGCGGCGTCGATCAGCTCGACCGCATCGGGGAACAGCGTCCGATCGTCGCCGATCACCTCCAGCTTGATCCAATCGGTGTCGAACGCCTCGCGGGCAAGATGCGCCGTGCGAACCGCGTCACGAGCCGTGTAGCAACCGGCCGTGTTGGGCAGAGTGAACACGCCGAGCCGCTGCACGACCTCCAGCACCGAGCCCGTGGCCTCCGGGTCGACGCGGCGCAGCGCGACGGTGACGATCTCGGCCCCCGAGGCGGCGATCGCCTCCTCGGTGTCGTCAAGCGAGCGAAAACCCCCGGTGCCGACGATCAGGCGAGAGGTCAGCTCGCGGTCGGCGATCCGCCAACCCTCGTCCGCTCCACCCTGGATCGCCGCCAGCACCTCCACGCTCTCGCCCTCGCCGAGCTGGCGGCCCCACTCGCCGCGCGGCACCACCTCGCCCCCAACCGCGACCGCAAACCCGCGCGCCTTGGGGTCGCCGCCCGCCTCGAGCACGGCGTCGGCGACCGTCGCGCCATCGCCCAGCTCGCGCGGCTCGCCGTTCAGCTCGACCCTCATGCGGGCACCTCGGCGCCGACCAGGGCATCGGCGACACGCTCGGCGGTCAGGGGCGCCAGCAGGACGCCGTTGCGGTAGTGGCCGGTCGCGAGCACCAAGCCCTCCAGGGCCCCAGGGCCGATCAACGGCAGGTTGTCGGTCGTCCCCGGCCGCAGGCCGGCGGTCGCCTCGACCAGCTCCAGCTCCCCGATCTCGGGCAGCAGCCGATACGCCTCGCGCAGCAGCTCGTGCACTCCGCCAGCGGTCACCGTGGTGTCAAAGCCTCGTTCCTCCACCGTCGCTCCGACGATCAAGCGGCCGTCGTCGCGCGGAACCACGTAGACACGCTCGGACGCGACGATCCGCTCGCAGACGGGTTCGTCGGCTGATCCGCGCAGGGTGAGGATCTGGCCCTTGACCGGTCGTACCTGCGGGCGGGCATGCGGCGGCAGCCAATCCGACTCCCCGGCCCAGCAGCCGTTGGCGAGCACGACGTGGCTCGCCAGCACCTCCTCGCCCGCCTCGGTGCGGACACCTTCGATCCGCCCGCCCTCGATCACCGCCTCGTTTACCGCCGCGCCGCTTCGCACCTCGGCGCCCTCCCGCTCCAGCGCCGCGAGCAGCGCCGCGCAAAGGGCGCGTGGATCGATGGCGCCTTCGTTGGGCGCATGGACGCCGGCCGTGATCGACGGTGCCAGCCCGGGCTCGAGGCTGCGGCAGTGGCGCGGTGTGAGCCAATCCGCCTCAAGGCCGAGCGAACGCTGAAGCTCGTGGCGGCGGCGCAACTGCGCGGACTCGTCACGGTCGAGCGCCACGTGCAGCGCGCCCCGGCGGTCGTAGCCGGTCTCCGAGCCGCTCAGCTCTTCCAGCTCGGCGACGAAGCCCGGGTAGCGCTCGGCCGCAGCCAGCGTCAGCTCCAGCAGCCGCTGCTCGCCGAAGGTCAGCTCACCGATCGGGGCCAGCATCCCGGCGGCGACACCGCTGGCCCCCGCGGCAGGAGTGCTGCGATCGAGAACGACCACATCCAGGCCGCGCTGCGCAGCGCGCCAGGCGCAGGTCAGCCCGATCACGCCGGCGCCGACGATGATCGCGTCGAAGCTTCGCTTTTCGGTCGCTGTTGGCACTCGGTCCTCGGTCCGGAGCCCTCGCGCCCATTCCCTACACCGGCATTACCCGGATCAGGTTCAGACGGTCGGCGGCGCCTTAGCCGCCCTCTCAGCCCTTGGCTTGAGGGCTCCCGTTGTCCAACGATCGTACTCCTCCACCCACTGCCCCCGCGGGCGGGCGATAATCGTGCCTGTGCCAGGTCGACTACAACCCGCCGCTAGCCAATGAGCCTCGCCACCCCCGACGCCGCCGGCCCCCTGCGCCGCGAACGCCTGCGCACTGCGCGCCTCTACTTCGTCTGCGACGCCCGGCCCCATGGCGAGGACCCTGAGGGAATGGTGCGGGCAGCGCTCAATGGCGGCGTCGACATCGTGCAGCTGCGCGAGAAGGAGCTGGACCGGCGCGCGATCGAGGTCGCCGGGGCCACCTTCCGGCGCCTATGCGACACCTACAGCGCCCTGTTCATCGTCAACGACGATCCCGCCCTGGCGATTTCCTGCCGGGCCGACGGAGTGCATCTGGGACAGGGCGACATGGCCGTCGCCGATGCCCGGGCGACGCTCGGTGCGGACGTTCTGATCGGGCTCTCGACCCACTCGCGCGAGCAGATCGACGGCGCCGCGGGCGCCGACTACGTCAGTGTCGGCCCGGTCTGGGAGACGCCGACCAAGGAAGGACGCCCGGCGGTCGGCCTGGAGCTGGTCAGCTACGCCGCCCAGAATGCGCCGCTGCCCTTCTACGCGATCGGCGGCATCGCCCCGTCGAACGCGGCGCAAGTGGTCGAGGCGGGGGCGCGGCGGCTCTGCGTGGTGCGGGCGATCCGGGACGCCGACGATCCTGCGGCTGCGGCGGACCTGCTGCGGCGGGCGTTTGCGGGGATCGGCGACGAGGCCCCCGGTGGCTAGCCGCGAGCGTAAGCGCGCCGAGCGGCACAAGCGCAAGGCGCGAAGCGGCTCCTCGATTGAACGCGGCTACGCGAAGGCCGAGGAGCGCAACCGCGAGGTGCGCGAGGCCCTCGAGCCGCTGCACGAGGACGAGCGTCCGCTCGTGGTCACGATCGGCGCCGTGATCTCGGCGCTGATCGTGATCTCGATCCTGATCGGCTACGCGAGTGGAGTGAAGGTGAACGGCAGCCGACCGGCGCTCGTGCAGGCGCTCTCCCCTGCGTTTCTGATGGGGGTGATGTCGTGGGGAATGTGGCGAGCGCGTTACTGGGCCGTGCTCGGCTTCCAGACGATCCTGCTGTTCCTGATCTTCGCCGCGGCCTTCGGGCTCGCCCTGAGGGCGGCCTCGGCGGCGCAGATCTTCGCCGACCTCGCCCTGCTCGCCATCGCAGGCACCTTCTTCTACTTCATGATCAAGGCGATGGCGCGGATCCAGATGCCGCACCATCTCCCGAGAGACTGAGCCGCGTCCTAGCGTCGTATAGGCTCGGCCGGTGGCTGACTCTTTCGACGTGATCGTGATCGGCGGCGGGCCGGGCGGCTACGTGGCGGCGATCCGCGCCGCGCAGCTGGGTAAGAAAACCGCGGTGGTCGAGAAGGACAAGCCGGGCGGGCGCTGCCTCAATTACGCCTGCATCCCGGCCAAGACCCTGCTCCACACGGCGGAGGTTTTCGACCACGCCCGCAACGGCGCCGAGCTGGGTGTCGTGGCCGCGGACGCGAGCCTCGACTGGGGTGCGCTGAGCGAGCGTCGCACAAAGGTCTCCGAGACGCTGGCCGGCGGCGTGAAGATGCTCTGGGACAAGAACAAGATCGAGATGATCGAGGGCGAGGGCTCGCTGACCAAGGAGGGCAACGTCAAGGTCGGCGGTAAGACCCTCGAGGGGGGCGCCGTAGTGCTCGCGACCGGCTCGGTGGCGATGCCGATCCCCGGAGTTGAGTTCGGCGGCCGCGTCGTCGACACCTGGGGCGCCTGGTCGCTGCCCGAGCAGCCGGCCAAGATCGCGGTTGTCGGAGCAGGCGCCTCGGGCGCCGAGATCGCCTCCGCCTATGCGCGCTTCGGAACCGAGGTGGTGCTGATTGAGATGCTCGACCAGATCCTTCCCGCCGAGGACAAGGACATGGCGCGGGTTGTCGAGCGCCACTTCAAGAAGCAGGGCGTCACGATCTCCACCGGCACCCCTGTGGAGAAGGTGGAGGCGGGGAGCGACTTGGTGAAGGTCGGCTATGGCGATCAGAGCACCGAGGTCGACTACCTGTGCATCGCCGGCGGCCGCGCACCGGACACCGAGGCGCTCGGCCTCTCCGACGCCGGGGTAAAGACCGGCGACGGTGGGCGGATCGAGATCGACGAGTACCAGCGCACTTCGAACGAGAAGGTCTACGCGATCGGCGACCTCGTGCGCGGCCCCGCGCTCGCCCACAAGGCATCCGAGGAGGGGGTCGTCGCGGTGGAGCGGATCGCCGGCGCCGAGACGCACCCGGTCGACGTCAACCTCGTCGCGGGAGCGACGTTTTGCGAGCCGCAGGTGGCGAGCGTCGGGCTCACCGAAGCGCAGGCAAAAGAGACGGGCAAGGAGATCAAGGTCGGCAAGTTCAAGCTCGGCGGCGCCGGGGCGTCGGTCGTCTACGACGATCGCGAGGGCCTGGTCAAGCTCATCGCCGACTCGGAGTACGGCGAGATCCTCGGCGCGCACGTGGTCGGCAACCGCGCCTGCGACATGATCGCCGAGCTGGTCGACACGATGGCCCTCGAGGGCGGCTACCAGGAGCTGGCACGGATAGTCCACCCCCATCCGACGATGTCCGAGGCGGTCCTCGACGCAGCCCGTGCCGTGGACGGCTGGGCGATCCACGCCTGAGTGCCAGAGACCCCGCCGGCCCCGGACGCGGAGCCGAGGAGCCGGCGGGCATTGTTCTACTTCGACCTCGGCTCGCCCTATGCCTATCTCGCCGCGGAGCGGGTCAACGGGCTGTTCGCCGAGAATGGTCTCGAGGCCCCCGAGTGGCAGCCGATCCTGCTCGGCGGGCTGTTCAAGCGCTTCGGCCGAGGGTCATGGGCCGAGACGCCGGAGCGGCAAGCCGGAATCGCCGAGGTGGAGCGGCGCGCCGCCGACTACGACCTGCCCGCGATCCGCTGGCCCGAGCCCTTCCCCGGCAACACCCTGGCGGCGATGCGGGCGGCCACCTACGCGAAGCAGACCGGTCGCACCGTGGCCTTTGCCCTCGCCGCCTTCCGCCAGGCCTTCGCCGCCGGGCGGGACCTCAGCGAACCCGAGAACGTGCTGATCGCCGCGGCGGCCTGCGAGCTGCACCCGGCCGCGGTGCTGAAAGCGATCGAGACGGCCGGGGTCAAGGACGCCCTGCGCGATGCGACTGAGGCCGCAGGAGATCTCGGGGTGCAGGGCGTGCCGAGCCTCGTGGTGGGCGACGAAGTCTTCTGGGGTGACGACCGCCTCGAGGACGCGATCGCCGCCGCTGCCTGACCTTCCCCCAATCGGGTTCCCGCACCGGCAGGCCCCTTAGCTAAGGTGGACCCGAGGACGGGATTGACTGAGAACCCGAGCACCGCAACCGGAGAGCAGGCACGCGTGACCTCGAGCGACGGCGTGGCCGGCGCCAAGCGCGAGCTACCGGACGCCGATGCCTGTCGCGAGCTGCTCTCCACGATGGCGCTGATTCGCCGCTTCGAGGAGGAGGCGGGCCGCCAGTACCAGCGGGCGAAGGCCGGCGGCTTCCTGCACTTGGCGATCGGTGAGGAGGCGACGATCGTCGGCACGACGTCGGTGATGCGCCCCGACGACTACCTGATCGGCACCTATCGCACCCACGGCCACGCGATCGCCCGCGGCACCCATCCCAACGCGGTGATGGCGGAGCTGTTCGGCCGCGTGGACGGAACCAGCGGCGGCCGCGGCGGCTCGATGCATATCTTCGACCTCGAGAACCGCTTCATGGGCGGCTACGGGATCGTCGGCGGAAATCTGCCGATCGCCGCCGGGCTGGCGCTCGCCTCCGACTACAAGGGCGAGGACTCGGTGACCGTCTGCATGTTCGGGGACGGCGCCTCAAACGCCGGCAACTTCGGCGAGACGATGAACCTGGCGGCGCTCTGGAAGCTGCCGGTCTTCTTCCTGGTCGAGAACAACCTCTACGGGATGGGAACCGCGATCGAGCGCCACTCGGCGCAAACCGACCTCTCCCGCAAGGCCGAGGGCTACGGGGTGCCGGGCGAGCGCATCGACGGGATGGACGTGCTCGCGGTGCGGGAGGCGGTCTCCGAGCACATCCGAATCGCCCGCGAGGAGCGCCGACCGACCCTGGTCGAGGCGTTCACCTATCGCTTCCGCGGCCACTCAGCCGCAGACCCGGAGGTCTACCGCTCAAAGGACGAGGTCGAGGAGTGGCGGGCAAAGGACCCGATCGAGACCTTCGCGGCCCGCGCCATCGAGGCCGGGAGGCTGAGCCAGCAGGACGCCGACGAGATCCGCGAGCACGCGGACGAGGTCGTGACCGAGGCGGTGCGCTTTGCGGATCAGTCGCCGGAGCCGGCGCTCGACTCGCTCTATGACCATCTCTATGTCGTCGGCGAGACGTTGGGCTGGTACGCGGTCGACGAGCGCAGCCCGGACCCCTACCCCGGCGAGCGCGAGTCCGAGGCATCGCAGAGGGCAAAGGAGCTGGCGGAGGCGGGTGCCGCCTACGCCGGCCTGCCCGCCGGACCGCGCCTCAATCCTGCGGTCCACGGCGACGCCACCGAGGGATCCAAGGTCCGCGAGGACGAGGAGCACCCGGCAGAGGACCAGGGCGCAGAGGAGGACTCGTAGTGGCGACGATGCGCATGCGCGAGGCGCTCAATTCGGCGCTGCGCGAGGAGATGCAGCGCGACGAGTCGGTCTTCATCATGGGCGAGGACGTCGGCGTCTTTCAGGGTGCCTTCAAGGTGACAGAAGGGCTGCTCGACGAGTTCGGCGAGAAGCGCGTTCGCGACACGCCGATCTCCGAGAACACGATCGTCGGAACGGGCGTCGGCGCGGCGATGGCTGGGCTGCGCCCAGTGGTCGAGATCATGACCGTCAACTTCTCCCTGCTGGCCGCCGACCAGATCATCAACCACGCGGCCGCGATCCCCTACATGTTCGGCGGCAAGGTGCGGGTGCCGATGGTGATCCGGATGCCGGGCGGCGGAGGGCACCAGCTCGGGCCCACGCACTCGCATAGCTTCGAGGCCATGTACCTGCACGTCCCCGGTCTGCTCGTTGCCTGTCCCTCGACTCCGGCCGACGGCAAGGCGCTGCTGAAGGCCGCGATCCGCGACGACAACCCGGTGATCTTCATGGAGCACGAGGGCCTGTACGGCGCACGAGGCGAGGTACCCGAGAACGGCGACGCGCTGCTGCGCTTCGGCGAAGCGGCGGTGCGGCGCGAGGGTTCCGACGTGACGATCATCGGCATCCTGAAGATGGCCCAGGTGGCCGAGAACGCGGCCAAGCAACTCTCCAGCGAGGACGGCGTCGACGCTGAGGTGATCGACCCGCGCACGTTGCGGCCGCTCGATCTCGACACGATCCTCGAGTCCGTGCACAAGACCAACCGGGTCGTGGTCGTCGAGGAGGGGTGGCCGCACGGCGGGGTCGGCGCCAACGTCGCGGCGCTGATCCAGGAGCAGGCTTTCGACGACCTCGACGCTCCGATTCAGCGGGTCACCGGCGCCGACGTCCCGATGCCCTACTCGAAGCGGCTCGAGCAGGCCGCGATCCCGCACGAGGAACACGTGATCAAAGCGGCGATGGCGACCCTGGAGGGGTCGGCGTAGTGGCTGCGGAGATCGTCATGCCGAGGCTCTCGGACTCGATGGAAGAGGGGACGGTGCTGCGCTGGCTGAAGTCGGAAGGCGAGGAGGTCGCGGTCGGCGACGAGCTGGTCGAGATCGAGACCGACAAGGCGAACATGGTCTACGAGTCCGACGCGGCCGGCACCCTGATCGAGATCGTGGCCGACGAGGGAGACACGCTGGGGATCGGCGAGGTAATCGCGAGGGTCGGCGACGCCAGCGAAGCGAACGGAGCCGGCAAGAAGAAGAAGGGCAAGGAGCGCAAGTCGGCGGGCAACGGCGGCAAGCCGGAAGCCGAGACCTCCTCCGCCTCCACGGCGACGGCAGCGCCCGCTGCGGAGATGGCAACGCCCTCTGCCACCCAACCGGAGGGGGACGGGCGGGTCAAGGCTTCGCCGATCGCCCGCCGGATCGCCGCCGAGAAGGGCGTCGACCTGGGCGCGATACATGGCTCTGGGCCGGGGGGCCGCATAGTCAAGGCGGACGTCGAAGGGGCGAAAGCGAAACCTGCCGACGCGCCGGCCGCTGGGCCGCCCGTGGCCGCAACGCTGGAAAGGCCCGAGACAGCGAAGGGCGAGGTCTCCCAGCAGGAGCTCACCAAGCTGCAGCAGACCGTGGCAAGGCGGATGGCGGAATCGAAGGCCACCGCGCCGCACTTCTACCTCTCGGTCGAGATCGACATGACCCGCGCCGTGGAGGCACGCTCACGAATGAAGGCCGGCACCCCGGAGGGCGAGCCCGTGCCCTCCTTCAACGACATGGTCATCAAGGCCTGTGCGATCGCGCTGCGCGAGCACCCGCGCGCCAACGGCGCCTACCGCGACGGTCGTCTGGAGCTGTACTCGCGGATCAACGTCGGAGTCGCGGTGGCCGCGCAGGACGCCCTGACCGTTCCGACCATCTTCGACGCCGACCGCAAGGGCCTGCGCGAGATCGCCCGCCAGACGCGCGAGCTTGCCGGCAAGGTTCGCGACGCCACGATCACTCCCCCCGAGCTCTCCGGCGGAACCTTCACCGTCTCAAACCTCGGCATGTACGGGATCGACAGCTTCTCGGCGGTGATCAACCCGCCGCAGGCCGGGATCCTCGCCGTCGGCGCGATCAACGAGCGACCTGTGGTGCGCGACGGCGAGTTCGCGAAGGCGCAGCTGATGTCGGTGACCCTTGCCTGCGACCACCGGATCCTCTACGGCGCCGACGGCGCCACCTTCCTGGCCCGGATCCGCGAGCTGCTGGAAGAACCGGCGAACCTTGCCCTCTAGAGGCTAGCGCTCGCAGCCGCGCAGGCGATCCATGCCGGGCCCACCGCGACAGCGGTCGAACCCCTTGCCCCCGGCGAGAAGGTCGTCGCCGCGACCGCCGCGCAGGCGGTCGCGCCCACGCTGCCCGTGCAGCGCGTCGTCCCCGCGGCGCCCGCGAATGAAGTCAGATCCGCGACCGCCGAGGACGAGGTCGTTTCCGGCGCCCCCCCGGACCACATCGGTGCCGGGGCCGCTGCAGATCAGATCGCCGCCCTGGAAGCCGTACACGGTGTCGTCACCCTGGAGGGCGGAGACCACGTCGTTGCCAGCGGTGCCGACGAGCGTGTCGGGGCCGGGCGTGCCGAGGATCGTCACTGGTTGACCAGCGCAGGTCGCCGGCGCCGGCGGCTTGGCGATCGTCGTCACCTCGGTGTCGAGGTTGTTGCTGGGGTTGGGATCCGTTACATCGCTGGCGACCGAAGCCGAGTTGCTGATCTCGCCTGTCTTCTTCTTCACCGTCGCCTTGATCGTGACGGTGCGGTCCACCGTGGTGGTCACCGTGCCCAGGTCGCAGACCTGCTTGCCGCCGGTCTTGCTGCAACTGCCCGCTGGGGAGGTGATGGAGACGAGACTGACGCCGCTCGGCAGCCCGTCGGTCACGGCCGTGTTCGTGGCCGGGTCGGGGCCAGCGTTGTGGACTTTGATCGTGTAGGTCAGAACCGCTCCGGTGGCGACCGGATCGGGGCTGTCGGATTTGGTTAGCGAAAGATCGGCCGGGTCGGGCCCGGCCGCCGCGGCCGTTCGCGGCCCGTGGCCTGCCACGAGCAGGATTGCCAGAGCCGCCAGCGCAGCCAGGCCAGCGCCCGCAGCGACGCCTGGGCGTCCTCGCGCGATTCGCCAAATTCTCCTCATACCGAACCTCGACCGACCCGTGCTCGAGGTTCGCAAGTGTCAACACGCAGCAGCGGCAGAGTTGCGCAGGCCGTTCAGCGCTCGCAGCTGAGCAGGGTGTCGCTGCCCGAGCCGCCGCGGCAGCGGTCGACGCCCCGCCCGCCGGCTAGCAGGTCCGGTCCGCCGTTGCCGCGCAGCCGGTCACGACCGCGGTTGCCGCGCAGCTCGTCGGCATCGGCGCGACCCTTGAGCAGGTCCGGGCCGAGGCCGCCCTTGACCCTGTCCTGCCCCGCTCCGGAATTGACCAGATCCGAGCCGCCGTTGGTGCAGATCAGGTCCTTGCCGTCACGGCCAAAGACGGTGTCGTTGCCGGCGAAGGCCCTGATCACGTCGTTGCCCGGTGTGCCGACCAGGACGTCGTTCCCGGGGGTGCCGGTAATCGTCGCCTTCTTGCCGAAGCAGGTGGCGCCGACGCCGACGCCCGCCTTGAGCACCGTGGTGGTCTCGGTGTCGGAGTTGTTGGCGGTGTTCGGGTCGGTCCCGTCGCTGGTCACCGAGGCGGTGTTGGAGATCTGCGACGCCTTGGTGTTCTTCTTGACCGTCACCTTGATCGTCACCGTGGCCGACTGCGTCGGCGCGATCGTGCCGAGGGTGCAGGTCAGCTTGCCTCCCTTGGCGTCGCACGTGCCGCTGGATGCGGTTGCCGAGTTGAAGGTCACCTCCTTCGGCAGGTCGTCCGTCACCGTCGTGTTGGTCGCCGGCTCCGGACCGTCGTTCTTCACCGTCACGGTGTAGGTGAGCTGCCCACCGGCGTTGACCGGGTCAGGACTGTCGGACTTGGTCAAGGCCAGGTCGGGATCGGCGGGTCCGGCGGCCGGGGCCGTGGGTCCGCCACGCGCCAGCAAGGCCACCAACGCTGTCACGACCAGGAAGGCCACGCCGGCGGCCACCCTGATTGCGCGCCCGCGGGAGAACTCGACGACGCCGGAACTAATCACATCTCACCTCCGATTTCTTTGGGCCCCGAACTCATCAATACAAATAACACAAATCGCCGCTCTTCATCACAACACTGACCGGCCACCGATGTTGCGCTGCGCGACACCGCGCGGGTCGCCTCCCCGGCGGCCCCCCTCAAAGCTAAGTGCAGGGCAGCTTGCAACGCCCATTGGGAGGGGTAAGATCGCTGTAGCGATACGCACATAGGGAGGAGGGGAAGATCCCTCGCCTCCTGCGTCCATAGGCGCGGCTACCCGGAGATCCCGGCGTCGCGAAACCGGCCCGGTGGAGGAGATCCCAAAGCCCGGCCAGATCCGAAGGGACGGCTCATATGAGGCTCAGCGAGATGAGTGCGGACATAGATGCCACGCTCGAGACGCGCGGTGCCCAGCTCACCCGCGAGGACCGGGGACGCCTGCTCCGCTTCATGGCGATGATGCGCGCCGCAGAGGAGCGCGGCCTCGCCCTCTACAAGCAGGGCAAGGTGCCCGGCTCCTTCTACGACGGCTGTGGACAGGAGGCCGTATCGGTCGGCGCGGCATTCGCGCTCGGGCCCCGGGACCGCATGTGCATCCTGCACCGCGACCTCGGGGCTCATTTCGTTCGCGGGGTGACCCCCGACCGCTACCTGGCCAACTACATGGGCCGCTCCGGCGGGGTGACCGGCGGCAAGGACGGCAACATGCACTTCGGCGACCCGCGCCTGGGCTGCGTGGGGATGGTCTCGATGCTCCCCGACATGGCGCAGCCGGCGGTCGGCATGGCGCTCGCCTTCAAGATGCGCGGCGAGCCGCGCGTCGCGATGACCTTCTTCGGCGATGGCTCGACCGCGAATGGCCAATGGCACGAGGCGATGAACTTCGCCGGCATCCACCGCCTGCCGGTCGTCTTCGTGCTGGAAAACAACCAGTTCGCCTACTCGACACCGAACCGGCTCGAGTTCGCGGTCGACCCGGTGAAGCGCGCGGAGGGGTACGGGTTCGGCGGCGTCAAGGTGGATGGCAACGACGTCGAGGCGGTATTCGACGCCGCGCGTGCCGCGGTCGACCGTGCCCGCGAGGGCGGCGGGCCGACGCTGATCGAGTGCCAGACGATGCGGATGCACGGCCATGGCGCCCACGACGACATGAGCTACGTGCCGCCGGAAATGCTCGAGGAGTGGCGGGCCCGAGATCCGATCGAGCTCTACGCGGAGCGCCTCGTCTCCGAGTGCGGGTTCTCGCGCGACGAGGTCGATGAGATCCGCGAGCAGGCGCGCAGCCAGGTCGACGAGTGCGCGGAGAAGGCGCTGGCCTCGCCGATGCCGGAGCCCGATCTGGCGCTGGAGGGAGTGTTCGCGGAGGACTTCGAGGCGCTCGGCGACGGGGAGGCTCCCTGGTCGAGGTGGTCGGCAAACGGAAACGGGAGGCCGGCATGAGCGCCACGGCGAACGCCGCGACGGGCACCGCTCCGCAGACCGCGGGCCCGACGCGCGAGATGACCTACCTGGAGGCGATCTCCGACGCCCTGCGGACCGAGATGCGCCGCGATCCGGCGGTGTTCTGCCTCGGCGAGGACATCGGCGCCTTCGGGGGCGCCTTCAAGGTCACCGACGGCTTCGCGGAGGAATTCGGGGCCGATCGCGTGCTCGACACCCCGCTTGCCGAGAACACGATCATCGGCGCCGCCGTGGGAGCGGCGGTCGAGGGGCTGAAGCCAGTCTGCGAGATGCAGTTCTCGGACTTCATCTCCTGCGGCTTCGACCAGCTCGTCAACGTGGCCGCGAAGCTGCACTACCGGCAGGGCATCGCGGTGCCGATGGTGGTCCGGCTGCCGTCCGGCGGCGGCTTCTCCGGCGGCCCGTTCCACTCCCAGAACCCCGAGGCGTGGTTCCTGCAGACGCCGGGGCTGAAGGTCGTGGCGCCGGCCACGGCAGCCGACGCGAAGGGCCTGCTGATCAGCGCGATCCGCGATCCCAATCCGGTCTGCTACCTCGAGCACAAGGGGCTGTACCGCCATGTGCGCGACGAGGTGCCGGAGGGCGAGCACACGGTCCCGCTGGGCAAGGCGCGAATCGCCCGCGAGGGATCGGAAATGACCGTGATCGCCTATGGGTCCGCGGTCCATCTGGCGCTGCAGGCCGCCGAGGAGCTCGGTGAGGACATCGAGGTGCTGGATCTGCGTTCGCTCTGCCCGCTCGACACCGAGGCGGTGCTCGCCACCGCCCGCAAGACCGGAAAGGTGCTGGTCGCCCACGAGGCGACGCGCTCCTGCGGGGTGGGCGCGGAGGTGGCGGCGCTTGTGGCCGAGCAGGCGTTCGAATACCTGGACGCGCCGCTTGTCCGGCTGACGGCGCCCGACGTCCCGATCCCGTTCAGCCCGCCGCTCGAGCAACGTGTGCTGCCGGGGCTCGACGACTTCAAGGAGGCCTGCCGTGAGCTCATCGCGTACTGACGCCTCCTCCCTGGTCGAGGTGACGATGCCCCAGATGGGGATCTCGGTCGCCGAGGGCACGATCATCGAGTGGCGCAAGCGACCCGGCGATTGGGTCGACGCCGACGAGGTGATCTGCGAGGTCACCACCGACAAGGTCGACGTCGAGATACCGGCTCCGGCCAGCGGGCGGGTCGAGCGGCTGCTCGCCGAACCGGGGCAGACGCTGGCGGTTGGTGAACCGATGGCTGAGATCGATCCGAGCGCGAAGCCCGGCGAGGCGCATCCCGAAGAGGACACTTCCAACCGCTCTTCCACGGGTCCTGTCACGCCGGGGACGCCCCCCGCTCGTGCTCCAGAGTCCGCGCGTGCGGGGGCCGTCCCCGACGCACCACCCGCGGGAGGGCGGCCTGAACTCGATCGTTCGGGGTTTCACTCGCCGGTGGTGCGGCGGATCGCTGAGGAGCATGGGGTCAACTTGAGCCAGGTAGAGGGAACCGGGGTCGGGGGGCGGGTGCGCAAGAGCGATCTGCTTGCCTACATCGAGGGTGGCGAGCGCGCCGCAGAGGGCCGGCCGCTGCACATCGAGTCGCCGTACCGTCCCGAGCCGGCCCCGGCGGGCAACGGGACCCAAGCCCCGAGCAACGAGCAGCGAGCAGCGAGCAACGAAACGCCCGCACCGTCCGCGCGGCGCGAACCGATGTCGATCATGCGGCAGCAGATCGCACGTCACATGGTCGAGAGCCGGCGCACCTCGGCTCACTGCACGACGATCGTCGAGGTCGACTTCTCGAGCGTTGCGGCGCGGCGCGCCGAGCTGCGCGAGGCGATGGAGCGGCGCAGCGTCCGGCTCACCTACCTCGCATTCGTGGCGCGGGCGACGGTGCTGGCGCTCGCCGAGCACCCAATCCTCAATGCCTCGATCGAAGACGAGGAGATCGTCTACCACGACGACATCAACATGGGCATCGCGGTGGCGCTCGAGGACGGGCTGATCGTGCCGGTGATCCCGCGTGCGCAGCGGCTCAGCCTCGAGGGCACGGCGGCGGCGATCAACGACTTCGCCGACCGGGCCCGGCGCCGCGAACTGCAACCCGACGACGTGCACGGCGGGACGTTCACGATTACCAATCCCGGCCAGTTCGGCGCCGTGCTCGCGACGCCGATCATCAACCAGCCCCAAGTCGCGATCCTCGACCTCGAGGCCGTGGTCAAGCGCCCGGTGGTGGTCGAGGACGGCGGAACGGATGCGATCGCGATCCGGCCGATGAGCTACCTCTGCATGTCCTGGGACCATCGGGCGCTCGACGGCGCCGTCGCGGCGCGCTTTCTCGCCTCGGTGCGGGAGCGGCTCGAGAACGGGGAGCTCGAGTGATGACCGGTCACGAGGAGCTGCTCAGCCGGCGCGGGGAGCGCAGCGGACTGCCGTTGGTGATCGCGGTGCACTCGACCGCACTCGGCCCGGCGCTCGGTGGCTGCCGGATGTGGCATTACGAGGGCGACGGGGAGGGGATCGAGGACGCGCTTCGCCTCGCTGGCGCGATGACGCTGAAGGCCGCCGCAGCAGGGCTCGATCTCGGCGGCGGCAAGGGAGTGATCTGCCTGCCCGATGGCGCGCCCGCGGCGGAACAGCGCCGCTCCGCCCTGCTCGACTTCGCCGACGCGGTCGAGTCGCTGGAGGGTCGCTACATCACCGCCGAGGACGTCGGCACCTGCGCCGAGGACATGGCCGTGATTGCCGAGCGCACCGGCCACGTGGTCGGGCTGCCTCCGGCACTGGGCGGCCGCGGCGACCCCAGTCCACTGACCGCGCGCGGGGTCGAGCGGGCGATCCGCGCCTGCTGCTCGCACCGCTTCGGCTCGCCCGGGCTTGAAGGGCTGCGCGTTTGCGTGGTGGGGCTCGGCCACGTCGGCAGCGCGCTTGCGCGCCGGCTGGCGGCCGGCGGCGCAGAGCTGCTGGTCTCCGACATCGACCCCAGTCGCTGTGCCCGCGTCGAACGCCTGGGGGCGCGCTGGGTCGATCCCGAGGTTGCGGTGCTCACCGAATGCGAGGTGCTGGCGCCCTGCGCCCTCGGCGGCGCCGTCAACGAGGCGAACGCGGACGCCTTGCGCTGTCAGATCGTCTGCGGGGCGGCGAACAACGTGCTTGCCGATGAGGCGCTGGGCGAGCGCCTCGACGAGCGCGGGATCGTCTACGCGCCCGACTTCATCGCCAACGCCGGCGGCCTGATCCACGTCTACGCGGACCTTCACGGCTACGACGCGGCCCGGGTCGACGATCTGGTCGACTCGATCGGCGAGACGATGCTGCGGGTCCTGGTGGATTCCGAGAAGCAGGGGACCACAGCGCTCGAAGCGGGGCGCGAACTGGCCCGTCGCAGGCTCAGGGGCGAGCTTGCCGGCGTGAAAGACTGGGCGCATGCGTGACGCGCTGTGGGTGATCCGCTGCGGCCTCGTGCCCTACGAGGCCGCGCGCGATGCGCAGACGCGGCTGTCCGCGGCCCGTCAGGCCGCAAAGGTCCCCGACCTGCTGCTGCTGCTCGAGCACCCGCCCGTCTACACGCGCGGAAGGCGATCCCAGCCGCAGGAGCTGCCGATGGGCGAGGACTGGTACCGCGCCCAGGGCATCGAGGTCTGCGACACCGACCGCGGCGGTGCCGTCACCTACCACGGGCCGGGACAGCTGGTCGGCTACCCGATCGTCAGCCTGAAGCCGTACGCCGACGACGTGCATGCATACGTGCGGCGCCTGGAGCGGGTGATGATCGAGGCGCTCCGCGGATTCGGCGTCGATGCTCAGATGATCGAGGGCCTGACCGGAGTTTGGACCACCGGCGCAGCGCCGGCGAGCGGAGCCCACCCCGGAAACGAGGCACGAAAGATCGGCTCGATTGGCGTCCACATCAGCCGCGGGGTCACGACGCATGGCTTCGCGATCAACGTCAACAACGACCTGCAGCCGTTCGAATGGATCGTCCCCTGCGGGATCGAGGGTTGCCGGGTGACCTCGCTGGGCCGCGAGCTGGGCAGCCAACAGGACTTGGCCCAATTCGGCGAAGAGGTGGCGGAGCGGTTTGCCGCCGTCTATGAACGCCGCTTGCTCCCGATCGACGCGGCGGAGCTCGCCCAATATGTCGAGGGCATCGAATCGGTGATCGTGGCTCCCGCGGCCGGCGTCGAGGCGGCGCTACGGTAGGACCGTGTCAGAGGCCGCCGAGCGCATACACGTAACGCGGTCGCGCGCCAACCCAGGTGGCGCGTCCGTCGCCAATGGACGGCCGTTCCGCGAGCGCAAGCCCCCCTGGCTGAAGGTGCCGGCGCCGGGCGGCCCCACCTACCGCCGGCTGAAGAAGGCGATCGAGGCCGAGGGCCTGCACACGGTCTGCCAGGAGGCCAACTGCCCCAACGTCGGCGAGTGCTGGGAGCGCGGTACGGCGACCTTCATGATCCTCGGCGACGTCTGCACCCGCCGCTGCGGCTTTTGCAACGTGCAGACCGGCAAGCCGACCTGGAACGACCCGCTGGAGCCGCTGCGGGTCGCGAACCAGGTCAAGCGGATGGGCCTGCGCCACGCCGTGGTC
>JBBQNM010000029.1:0-28401 GCA_038329895.1 Solirubrobacterales bacterium | reverse complement strand
GGCACCCAGCTGCGAGGACTGCTACTTCCGCAAGAACCTGCTCTGCTCCCTTGAGTTGGACGAGCCGTGCGCCACCTTTCGTCCCGACCGTCCCGAAGGCCTGGTGCCGCCGCGCCAGCCGGTGCTGCTGATGCGCAGCCCCCGCTGGACTGGCCGCGTCGAGGCGGGCGCGAGGCTGGCGGGCCGGGTCTAGCCGGCCGCAAGATCTGATCGACCGACCCTAACTGGGGCCGTGCCGGCCGAGCGGGGGTAAGGTTGGCCCCGGAATCCCGGAGGAGAGGGCCCGGCTCGTGAGGATCACAGTTCTCGGCAAGTCGCCGTCCTGGCAGGACGTTGACGGTGCCTGCAGCGGCTACCTGGTCGAGGACGGCGACGCCAGCGTGTTGCTCGACTGCGGCAACGGGGTGTTCTCGAAGCTGCGCCGGTTCCGCGACTACGTCGACGTGGACGCGGTCGCAATCTCCCACCTGCACGCCGACCACTTCCTCGACCTCGTCCCCTACAGCTACGCGCTCACCCTCGCTCCCCGCCAGCAGCCGGTTCCCGTTGACCGATGGCCGGGAACCGACAACCCGGCGCGCCCGCGTCTCATAGCCCCGCCGGGAGCCGAGAAGACCTTCCGCCGTGTAGTGGGCTCCTGGGGGGACGAGAAGCTGATCGAAGACGCATTTGCGATTGAGGAATATGAGCCTGACTCGACCGTTGAGGTGGGATCGATCGCCCTTCGCTTCCACGAGGTGCCGCACTTCACCGAAGCCTTTGCGATCGACGTCAGTTCGTCGAACGGAAGCGGCCGCTTCACCTTCGGGGCCGACTGCTCCCCGACCGACGCGCTCGTGGAGCTCGCGCGCGAGACCGACCTACTGCTGATCGAGGCGACCCTGCCGCGGCCCGAGCGGACCGGGGAGCGCGGCCACCTGACGCCCGCCGAAGCCGGCGAGCACGCCCGCCGCGCAGGCGCCCACCGCGTCGTCCTCACCCACATCTCCGACGAGCTGGACGCCGACTGGGCCCGCGACGAGGCATCCAAGACCTTCGGTGCTCCTGTCGAGGTAGCCCAGGAGGGCACCGTCTACGAAGTCTGAGAGCCGTTGCTTCCGCGGGTGGTGCGGCGAGCCCGATTCCCGCCCCGCGCGGACTCTGGAGCACGGGCGGGAACGGCCCGCCGTGACAGGACCCGTGGCCAGAAGCGCCTCTCTGGCTATCTTTGACCGATGCCCGAGCGAGACCTGTTCGCGAACTTCGAGCGCATGCGGCGGGAGATGGACCAGTTGTTCGGCGACTGGCCGGGGCGCGGCTTGGTCGGAGCCCGCAGCAGTGGCTTCTCGCCCAAGATCGACCTCTATTACTGCGGCGACCCCCAGCGGGCCATCGTCAAGGTCGATCTAGCCGGCGTGGAACTGAGCGAGGTGACGATCGAGGTCAGCGGTCGCGAGCTGGCGATCAGCGGCGAGCGCCCGGTGCAGGAGACCGAGGGCCGTGTCTACCAGCAGGTGGAGATCGACTCGGGCCCATTCCGCCGCATCGTCGAGCTTCAGGTCGACGTCGACCCCGAGCGCGCCAAGGCCACCTACGAGGACGGTGTCCTGCGCATCGAGCTGCCGCTGCGCGAGCAGACCGAGACGGCGCGCCGGGTGCCGATCGACCGCGAGTGAGATGGGCGAGAGCGAAGGCAACGGACGCGGGGGCGCCTTCGGGGCGGAGCCCGATGCGGCGACCCTCGAGGTGGTCGAGACGCCGGAAACCGAGCAGGCGATCCACTTCGAGGAGCCGCTCCCTCAGGCGCTTCCGATCCTGCCGCTGCGGGAGATGGTCACCTTCCCCGACACGTTGACCCCGCTCGCGGTCGGTCAGCAGCGCTCGATCCAGCTGGTCGACGACGTTCTGGCCGGCAACCGGATGCTGGCGATGGTCGCCTCGGCAGACCCCGAGAAGGAGGAGCCCGGTCCCGAGGACCTCTACAAGGTTGGCGTCGCCGGGGTGGTCGCCCGGATGCTCAAGGTGCCGGACGGGACGATCCGCATCCTCGTCCAGGGCACCCAGCGGGTCGGGATCGGGGACTTCGTGCAGACCGAGCCCTACCTGGTGGCGCGGGTCAGCGAGATGCCCGACCACCTCGAACCGAGCCAGGAGTTGCAGGCGCTGACCCGCAACGTGCAAAGCACCTTCTCGGAGATCATCGAGCAGATCCCCTACCTGCCAGAGGAGCTGCAGATGGCGGTCACCAACGTCGACGAACCCTCGACGCTCAGCCATCTGATTGCCGGCGCGCTGCGAATCCCGTTCGCCGAGAAGCAGGAGCTGCTCGAAGAGGTCGACGTGGCCAAGCGGCTGCGACGCCTTTCCGAGATCCTCGCCCGCGAGCTGGAGGTGGTGCGGCTCGGCACCCAGATCCAGTCCCAGGTCCAGTCGGAGATCGACAAGGGTCAGCGCGAGTACCTATTGCGCGAGCAGCTGAAGGCGATCCAGACGGAGCTGGGGGAGGGCGACGAGCAGCAGGCGGAGATCAACGAGCTGCGCGATCGCATCGAGCAAGCGGACCTGCCCGAGCATGCCCGCAAGGCGGCCGAGCGGGAGCTGTCACGGCTCGAGCGGCTGCCGCCCGCCGCCGCCGAGTACGGGGTGATCCGCACCTATCTCGAGTGGCTGGTCGAGCTTCCCTGGAGTGAGCGAACCGAGGACAACCTCGACATCGAGCACGCGCGGGAGGTTCTCGACGAGGACCATTACGACCTCGAGAAGGTCAAGGACCGCATCCTCGAGTACCTGGCGGTGCGCAAGCTCAACCCCTCCTCCCATGGGCCGATCCTCTGTTTCGTCGGCCCGCCGGGGGTCGGTAAGACCAGCCTCGGACGCTCGATCGCCAAGGCCCTGGGCCGAAAGTTCGAGCGCATCTCGGTGGGTGGAGTGCGCGACGAAGCCGAGATTCGCGGCCATCGGCGCACCTACATCGGCGCGATGCCGGGCACGATCGTGCGGGCGCTGCGCGACGCGGAATCGCGCAACCCGGTGTTCATGATCGATGAGATCGACAAGATGGGCGCCGACTTTCGCGGCGACCCCGCCAGCGCGATGCTCGAGGTGCTCGACCCGGCGCAGAACGACTCTTTCCGCGATCACTACCTGGACCTCGAGTTCGACCTCTCCGAGGTGCTGTTCATCGCCACGGCCAACATCCTCGACACGGTGCCCGCCGCCCTCCAGGACCGCATGGAGGTGATCCAGCTCGCCGGCTACACGACCGACGAGAAGCTGCACATCGCTAAGCGCTACCTGGTCCCGCGCCAGATCAAGGAGAACGGGCTGAAGCCCTCCCAGATCGAGTTCGCCGATCCGGCGCTGAGGGCGATCATCGAGGAGTACACGCGCGAGGCGGGGGTTCGGAACCTGGAGCGCGAGATCGGCACGATCTGCCGCAAGGTGGCCCGCGAGGTCGCCGAGGGAAAGGCGAAGGACCGGGTTCGGATCTCGGCCAAGCGGGCCCGCGAGCTGCTCGGCAAGCGGCGCTTCTTCGCCGAGCAGCGGCGTCGCACCAAGGACCCCGGCGTCTCCACCGGCCTCGCCTGGACGCCGGCCGGAGGCGAGGTCTTGTTCGTAGAGGCGACGGCGATGCCGGGCTCGGGCAAGCTGACGATCACCGGTCAGCTCGGCGAGGTGATGAGGGAGTCCGCCCAGGCGGCGCTGTCCTACGTACGGCGCAACCTCGACAAGATCGCCCCCGACATGCCCGAGGACTGGTTCGAGACCCACGACATTCACATCCACGTCCCGGCCGGCGCAGTCCCCAAGGATGGGCCCTCAGCTGGTGTCGCGATGGTCACGGCCCTTGCTTCGCTGGTGAGTAGCCGCCCGGTTTCCAACCAGGTCGCGATGACCGGCGAGGTCACTCTCACCGGTCAGGTGCTGCCGATCGGCGGACTGAAGGAGAAGTCGCTTGCCGCCCAGCGGGCCGGAATCAAGCGAATCATCGTCCCGGAGCGCAACGAGGGCGATGTCGCCGAGATCCCCGAGCACGAGCGCGAGGAGCTGGAGTTCGTTTACGCGAGTGACGTCGACCAGGTGCTCGAGGCGGCGCTCGACGGCGGACCGCCAACTCGAGGGCGCTGATGCACTCGACAGACGCTGTGACGGGGAGAGGCGTCCCTCCCGGCCTCTTCATGCGCGAACGGCACCGATCAACGTGGGTGCCATGGGCGCTGGGAGCGGCGATCGTCATCGGAGCCGCGATTCGCTTCTCGACCCTCGGCATGCAGAGCTACCACCACGACGAGGCGTGGACCGCCGGCGTCGTCCTGCACGGCAACCTGTTCACGACCCTGGGCAAGGTCTCGGCCACCGAGTCGACGCCCCCGCTCTACTACCTGCTCGCCTGGGGCTGGACGAAGCTGTTCGGCACCGGGGAGTGGGGCCTGCGCTCACTCTCGGCGTTGTTCGGCGTCGCGACGATCCCGGTCGTCTACCTGATCGCGCGCCGGATGGCGGGCGGCGCCGCCGGCGCCGCCGCGGCCGCACTGGTGGCGGTCAACCCGGCCCTTATCTGGTACTCGCAGGAGGCGCGCAGCTATTCGCTGCTGGTCCTGCTCAGCGCGCTCGGCTTCCTGTTCTTCCTCAGGGCCCGCGACGGGTATGCGCGGCGTGACCTCTTTTGGTGGGCGGCGCTGTCGGTGCTGGCGACGGCAACCCACTACTTCGGGGCGATGCCGGCTGCGATCGAGGCTGCGCTGCTGCTCGCGGGCGCCGGTCGGCGCCGAGGCGCCGCACTGATCGCCGTGGCGGTGGTCGCCCTTGGGGCGCTGGCGCTTGCGCCGCTTGCCCTGCACCAGGGAAACGGGGGCCATGCAGACTGGATTGGCCGCCTCGGGATGCTCACCAGGCTGAAGGAGACGGCCGGGAGCTTCGTGAGCGGCGAGACCGGGCGTTTCATCAACCAGCCACTGCGGATGCGCTACGCCGCGCTGCCCCTTGCGCTGCTCGCGGCGGCGCTGGCGCTGCTCGCCTGGCGCGTCTCGGCGTCCGAGCAGCGCGCCGCTGGGGTCGCGCTGGGGGTGGCGGCCGGCTCGCTGCTGCTGGGGCTGGCCGCCGCCGTAGTCGGCCAGGACTTCGTGCTGGACCGGAACCTGCTGCCGGCGCTGATCCCTTTGTTGGTCGCAGCGGCGATCGGGCTTGCCAGCCGCGGCTCGGGCCGCCTCGGGCTCGGGATTGGCGCGATTCTGATCGCCTACTGGGTTGCGTTCGCCGTCTACGTCGACCTGCGGCCGCGATTGCAGCGCGCCGATTGGCGCGACGTCGCCGCCGACCTCGGCTCGCCGTCGGGACCACGGGAAATCGTCACCTCGGGCCAGGGCGCTGTGCCGCTGCTCTATTACTTGCCCGATCGAACTATCGAGCTGCATTCTCCGCGGCCACCGATACCGGTCAGGGAGGTCGACGTGGTCAGCATCGGGGTCCCTCGGGCGCACCGGGCGACCGGCCTGCCCCGCCCCTTCCGTCCCGCGGGGCAGGTGAGCGAGCACACGGTGACGTTGACCCGCTACGTGGCGCCCCGCCCGGTGGCGGTGTCATGGCATCAGTTGCTCGATCACTACACAGGATTCGTCTCCCGCGACGTGCTCGCCCAGGGGGCGGCGGCCCGCGCCGCGGCCAATCCGTCGAATTGACGCCCGCGGCGCGAGTGGTCCAAGGGCCGGCCGGGTATATCCTCCGCGAGCAACCCGATCGACCGAGGGAGTTGACCAGGAATGGCTAGAGGCACCACCACCGCGGGCAAGGCGGCCGACGCGTACAGCGCGGCCCGTTCGCACCCCTACGTCCAGCGTCTGATCGAGGACGAGCAGCTTCGCAACAACCTTCGCGACGCCTATGGCGCCGCTCGCCACGCATACGACCGGATCACCAAGAACGGCAAGCCGGCGCAGCGGCTGATGGACGACAAGAAGGTGCAGAAAGACCTTCGCAGCGCCGCCGACTCGCTGCGCGAGGCTTCCGACCAGCTGCGCGGGCGCCGCAAGCGCAAGGGCCGCCTCGGTCGGCTGATCCTGTTCGGCGCGATTGGGGCGGGAGTCGCCTTGGCGCTGAGCGATAGCGCCCGCAAGGCGGTCATGGACTCCCTGTTCGGCGCCGAGGAGGAGTTCGAGTACACGAGCACCACTGGCGGGAACGGCGCCGGCGCGTAGCTGGTTGCTCGTAGCTCGTAGCTCGAGGGACGAAGAACGAGTAACGAGGAACGGGGCTTAGCACCCATGCACTCCGTCCACCTACTGCTCCCGGCGCAGCGCTACGTCTTCTCCCTCGACGGCGAGAGCGCCGTCCCCGAGCAGCTGGAGAGTTCCGCGGACGGTTTTCGCCGCTACAAGGAGCTGCAGGCGGAGGGAAAGACGGTGGGGATGGTCGCTTTCCCCAACAGCCTCCTGATCCGCGCCTCCGAGGACTATCTGGTCGATCCGGGCCTGGTCATGCAGGGCGCGCCGCAGTTCGGGGCGCTCGACTCGCTTGGCGTCTCGGCCAATGACGTCAAGAAGGTGATCATGACCCACCTGCACTTCGACCACGCGGAGGCGCTCGCCACCTGGCCGCAGCGCACCGTCTACGTGCATCGACTGGAGACCGAGGCCCCCTATGCCCAGCTCGTCGCCGGTCAGCTGGAGACGGTCAACCTGGAGATCCTCGACGGCGAGGAGGGCGAGGTCGAGCCGGGCGTGCGCTGGATCCGCACCCCCGGTCACTGCGACGGCCTGATCACGGTCCTCGTCGACACCGATGACGGATTGACGGCGATCGCGTCGGACTGCGTCGGCCCCCTGCCCGAGTACTTCGACGAGATGGACCTGCCGCAGGACTTCGGGCCCGAGCGCGAGGAGCTGCTGGAGCAGTGGCAGCGGATACGGGATCTTGACCCCACAATCGTCATTCCCGGCCACAACCCCCCCGTCCGGCTGCGATAGCCGTCGCATGGCTATGTCCTCGCCCGATCGGCTTGCTCATGCACGCACTCAGTGCACTCGCGGCGCCGATCGGGCTGCGTCCTCGCCATGCACGGCTCTCACAGCCGGTTAGCTGGCTGGCCAATAAACTCCTGCTAATGGAGGCAGCTGCACCAGAACGCCAGCTGACCGGGGAGAAGGCACAGCGGATCGTCGACGCGATGCGCAAGAGCGTCGCCAAGCGCGGCGCCGCGGGCTCGACCTTCGAGCACGTAGCCCGCGAGGCCGGAGTGAGCCGTGGGTTGCTGCACTACTACTTCGGGACCAAGGAGCGATTGTTGGTCGAGGTGGTGCGCCGCGACACCGAGCTGCGCATCGAGATGCTCGACGAGCCGCTCGCCAAGGCGCAGACGGTCGACGACGTCCTCGACGGACTGGTCACCCTCCTCATGGACCTGATCGAGAACGAGCCCGAATACTTCCTGCTGCTGTTCGAGCTGTTCAGCGCCGGCCGCCGCAATCCCGACATCCAGCGCGAGTTGGGCCAGCTTTTCAAGCGCACGCGCGGCCACGTCGGCGAGATCCTCAGGGCCAAGGAGGCCGAAGGGGTGCTGAACCTGCGCTACGACGCGGAGGCGGTGACCTCCTATCTGTTCGCGGTTGGCGACGGCTTCGCGCTACAGGCGCTCTCGGCGCCCGGTCAGGACCATTCGGGGCTGCTCGCCGCCAGCAAGGCGACGGCGCGGTACCTGCTGACCGACGCTCAGTAGTTGTAGGGCCGGCCGGCGGCTCCGCTCGGCAGCCAGCCACCCCATAGCCCTGCCTCGCAGACCGCCGGCCGCCCCCAATGCGGCGTCAGCAGCCATGCACGCGCCGTCCGGAAGGGAGGCGCACCAGGATTCGCGAGCGGTTGTCGTTCTCGTTTGACTCGCGCAGGTGGTTCTTCGGGTCGGCCTCCATGTAGAACGCGAAGCAGCCGCGCAGGCCGGTGACGTTGACGTACTGCTCGTGGTAGTCGGCGGGGTAGATGTCGGACCAGCCGACCGAGGTCCCCAGTACGACGCCGCGCTTGTTGGGGTTCTGGTTGCAGCCTGGATAGACGCGATGGCCGGGCGAGTGGCGTGAGGGCTTGGTGCGCTCGAGATCGCGCAGGCAGTAGTTGAACTTCGGCCCGGTGCGGATCTGCGTTATTGGATGGCCCTGGCCGCCGACGGTCCAAATCTCGAACCGGGCCGCATCGCGGAATTTCCAGTAGCGGTACTGGCCGGGGACCGGATAGAAGGCGAGGCGGCCCTGGGTGGGGATCACCAGCTTGCCGCCGCCCTTGCGGTGAATGCGCTGGTTGACACGCATCAGGCGTGTGCCGGGGATGCGGATGCCGCGAATCTCCATCGGTCCCTGGCCGCGGCTGTTGACGCTGCTCTGCGCGTGCAGTAGCCGCCGTCCGCTCGGGCTCTTGGAGATGAACAATTGGCTCGGCTTTGACATCCGCAGGTTCGAGCACAGCAGCTCGGCTTGCTCCGGGCCGGTGCAGGGGTTGGCGCCAATCTCGTCCGGGTCGTTGCCCGGGTAGCGGCCGCGCGAATTGGCGCTGCCGGTGGCGGCGAGCGCCAGCAGCAGCGCGCAGCCGACCGCCGCCGCGATCGGGAGGGCGCTCGACCTCGGTAGTGACGTGCCTGCCTCAGACCTGATCCGCAGAGTGGCGCGAGTCTAGATGTCGTACCGCATCCCGGGGCAATGAAACGGGGTCCCCGCGAAGGGACCCCGTTCGCAACGGCGATACGGTCGGAAGGCCTAGGAGGAGACCTCCTGGTTGTCCTCGCCGGGCTGCGGGTCGCCGCGAAGGACGCGCTCGCAGCTGCGGGCGACCACATCCTGTTGATCGGCGATCACGGTGTCGAATCCGATGCCGCAGAACACCTGGTCGGCCTCAGCGTCGCGGACCAGGATCATGTCGTTGCCCCGCCGCGCGTGGACGGTGTCGACCCCGGGTTGGGAGACGTCGACCTGCGCCAGCGCCGAGATCACGTCGTTGCCCCTGCCGCCGAACACGGTGTCGACGCCGGCCCCCGCGTACTCGACGTCGTTGCCCGGTCCACCGTGTAGCTCGTCGTTGCCGTCGCCGCCCCGAACCAGGTCATGACCGAAGTACCCACGCAGGAGATCGTTTCCCACCTGCCCGAGGACCTCGTCATTTCCCCGCCAGCCGAGCAGGTAGTCGTTGCCGTCGCCGCCGACGACGTGGTCGTCGCCGACTCCGCTGTCTATCTGGTCATCGCCGAGGCCGCCGTCGGCCTGATCCTTGCCCGGGCCCAGATCGGCCCGGTCGTTTCCCTCTCCGGCGACGACGCTGTCGTCGCCCTGGAGCGCGCGTATCTGGTCGTCGCCGGCCTTAGCGTCGATCTGGTCGGCCTGGTTGGAGCCGGTGATGGTGTCGGGTCCGTCGGTGCCGATGATCGTCAGCGCCATCGCACTCGCGGCGCTGAAGGCAAGAATCGCCAAGGCGCTGACGAGGATCCCTGCGCCTCGTAGCTTCATTTTCATCCCTCCCTGGGGGATTGATATTGCGGTCTATTCAACACGCGGCGCACGGCCGAGGTTGCGGTGTGGTGATCGCCGACCGCCATATGCTTCGCCGACCGTGAGCCGCAGAGTGGGCAGGCGGGTGATCCCGACGATCGAGAGCGCGTGATAGTCCTCACGGAGCAATGAGCGACGATCTGGCATTCGCCGGGGCCGCACGGCAGGCCAAGCTGGTGCGAGCAGGGGAGGTGTCGCCGACCGAGCTGGTGCAAGGGGCGCTGGATCGGATCCAGCGACTCGAACCAAGCCTGAACGCCTTCCGGATCGTGCTCGCCGAGCGCGCGCTCGCCGAGGCCCAGCAGGCCGAGGCGCGGTTGCGGGCCGGCGACGAGCGGCCGCTGCTCGGAGTCCCGATCGCGCTCAAGGACGGCCACGATCTGGCTGGAGAGGTGACCACCCACGGGACCGACGCCTTCCCGGATCTCGTCCGCGAGGACACCGAGTTGACCCGCCGTCTGCGGCAGGCGGGCGCGATCGTGGTCGGCAAGACCAACCTCCCGGAGTTGGCGATCTACGGCTTCACCGAGTCCGCGACCTGGGGCGTGACCCGCAACCCCTGGAACGGACAACGTTCGACGGGCGGCTCGAGCGGCGGCAGCGCCGCGGCGGTGGCGGCCGGGATGGTTTCCCTTGCCTCCGCCTCCGACGGCGCTGGCTCGATTCGCATTCCCGCCAGCTCCTGCGGAGTCTTCGGGCTCAAGCCCCAGAAGGGCCGCATCCCGCTCGACCCTGACGTGCTGGTGCGCGACCACGAGCACTGGCGCGGCATGTCGGTCAACGGCTGCGAGTCGCGTACCGTTTTTGACACGGCGCTGTTCCTCGACATCACAAGCGGCGGATCCAAGGAGGCCGGTGCGCCGCCCGACCCCGAGCGCCCCTTCGTCGAATCCGCGCGCACGGCGCCCGGCGTGCTGAGGATTGCCTGGTCGGTCGAGCCCCCGCGGCCAGCCCTGCCCCCGGTGGTCGGCGAGGAGATCAAGCGGGCGGTGTCCGACACCGCCGAGCTGCTGGGCTCCTTGGGTCACCAGGTCTCCGAACAGGATCCGGAGTGGGGAAGGGTCGGCGACAACGCGACGCCCCGCTATCTACGCGGGATCAGCGACGACGTCGAGCGGACACCGTATCCGGAGCGGCTCGAGCGGCGGACGCGCGGCTGTGCCCGCCTCGGCAAGCTGATCCCGGAGGCGCTCGCGCAGAGGGCACGCGACGCGGTGGTCGCGGACTCCGAGCGGGTCAACGCGATCTTCGAACACCACGACGTGCTGATGACACCGGTGATGTGTGGCACCGCGATACCCGTGCGCCACTGGGAGGGGCGCGGCGCCCTCTGGACGGTGCTGGGGATGAGCCGCTTCTATCCCTTCTGCATCCCCTGGAACCATCTCGGCAACCCGGCCGCGTCGGTTCCGGCGGGGTTCGCGGCCGACGGCCTGCCGCTGGCCGTGCAACTGGTCGGACGGCCAGGCGACGAGGGCACGTTGCTCTCGCTCGCCGCGCAGCTCGAGGCGGAGCGGCCGTGGGCCGCGGATCGTCCGCCGATCTCCTGAGGAGCGATTACCGCCGTGTGCTGATCATCAGGTGACCCTGCGCGGCGCAAACACGCTCGTGAAGGCGCGCATCCCGCGCAACGACCCGCGCGGCCGCAGGCGTCGGCGCACGATCGCCCGCAGCGGATTCTGACCGCGGGTCGAGACCTCGATCCACTGCTGCCAGGAGGACTCGATGGTCATGTCCGGGTGCGGTGCATCGCCCGGCTCGACCCGTGTGGAGCCGTTCTCGACCACGATGTGCCAGGGGTCGGCATCGCTGAAGCGCCACTGGAACACCCACGGACGCCCGTTCGTCCCGTCGGTGTTTGCCGAGCGACCGATGATCTCGAAGAGGACCCGCTGAGTCTCGGGACTGGAATCGGGGCGACCGTTCGGCTCGCCGATCACGCCGGCCTTCAGGAGCACGATCTGGTTGCGCGCTCGTTCCTCGTGCGGCAGTAAGGGATCGAACGGGTACAGGTCAGGCGGCATCTCCTCGAGCGGGAACCCAGCCGCCCGCCACTTTGCCTCCACCGAGCGCATGCCGAATGCGTAGATGTCCTCGAGCGTGAACCCGTACTCGGTCGTGTAGCGCTCGTCCCAGCCCGGCGGAACGAAGACACTCGGCAGGAAGGGGAACACCTCGCGCAGCAGCTCGACCACCGCCTGCTTGCACTCGTCCGACTCGGCAAACATCTCCGACAGCGCCTTGACGCCGAAGCCTATGTGGCGCTGCTCGTCGCGCGAGACGTTGCCCATGCCCTCGCTGAAGCCGGGCATCGTGCCCTCTTTGACGAAGAAGTCCTCGATGAAGTGCTGGCCGGGCTGGGCAAGGGACGCCTCGACGACCATGTGGTAAAGCGCGATCGCTTGCGCGAACTTGGGCAGCGAACGGTCGCGGCGCAGCTCCTCGGCCATCTGGTCGAGGCGTGCGAAGACTCCGCGGTAGCCCCACCCGAGCTGGGGCAGGGTGTAGGCGAGCGTCGAGGAGATAGAGCCCTCAGCACCGATCACCTCCCTGAAGAAGCGGTGAAAGAACACCGCGTGGCGCGCCTCGTCGACCTGCTGGCTGGCAAGGAAGTACTTCTGCTCCTCCTTTGGTGCCGCGTCGATGTAGGGCGAGAGATTGTCGGTGACCGAATCCTCGCCGTAGAAGAACATCGAGTAGATCCAGAGTGCGGACTTCTTCTGAATCTCGCTCAGCGCCTCCCAGCCTTTGCGGTCCTCGGTGAAGTCGAGGTCGTAGGCCGACCAGTTGCCGTGCTCCCAGCGCTGGTAAAGATCCTCGTAGGTGATGTCGCCGGTGGCCGCGCTCTGGGCTGCGACTGACATTGCAGATCGACCTCCTCGCGGTCGGGGCTCTCTCCTCCGCTTACAATAACTGACTGGGGAGTCAGCTAGGCTTTGAGCAGAGTGAGTTCAGTCACAGACACCAAACCCAAGCGGCGGCGCATGTCCGCGGCGGATCGCCGCGAGGCGATCCTCGACGCTGCGCTGGAAGAGTTCTCGGTCAACGGATTCCACGAGACGTCGCTGGAGGGGGTCGCCGATCGGGCTGGGATCTCCAAGGCGCTGATCTACGAGCACTTTCCCTCGAAGCGCGATCTGCACGGGGCGCTGCTGGGCCGCTACGTGCACGAGCTGCTCGAGCGCACGATCGCCGCGATCGCGACCGCGGCGCCGCCGGAGGAGCGGCTTCGTGCAGGAGCCGATGCGTTTCTCTCCTTCGTCGAGGAGCACCGGGAGCCTTGGCGGCTGATGGTGCGAAACCCCAACGACTCCGGTGTGGAGGCGTCGGTGGGGAGGCAGCAGCGCGAGATCGCCCATGCGATCGCCGCCCTGATGCAGGCGGACGCGGCGTCGGTGGGGAGGCAGCAGCGCGACCACGGCCGCTTCGAGATCGAGATGCTTGCCCAGCAGCTGACCGGCGCCTGGCGCGGGGTCGGCATCTGGTGGGACGATCACCGCGAGGTGCCACGCGAGCGCCTGCTGGAGACGCTGATGGACTTCGCCTGGCTGGGTCTCGATCGGCTCAGCAAGGGCGAGACCTGGGCGGACTGATCTCGCGCTTGAGGATCTTCCCGGTCGGGCCCTTCGGGAGCTCGTCGAGGAACCAGACCTGGCGCGGGTACTTGTAGGCGGCGAGCAGCGATTTGACGTGCTGCTGAAGCTCCTCCGCTGACGCGCTGGCCTCCGGTCGCAGCACCACCGCCGCGCAAACTTCCTCGCCCATCTTCTCGTCGGGTGCTCCCACGACTGCGGCCTCCAGAACCGCCGGATGCTCGTACAGCACCTCCTCGACCTCGCGCGGGTAGACGTTGTAGCCGCCGCGGATGATCATGTCCTTCTTGCGATCGACGATGTAGAAGGTTCCGTCCTCGTCGATGCGACCCATGTCGCCGCTGTGAAACCAGCCGCCGCGCATCGCCTCCGCGGTCGCGTCGGGGCGCTGCCAGTAGCCCTTCATGATGTTGTGGCCTCGGATCACGACCTCGCCCACCTCGCCGGGTGGGAGCTCGTTGTCGCTCTCGTCGACGATCTGCATCTCGACGCCGCGGATCGGCTGGCCGATCGAGCCCGCTTTGCGCTCGCGGTCGGGGTGGTTCGAGCAGGCGACCGGAGAGGTCTCCGAGAGCCCGTAGCCCTCGAGCAGCTTGCAGCCGAACGCCTCTTCGAAGCCGCGAAGGACCTCGACCGGCATCGCCGCCCCGCCGGTCATGCAATTTCTAAGTGAGGAGGTGTCGAAGCCCTCGCGCCCGGGGTGGTTGAGCATCGCTCCGTACATCGTCGGTACCCCCTGGAAGACGGTGACCCGCTCGCGTTGCATTGCCTCCAGCGCGTCGCCGGGGTCGAAGCGGGGCAGCATCACGACGCAGGCGCCCTCGCGCAGCGAGGCGTTTAGCGTCGCCGTCTGGCCGAAGGAGTGAAACTGGGGCAGCGCCCCGAGCACGACGTCCTCGGGTCCGACCTCGGTCAGCGTCTCGGCGACGATCTCCGCGTTCAGCGACAGGTTGAGATGGGTGAGCTCGGCGCCCTTCGGCTTGCCGGTGGTCCCCGACGTGTAGAGGATCACGGCCGTGTCGCTCTCGTCGGTCTCGGCGAGGCCGGGGGCCAGCTCCAGGCCTTCGAGGGTCTGTGAGAACGCGGCCGGCTCGACCTCGACCAGCTCTGCGCTGGCCGTCTCGGCGCCCGCCCGTGCCTCGTCGAGGAAACCATGCCATGCGAGCAGCAGCCGGGCGCCGGAGTCCTCGAGGTAGAAGCTGATCTCGCGCTGCTTGAGCAGCACGTTCATCGGCACGACCACCCCTCCAGCGCGGAGGATCCCGTAGTAGGAGATCGGGAACTGGGGGACGTTGGGGAGCATGATCGCGACCCGGTCGCCGTGCTCGACACCGTTGTCGCGCAGCAATGTGGCCAGCCGGGCGCTGTCGCGGTCGAGCTCGGCGTAGGTCAGCTCGGTGTCGCCGAGCCGCAGCGCGGGACGATCCGGGTGCCGCTCGGCGCTCCGGGTGATCGTCTCGGCGAGGTTGAGGCTCATCGCTTGCTCAGCTTCGGGCTGGTCCAGGGTTGCTCGAGCCGGTTGGCGAGTTCGCTCGCGAGGCCCTCGATCGGGACCCGCGTCTGCTCAAGCGAGTCGCGATCGCGCAGGGTGACCGTGTCGTCGCTCATCGTCTGGCCGTCGACGGTGATCCCCCACGGGGTTCCGATCTCGTCCTGGCGGCGGTAGCGCTTCCCGATCGAGCCGCCCTCGTCGTACTCGGACGGCACCCGGCCGCGCACCGCCGCGAAGACCTCGCGCGCCTTCTCCGGCATTCCCTCCTTCGAGACCAGCGGCAGCACCGCCGCCTTCACCGGGGCCATGCGCGGGTGCAGGCGCAGCACGGTTCGCTCGCGTCCCTCGACCTCCTCGGTCTCATACGCGTCGACCAGGAAGGCGAGCATCGCGCGGTCGACCCCAGCCGCCGGCTCAATCACGTGCGGGACGTAGCGCTCCTTGGTCTGGGGGTCGAAGTACTCGAGCTTCTCACCCGAGAACTCGGCGTGCTGGCGGAGGTCGAAGTCGCCGCGGTTGGCGATTCCCTCCAGCTCCGACCAGCCCATCGGGAACAGGTACTCGATGTCCGAGGTGGCGCTGGAGTAGTGGGACAGCTCGTCTGCCCCGTGGGCGCGCAGCTGCAGGTGGTTGGGGCGGATGCCGAGGTCGGTGTACCAGCGCACCCGCTCCTTCATCCAGTGCTCGTGCCACTTCTCGGCCTCGTCGGGCGGCACGAAGAACTCCATCTCCATCTGCTCGAACTCGCGGGTGCGGAAGACGAAGTTGCCGGTCGTGATCTCGTTGCGAAACGACTTGCCGATTTGGGCGATCCCGAAGGGCGGCTTGCGGCGTGAGAACTGAAGCACGTTCTTGAAGTTGACGAAGATGCCCTGCGCGGTCTCCGGCCGCAGGTAGGCGACCGAGGCGTCGTCGACCACCGGCCCGACGTGGGTCTGGAACATGAGGTTGAACTGACGCGCTTCGGTGAGGTCGCATTGGTCCGTCTCGCCGGGGTGCTTGGAGGGCTTCTTGCCGCACTGGGCGTCCTCGAGCTTGTCGGCGCGGAAGCGCTGCTTGCAGGTGCGGCAGTCGACCAGCGGGTCGGTGAACCCCTCCAGGTGCCCCGACGCCTCCCAGGTGCGCGGGTGCTGGAGGATCGCCGAGTCCAGCGCCACGATGTCGTCGCGGTCCTGGATCATCGCCCGCCACCACTCGCCCTTGACGTTGTTGCGCAGCAGCACGCCGTAGTGGCCGTAGTCGTAGGTCGAGCCCAGTCCCCCGTAGATCTCCGAGGTCGGAAAGACGAAGCCGCGACGCTTGCAGAGCGCCACGATCTCGTCCATCGAGACCTCCTCGTTTCTGGCGCTGATGCCGGGCGGCGCTGTGCCTTCCATTTCGCGGCACACCGTATCGGGGCAATCTCTGGGGCAATGGGCAGTCCGGGCCGGCCAGGCGCCTTGCGGGTCGCGGGAGGACCCCCTGCGATAATCGCCTCGCCGTGCCGATCTACGAGTACAAGTGCGCCAACGGGCATCTCTTCGAGGCCGTGCAGAGCATGTCCGACGACCCGCTCACCAAGTGCGAGCAGTGCGGGGCGCCGGTGGAGCGCGTCTTTCACCCGATTGCGGTCCACTTCAAGGGCTCCGGCTTCTACACGACCGACTACGGGTCGAAGAAGCAGGCGGACCAGGACGGCGCGGGCAAGGACACGGAAAAACCTTCGAAGCAAGCCGAGAAGAAGGACTCGAAGGCCGGGGCAAAGACAGAAGCAGGTTCCTAGTTACTTGTTCCTAGTAACAAGGAACGAGGAACAAGGAACGAGCTAGCCAACCAGCTGCTTCACGGCCCTCTGGCGCTCGGATTGCGGCACCTCGGTGCTCCCCAGCGGGCCGGGACTGCACGACGTCGCCACCCGCGCGCAGAGCACGTTGGTGCTCGAGCCTCCGATCGCGGACGACAGGATCAGCTGCGGCATGGTGAAGAAGCCCATGTCGCTGACGAACGCCTTCGGCGCGTCCCAGCCGATGATCGGTCCATGGATGAAGTTGTAGGGGAGCCGGAACGGGCTGGTCAGCCGGCCCTTGATCCCGGCGATCACGGCCTGCTGGGCCTTCGCCCGGTCGAGGTCGTTGTAGCCGGAGCCAAAGGCGCTATGGCCCGGGCCTGGGCAGGGGCTCGGCTCGCGAATCCGCGCGTAGGCGAGGGCCTGCTGGCCGTTCAGCGTGTGCTCGCCGTTGCCGAGGTGCAAGGTGATACCGCCCTGGCCGCCCCCGGCGCCGCCCGAGATGTCGGCGCAGAGCTTCTGCGGAACGTCGACCTTGACGCCGCCGATCGCATCGATGAAGTCCTGAAAGCCGGTGAAGTCGATGATCACGACGTGATCGATCTTGATGCCAAGGAACCGCTCGACCGTCTGGATCTGCAGCTTCGCTCCCCCGAACGCGTAGGCGCCGTTGATCTTCTGAGACTCATGGCCCGGGATCTCAGCGAAGCTGTCGCGCGGGATGGAGAGCTTGCGGAAGTGACCGCCGCCGGCCCGAATCAGCATCAGGGTGTCGGCTCGGAATTGACCCTGGGAGCAGCCGCCGTGCGGCGCGTCGCCATGGGACCCCTGATCGAAGCACTGCTGCGAAGGGGCCGCACCCGGCTCCTTGGTGTCGGGCGGGCGGGCATCGGTGCCGATCATCAGGATCGTCTGCGGACTCACGAGCAGAAACGGGTTTCCGTGCAGGACGCTCTTGGCGCCACCGGCGAGCTTCCACTCCTGAAGCTGGGCCGACACCCCGAAGGCCAGGAAGCTGATCAGCACCCACACGCCGGCCGCGATGCCCACCCACTTCAGCGCCCGCCGGGCAAGCGGTTTCGGCGCCGTCGGCGGCTGGTCCTCGGCCTTTGGGCCGCCCCGCCCGAGGCGACGGTACGAGCGGCGGGCGCGCTGGCGCAGACTGGAGACGTCGGGCGACCGCAGGCGGGACAGAATCCCCTTCCGCGACCGGTAGACCGTGTACTCGGGAGGGCCGGAGGGCTTCGGATCGGGCCGCTCAGGGGGCGTCGACGACCCCTGCCCGGGCCGCCCGGAGGGCTGTTGATCGTCCTTATCGGGTGGCTGCTGCTCGCCGTTGGAAGGCATGAGCGGCTATCAATACTGCCGATGGCCGCTGGTTCCTGCCCCTCCCTCGTCGCCGGCAATCTGCTAACGCGATGAGCACCCCCGAGACCGTCGGCGTGGATTTGGGGGGGACCAAGGTATTGGTCGGGGTCGTCGGCGAGGACCGAAAGGTCCTCTACGAGGACCAGGAGCGATCGGCTGGACAGGGGCAGGATGAGCTGCTGGAGACCCTGGAGCGCGAGGTTCGCGAGGCCTTGGAGGCGCGCCCCAATGTCGCCGCCGTCGGGCTTGGGATCCCCTGCACGATCGACCGGGAGCGCGGGGTTGCGATCACGGCGGTCAATCTGCCGATCCGCAATGTGCCGATTCGCGACCGCATGCGGGATCGGCTCGGTCTGCCGGTCTTCATCGACAACGACGCGAACGTCGCCGCCCTCGCCGAGCATCGATTCGGCGCCGCCAAGGGCACCAGCGACGCGGTGATGCTGACGATCGGCACCGGGATCGGCGGTGGGGTGATCATCGACGGGGAGCTCTACCGGGGATCGACCGGGGCGGCCAGCGAGCCCGGCCACATGGTGATCGACTTCGACGGACCACCCTGTCAGGGCAACTGCCCGAACAACGGTTGCCTGGAGACGTTCGCCTCCGGTACCGCCCTCGCGCGCGAGGGTCGGGCCGCCGCGGAGGGCAATCCCGAGTCGGCGCTGGGAAGGGTGCTGGCGGAGGGTGGCGTGATCGACGGCAAGGCGGTGACCGACGCTGCGAATGACGGCGACCCGGTTGCGGTCGCGGTGGTGGAGGAGGCAGGACGGCGGCTTGGGGCGGGTCTGTCGGGCCTCGCAAACATCTTCGAGCCCGAGGTGATCGTGCTCGGCGGCGGGGTGGCGAAGGTGATCGGTGACCTGATGGTGGCTCCGGCCCGCGAGGAGCTTCGCACCCGCGCCCTGCCTCCGATGAACGAGACGCCGGTGAGGATGGCCGAACTGGGCCCCGAGGCCGGCATGGTCGGCGCCGCCGAGATGGCTCGACTCGAGTTGGAGAAGGAGGGCTGATGGCGGGCAAGCTCACCGTCTGCCCGACCCCGATCGGCAACATGGAGGACGTCACACCGCGCGTCCGGGAGGCGCTGGTCGACGCCGACTACATCGCCTGCGAGGACACGCGGCGAACCGGCACCCTGCTCGACCGGCTGGGGATCTCGCCGCCGCCGCGGCTGGTGTCCAATCACGAGGGCAACGAGGCGTCGCGCGCGACCGAGCTGGCGAGGCGGGTCGCCCGCGGCTCCAGGGTCGCGCTGGTCAGCGATGCCGGCATGCCGGCGATCTCCGACCCCGGCTTTCGGTTGATCCGCGCCTGCCTGGACCGCGACCTCGAGGTCGAGGTTCTGCCCGGTCCATCGGTGGTGCCGGTTGCGCTCGTCGCCTCCGGCCTGCCGACAGACCGCTGGCGGTTCGAGGGTTTTCTGCCCAGGCGATCCGGAGAGATGGAGCGCGTGCTGCGCTCCACGGAGACGGTGATCGCATTCGAGTCACCGCGCCGGATCTCGGAGTCGCTGGCGGCGCTGGCCGCGATTGCGCCGGATCGTCCCGCCGCCGTCTGCCGTGAGCTCTCGAAGCTGCACGAGGAGGTCTCGCGCGGGTCGCTGGGCGAGCTGGCGCGTCGCTTTCGCGGTGACGTGAAGGGGGAGATCGTGCTCGTAATCGGTCCCGCCCTCGACGACGATCATTCCGAGGACATCAGCTTCGCGGTCGACGCCTTGCGCCACCTGGTCCAGTCCGGCGCCCGTCCCCGCGCCGCGGCGAGCGTCGTGGCGGCACTGACCGGCACCCGGGCGAACGATCTGTACCGGGCGCTGACCGGGCGCGACCCCCGTCAGTAGCTTCGAGCGCTTGAGTTTCGGCCCCGTGGGGCGTTACGGTCGGTGGCGATGGCGAAGCGAGAGCCACGGATGATTGCGCTGGGCTACGGGCGATTCGTGCGCGCCGACCGGGTCTTCGCGCTGGTTCCCCTGGCGGCCGCCGAGCGCGGCGAGGGGCGGCGCACCTACGTCCACGTCGACGGGGTGGCCGAGCCGCTGGTCGCCTCGCGCTCCGAGAAGGCGATCCTCGCCGACGTCGAGACTGCGCTGACCGAGGCTGCCGGCATCCCACGCCGTCGTCGCTCCGCGGCAAAGGACCAGGAGTAGAGTGGGCGGCCGATGCCCGAGCCGGCAAGCGCAACCCAGCCCTCCGTCGCCGAAGCGCAGTCCGAGACAGCGAGTCGGGTCGCGGAGCTGCGCGAGCAGGGGACCTCGGCGCCGCTAGAGGCCCGCGACGCGGCCTGGCGGTGGTTCGAGCAGCTCGGCGAAGAGGTCGGGCGCGACCGCCATGCAGGCGCCGCGACGCTGGCTGAATTGTTTGCGTTCGGGACCCCTCCCGCCGGCATCGACGGAAGGACCGAGGGGATCCTGGTGGCGCCGCTGATCACCGGTCCGGTGGACCGGGTCATGCGCGGCCTGGCCGGCGCCTGGATGCCGTGGATGGGCAAGCGCTTCGACGCCGAGCGCAAGCGCGGCGACAACGTGCTCAGGCAAAGCGCCCGCTGGCCGGTGAAGCTCTTCTGGCCGCTTTACGTAACCCGTGATCTCGGGGACGACCGCACCGCGTTTGACTTCGAGACCCGGGTCGAGCCGGGCGAGGACGACGCGAGCGTCGACGTTCTGGTGATCGACTACGTGGTCATGGACTCCAACCCCCGCTTCCTGATCAAGCGGATCCGCGACGAGCTGGTCGAGATCGTGCCGGGCGCCAACCTGGGCAAGGTGCTGTGGCGCCACGGCGACGGCTCATACGCCCTGATCGGGTATTTCGCGCTGCGCAACGATCCGGCGAGTGACCGGACCTAGCTCGGGCTGAGGATCACCAGCGGAATCTCGCGTTTCGTGCGCTCCTGGTAGTTGGCGTAGTCGGAGTACAGGTCGACGACACGCGGCCACAACTTCTCTCTCTCCTGCGGTGAGGCGACGTGGACCCTCACGCGGAGTCTTTCGCCGCCGACCTCGACCGTCGTCGCGGGCATCTCGCGCAGGTTGAGGAACCAGGCCGGGTGTTTGTGGGAGCCGCCCTTGGAGCCGACGACCACCAGGTCGTCGCCGTCCGCCAGGTAGAGCAGCGGGCTGACCCGTTCGGTGCCGCTATTGCGCCCGCTGTGGTGCAGGAGCAGGATCGGGGCGCCGCGGTACTCGCCGCCGAGCCTGCCGTGGCTCAAACGGTAGGTCGTGACGTGGGCGCGGGTCATCTGATTCCAGATCGCCCATTGCCAGCTCCAGGACACGTCCGCATTATCGGTCAAGCGAACCCTCCCGACTATCCTGCGGCGCCCGTGGCCTACTACGTCACCACCCCGATCTACTACGTCAACGGCGATCCGCACCTTGGCCACGCCTACTCGACGATGGCCGCCGACGTCCTCGCCCGCCACATGCGTCAGCGCGGCGAGGACGTCTTCTTCCTCACCGGGACCGACGAGCATGGTGAGCCGATCGAGCTGGCCGCCGAGAAGGAAGGGATCACCCCGCAGGAGCTGGCCGACCGTAACGCGCCGAAGTTCGAGCAGATGGCGCATCGCATCGAGGCGACCAACGACTTCTTCATCCGCACCTCCGACCCCCGGCACGAGGCGAAGGTGGCGGAGATCATGCAGATCGTCCACGACAACGGCCACGTCTACGAAGGCACCTACGAGGGCTGGTACTGCCCGCGATGCGCCGACTTCAAGACCGAGCGCGAGCTGGGGCCCGGAAACACCTGCCCGATCCACGAGATCCCGCTCGAACGCGAGAAGGAGGAGAACTGGTTCTTTCGGCTCTCCTCGTTCCAGCAGCAGCTCGAACGCCTCTACGAGGAGCGCCCCGACTTCGTCGTTCCCGATATCCGCCGCAACGAGGCGGTGTCGTTCATCAAGCAGGGATTGGAGGACGTGTCGCTGTCGCGCGCGCGGCTGAAGTGGGGGATGGAGCTCCCCTGGGACCCGTCGCAGCGCATGTACGTGTGGTTCGACGCGCTACTCAACTACGTGACGGCGCTCAGCTTCGCCCGCGAGGGCGAGGACCTGACCGATCGCTATTGGCCGGCCGACTACCACGTGCTGGCGAAGGACATCCTCAAATTCCACGCCGTGATCTGGCCGGCCCTGCTGATGGCCGCCGGCTATGAGCCGCCAAAGCGCATGGTGATCCACGGCTACCTGCTGATGGGCGAGCGCAAGATGTCGAAGTCGCTCGGCAACGTGCTCGATCCCGACGTGGTGATCGATCGCTTCGGGGCCGACGCCCTGCGCTACTACTGCTTCCGGGAGGTGAGCTTCGGCCAGGACGGGTCGGTCTCGGCGGCGGGCTTCGAGGCTCGCTACGAGACCGAGCTCGCCAACGAGTACGGCAACCTCGCCAGCCGTACGCTGGCGATGGTTCACCGCTATCGCGATGGGGTGGTTCCCGATGCGGAGGCCGATCCGCAGCTGGCGACCGACTTCGGGGGGGCCGCCGATCGCGTCCGCGACCTCCTCGACGCCGCCGAGCTGAGCCTGGCGCTGGAGGTGATCTGGAAGCTGGTGCGGCGGCTGAACCAGTACGTAGAGGAGTCGCGCCCCTGGGACCTGGCCAAGGAGGAGGCGGGGGCGGAGCGGCTCGACCGCGTCCTCTACAACCTCGCCGAGGGCCTGCGGGTGACGACGTTGCTATTGCACCCCTATCTGCCCGACAGCTCCGTGCGGCTTCTCGACGCCCTCGATGAGCGCGGCCGGGAACTGGCGGAGCTGGGTTCGCGCAAGGGCGGCCAGCGGATCGAGAAGCTGCCGCCGCTGTTCCCCAAGGCCGAACCGCCCGCCTGACCGACAGGTCAGCTTCGCTGCTAGGTCGCGGTTATTGGCGCGGCGAGGCCGAAAAACCGGATAGCCTGCCGAATCGGCGCCCGAAGGGAGGCAACTTGAAGAAATTTGCGGCAACGGTCATCGCTGGGGTTCTGCTCGTCGCGGTTCCTGCGATCGGCGAGCAGACGAGCCGTTCGGCTTCGGTCACCGACGGCTTTCTGACCATCGGCGGGCCGAAGCGGCTGACGCCGCAGACCAACCTCCGAGTCCCGATTCGCTGCTCGGTCGGGTGCACGACGACGGCGAAGACGAAGCTGACGCTGCCCGACAAGGTGATCGGGCCCGACAAGGCGATCGGCCATCTGGCGCCGGGCAGCCCCAAGAACCTGATCGTGACGCTGAACGACTCCGCGACCGAGCAGATCACCAACCACCCCAACTCGCGCCTGCGGGTGGGCGTCACGGCGAGCAGCGACAGCAGCGGCGAGCACGTGCACGCCGTGAAGGTCTTCCAGTTCACTAGCACGCTCCCCTAGGCGGGGGGCTCGGCGCGCAGTCCTAGACTGCGCCGCGTGGTCGACACTCACGCGCACCTGTCGATGTGCGAGCTGGCCGACGGTGAGCTGGTCGCGGCGGCGCGCGAGTCGGGCGTACGCCGCATCCTCACCGTGGGCCTCGACGAGGCCTCCAACCGGGAGGCGGTGAAGGCCGCCGAAGCGCACGAGGAGGTGTTCGCGAGCGTCGGGCGCCATCCGAACTCCGCCGCCGGATTCGACGCCGCCGCCGCGGCCGACATCGAGGCCCTCGCCGCCGATCCGCGGGTGCGGGCGATCGGCGAGACCGGGCTCGACTATTACCGGGACCGCGCCCCACGTGACGAGCAACGGCGGGCCTTCAAGGCGCAGATCGGGATCGCACGCAAGCTTGGGCTTCCGCTGGTCATCCACCTCCGCGATCGCGATGACGGCGACCAGAGCGATGGGGCGGTCGCCGACGCCTTCTCGCTGCTCGAAAGACTCGCCGACGGGATCACGGTCATCCTGCACTGCTTCTCGGCTCCCTCGAGGGTCGGCGAAGCAGCCGAACGGGGCTGGTACTGCTCGTTCGCCGGCAACGTCACCTACCCGAAGTCAGGCGCGCTGCGCGAGGCGGCAGCCGACGTGCCCGAGGAGTTGCTGCTGGTCGAGACCGACGCTCCGTTTCTCGCCCCCCAGCCGGTGCGCGGAAGGCCCAACGCGCCCGCCAACGTCGTCGCCACCGCGCAGGCCGTCGCCGAGGCCCGGGAGACCAGCTACGAGCAGCTCGAGCGTACGGTCGAGGCCAACGCCGCGCGGGCATTCGGATGGTGACCCCGGCCCGCTCGCGCCGCCAGCGGCGGCTCGGCCAGAACTTCCTCGCCGACCCCAACCTGCTGGATGCGATCGTGCGCGAGTCGGGACTCGGTCAGGGCGACGTGGCGTTGGAGTTCGGGGCCGGCGGTGGGGCTCTGAGCGAGCGGCTCGCGGAGCGGGCGGCACACCTGCACGTGATCGAGATCGACCGCCGGTTGGAGGAGCAGCTGGCGCCGCTGGCCGCCCAACCCAACGTCAGCCTGCACTGGGGCGACGCGATGAAGCTCGACCTCGCTGCGCTCGATCCGGCGCCCGGGATCGTCGTCTCCAACTTTCCCTACTCGGTGGCGACGCCGCTGATCCTGCGCACGGTCGAGGAGCTGCCGGACGTCGACCGTTGGACCGTGATGGTGCAGCTCGAGGTGGCGGAGCGGCTGCGGGCGGCCCCCGGCAGCCGCGTCTACGGCGCCCCATCGGTCCTGATCCAGTTCGCGACCGAGGTCGAGCTGACCCGCCGCGTCGCGCCGGAGGTCTTCGTCCCGCGCCCCCGGGTCGAGTCGGCGCTGCTTCGCATGCGGCGCACCGGCTCCGCTGCGCCAGCGCCGCTGCGCGAGCTGGTCCGCGCCGCATTCGCCCACCGGCGCAAGTCCCTGGCCCGCTCGCTGGAGCTGGCCCGGCCGGGGCGCCTCGACGCCACCCGGGCTGCCCTTGCCGAGCTGGGCCTGCCCGAGAACGCACGCGCGGAGACCCTCTCCGCCCAGGATTTCGCCGTTCTCGCTGCGAAGCTCGGACCAGCAACGAGCGACTAGCGACTAGCGACTTGATTCTTTCCGCCCCCGCCAAGCTCAACCTCTGCCTGTTCGTCGGGCCGCCACGCGACGACGGGCTGCACGAGATTCGCTCGCTGTTTGAGCCGATCTCCCTGGCCGACCAGCTCGACGTGACTGAGGCGCCCAGCGACCAGGTGGTGTGCCCGGAGGTTGGGGGTGAGAATCTCGCCGCGAGGGCGCTCGCGAGCCTGCGCGAACGCGGTTGGGACCACGCGCCGGTTCGGGTCGAGATCTCGAAGCGAATCCCGGTCGCCGGCGGCCTGGGCGGTGGCAGCGCCGACGCGGCGGCCGTCCTGCGGCTCGCCGACGGTGAGGTTGATGGCATCGAGGAGGCGGCCGCCGAGCTGGGCGCCGACGTCCCCTCCCAGCTGCGTCCGGCCTTCTCACTGGTCGGCGGCGCCGGCGAGCAGGTCGAGCCGCTTCCACAGCCGGGCGAGCACGCGATCGTTCTGCTTCCCGATTCGCAGGGCCTTTCGACCGCCGACGTGTACGCGGAGGCCGACCACATCGGGCTCGGCCGCGAGGTCTCCCAGCTCGAGGAGCTCGAGCACCGCCTGCGCGATGCGGTCGCCGCTGGCGCCAGCCCGCTCGACTACACCCAGCTGCTCGTCAACGATCTCGAGCCGGCGGCGCTGGCGCTGCGCCCGCGGATCGGGGACGCGCTGGAGGCGCTTCGGGCCGCCGGCGCTGCACGGGCGCTGATCAGCGGCTCCGGCCCGACGGCCTTCGGGCTCTTCGTCGACCGGGAGTCGGCTGAGGCCGCCGCCTCCGAGTTGGGGCCGGCGGCGATCGTCTGCACGCCGGGAGCGCCGTGAGGCTTCCGGAGACCAAGCGCGGGCGGAGGGTGGGGATCGGCGTCGCCGTGCTGGCGGTGATCGCCTTCTGGGTGGTCGTCAACCGGGTCCTTCCCCACGACGACCTCCAGAAGGTGCTCCAGGACGTCTCCAGCGCCCTTGGCGCCTGGACCTACCTGCTGGTCGGTCTGTTCGCCTTCCTGGAGACGGGCGCGTTCGTGGGTCTGGTGGTGCCCGGGGAGACGGTGATGCTGCTCGGCGGGGCGGTAGCCGGGCAGGGCGCGATCAGCATCTACCTGCTGCTGGCGATCGCCTGGTTCTCGGCCTGGGCCGGTGACACGACCAGCTTCTTCATCGGCCGCCGGCTGGGCCGCGATTTCGTGCTGCGGCGCGGGCCCGCGGTGGGGATCAGCAACGAGCGCTTCGCGCAGGTCGAGGGTTACTTCGGCCGCCACGGCGGCAAGACGATCCTGATCGGCCGCTTCATCAGCCTGGTGCGGGCGCTCGCCCCGTTCGTGGCCGGCAGCTCCGGGATGCGCTATCGGGCGTTCGTGCCCTACAGCATCCTCGGCTGCGGGCTTTGGTCGGCCGCCCACATCCTGATCGGCTATTTCTTCTCGCGCAGCATCGACACCGCCGCCAGGTACGCGGGGCGGGGCGCGTTCCTGCTCGCGACCCTGATCGTCGTCCTGGTCGGGACCGTCGTCGCGGTGCGTTTCCTGCGGGTTCCGCGCAACCGCCAGCGCACCGTTGCGTGGATGAACGCCCACTGGCCGACTCGCTGGCTGGTCGCCTTGGGCCGCCGCCTGCGCCCTCCGGCGAGCTTCCTCTGGGCTCGGTTGACGCCCGGTGGCACGTTTGGCCTCGAGTTCACGACCCTGCTTGCAGTGCTCGCGGTCGCCCTCTTCGTGCTCGTCTCCTACACAGTGGTGATTAGCAACGACCCGGGCCCGACCGCGGGCGACGTGACGGCGCTCAACGTCGTCGAGAGCATCCAGACGGGCTGGCTGACCAGCTTCGCGAAGCTGGTCACGGCCCTCGGCTCCGCAGGGGTCGTGATTCCGCTGGCCCTGGCCTGCGCGATAGCGCTCGCCGCGGCGCGTCGCTGGCCCGAGTTCTGGGTCCTGGTCGTCGGGACGCTGATCGTCCTCTTGGGCGTCAACGACCTCAAGGACGCCGTCGACCGGCCGCGGCCCGGGGGCGGGCTGACCGCGGCCCCCGGGTCCTCGTTCCCCAGCGGCCATGCCGCCCATTCGGTCATCTACCTATGGGGGGCGGTGACCGTGGCCGTGCGGCTGCGGCCGGGCATGGCCCGGGCCACGGCTCTTGTCGTGGCGGGGATCGCGCTCACCGCGCTGGTCGGTCTCTCGCGCGTCTACCTGCACGTCCACTACCTCAGCGACGTAAGCGCCGGTTGGGCGCTCGGCGTCACCGCCTACACGCTCTGTGCGCTTGTTGCCCTCGTCGCGGTGCAGTTGCGACAGAATGGTCGCGGTGCTGTTGGCGAAACTCGGACCTGACGAGCTCTTCCAGCTCTGGAAGTTTCTGGTCGACAACTACCCGCTGGGCTTCATCGCCGCGGGGGCGGTCAGCCTGGCCGCATTCGTCGGCCTGATCCTGGTCCCAGCGGTCGATTCCTACGGCCGAGCCTGGGAGAAGGTCGCGGCCGGCTTCATGTCGCTGTTCGTGCTCACGACGATGGTGGTGGTCGGGAGTGTGATCGGCCTCATGGTCTTCTACTACTCCAACGACCTCGTCAACGCGGTGCCCTAGCTCCGCGGGCGTGACTTACGCCTGGCTTGCATCGGCAGCCATAATTCCCGGGTGCCCGCAGCCCGAGACACACGGAAAGAGCCTGCAAAGAGGGCAGGAGAGGGATCCCTGGACGCGCTCGCCGAGGCGGTCGAGTCAGGCGCTGGCCTGCCGGCCGTGGCGCGGGCGGCCTCCAAGATCCTCGGCGCCTCGGTGGCGCTGATCGATCGCTCCAGTGCCGTGCTGGCGGTCGCCGGCGCGGCTCCCGACCAGGAGGAGAAGCTGCTGGCCGGGGGCGAGGGGGTGATCTCGGTCGAGTTGCGGGTCGCCGACGCGCCGGTGGGCGAGCTGCGCTACCGCGCCTCCGCGACACCCGACGCGGCGATTGCCCGCATGGTCTCGACCATGCTCGCCTTGGAGCTGGAGCGGGCCCGTTCTCCCGAATGGGCGAGCGAGGAGGCGGCGGCGGGGTTCGTGCGGGCGCTGCTGAACCGCGAGGTGACCGATCGCGGCGACATCCTCGCTCGCGCCGCCGAGCTCGGCACCGACCTCGAGGGCGGAGCCGGGGTGCTGATCCTGCGGGCGGCGCCGCGGGCCGCCCAGGCGGGAGAGTGGCGGGTCCGGGTGTTGACGCTGGCGTTGCGGGGGCTGCGTTCGGCGGTCCGCGGTTGCCTGGCCTGCCTCGACGGCGGCGACTCGGCCGAGGTGTCCCTGATCGTGCCCGCCGAGGACGATGTGCGACTGGATCGCGCCGCCGCGAAGCTGGAGCTTGAATTGGCCGAGAGTCTCTCGGGATTTCACCTCACGATCGGACGCAGCCGCCGTGCCTCCGACCCGGTCGACCTCTACCGAGCAGGCAACGAGGCGCGGCTGGCGGTCAACGTCGGCGAGGCGGAGGGCAGCATGCTCCTCGCGTTCGAGGACACGGGCGCCTACCGGCTGCTGCTTCCCGCGATGAGCGAAGACCCGGGCGAGCTGGAGCGGTTCTACGCCGAGACGATTGAGCCCCTGTCGGCTTACGACGACCAGTACGAGACCGAGCTCGTGACGACGATCGAGACCTACCTGGAGAACGACGGAAACGTGGCGGCGACCGCGAAGCAGCTGTTCACCCATCGCCACACGGTCCGCTATCGGCTCGAGCGCGCCAAGGAGCTCTGCGGGCACGAC
>JBBQNM010000028.1:0-28506 GCA_038329895.1 Solirubrobacterales bacterium | reverse complement strand
GTCGGTGATCGTCCAGCCCGAGGGGACGGTCACGGGGCTGTTCTTGTTCTTGTTGAGGATCTGGACGAAGACGCCGAGGTAGAGCTGGTCCGGCTTCGGGGCCGGCTGTCCGACCAGGTACTCGTGGTCCTCGACGTCGTTCGGGTTCAGAAAGCGGGAGAACACGATGTTGTATTGGAGGTCGCCCAGTTGCACCGGTTGCCCCTCGCTGAGGTCCCGCTTGTCCTCGGAGGTGTTGCAGGCGACGAGCGCCGCGGAGAGCGCGAGGACGGCCAGGGCGGGCAGAAGTCGGAGAAGGCGGCGAGTCTTCATCGCCGGCGGCAGTCTATTAGTGGACCGCTATCGGTGGACCGGTGTCGAGTAACCGCTGCCGCCGGACATGGCCGGGCGCCCGTCCCGCCCCTTGGACTCCAGCAGGTCGCGCAGCCGCCGCAGCGCCGTGGCCCAGTCGCGGCCGTACCAGATCGAGGCGCCCCCGATCACCTCCTTGAGGCGATCGAGCGAGTTTCCGGGCTCGGTCCAATAGGTGACCCGAACCGTGGTCAGCGGGCCCGGCCCGGCTATCAACTCCCATTCCGTGGCCGAGGGGATGCGATTCCAGCGCCCACCGTTTCCCCGCTCCGATATCCGCTGTGTACGCTCGAGCTCGACGATCGTGGTGTCCATCCAGATCGCCTGCGGCGGGGCGAAGAAGCGAAAGCGGGCGCCGGCCCCGACCCCGCTCGACTCCAGCCGCAGCAGGTGGAAGTCGCTGACGAAGTGATCGGTGAAGGCAGGGCGATTTGCGAGGTCGCCGACGAAATCGAACGCGACCTCCCGCGGCACGTCTATCGCAACCTCGGCATTGACCGGGCCCATCGGCGGGCGATTCTAGGTGGTCGTGCCCGCAGGTACGGCCACTGAGTGCAGCGCCCCTCGACTCCGGGCAGGAGGGGGCGTGTTTGCGCCGAACCGGACCCCATGGACGAATTCACGCGCTGCTCGGTCTGCACCCGGACGCCATTGATCGGCGAGGAAATCGTCGTGATGACTGCGGGGCGGCGCGAATCGGCCGTCTGCGAACTGTGCCTCGAGCGTCCACGCGCCGACGTACTCGGCGAGGTCGTGCGCCGCGAGCGCATCCGGAGCACCGCGGGCGCCGCCAACGTGCGCCGCGCATGGCCGGTCCCGGCGCCACAGCGGCCCGATCCCGTAGCCGCCCACTAGCGCTATCCGCAGCAAAATTCAGCGCAAAAAGGCCGAAATCACCGCCCGAGGGCGATTTCCTTGGACGTTGCGGCTAATTCGTCCATCGCGGTTACTACTGAATATCGAGGCGCGATAGCATCGACGCAGGATCGGAGAGGAAACGAACTGTTGATCGGCGCCGCTAGTGAGTTTCACGAGGCCGGCGCCGCGCCCGGGGCCGGAACCTTTTCCTGCACCGATTGCGGCTCACAGGTCTCGCTCGAAGCTCAGGACGAGATTCCCGAATGCCCGCGCTGCGGAAGCGAGAGTTTCCGGCGCGCGTCGATCTTCGAAAGCACGGGCGATCAGCCCACCACGACCGAGTTCCCGGTCGCCGCGCAACCGTCCGCACCGGCTTGGCTTCAGGCTGCGCGAGACGCGCTCGACGCCCCCGGCCGCTATCTCGTCTTCCAAGACGACGAGCTTCAGACCTTCCCCCTCGAGCGCGGCTGGACCAGGATCGGCCGCAGCGTCACCGCGGACATCCGGCTCGACGACCCGACCGTGTCGCGCCGCCACGCACTGATCGTCTGGGAGGGCCAAAAGCCACTGCGCGTGCTCGACGACCGCAGTCTCAACGGGCTGTTCGTAAACGGGGAGACGGTCGATTGGGGCAGACTGCTGGACGGGGACGAGCTTACGATCGGTCGCTATCACCTCTACGTCATCGAGGTCTGAAGCACCTGCGAGCGGAGCCGGTTTTCTTTCCGCTGGGCGCGGGCATAGCATTGGTTAATCGCTGGCGGCCTCGAAAGCCCGGACCCGAAATTGGCTCACGACGAACAGCAGTCCCCCGACCAACAGTCGGGCCCTGACAAGACCCCATCGGCTCCGCCACCATTCGCTTCTCGAGCGGGCGACGAGGCCTCCGACGAAGGGCCTAGCGCAGCGCCGCCTCAGGCGCCGGTGACGGCGGACCCGTCAGGCGTCGGCTCTCCGTTCGAGGACGCGCGCCGCCAGATTCGGGCGCAGGCCGAGCAAGCGCGCTCGGACGTCCAGCAGTTGCTGCTGAGCGAGAACGAGCGTATGCGGGCCGAGCTGTCGACCGCCGTAAAGGGGCTCGAGGAGACCCTGCATGAATCGGCCCGTCAAAGGATCGAGGCTGAGATGGGGCGGCTGACCGCCGAGGTGAGGGCCACGACCAAGGCGGCCGCCGAGCAGGCCTCCTCGGAAGCGAAGCAGAGAGCCGAGCAGGCCTCCGCCGAAGCGAGCCAGGCAGAGGTAGCGCGAACGGCACGGCAGATGCAGTCGGATCTGGAGCAGGCGATGACCGCACGGATCGACGCCGACCTCGCGCAGCGCTCCGCCGCAACCACCGAAGCCTTGAATGACCAGCTGTCGGTGGCGATACCGAACCTGGAGAAGCGACTGCTCGAGTCCAGCCAGGCCCGCACCGCCGAGGAGATCAAGCGGATCCAGGCCAGCGCCGAGGAGACCGCGGGCCAGATTCGAGCGGCCGCCGAGCAGCGGCTGACCGGCGCCGAAGAGCGACTGCGCGGCGCGATCGAGGAGCAAACCGCGGAGGCGGCCAAGGAGGAGGTCTCCAGGGCGGCGCCCTCGCTGCAGGCCCAGCTCGAGCAGGCGCTGACCGCGCGCCTGGAGGCGAAGCTCTCACAGAGCACCGCGGCGATCAACGATTCCCTGCAGGCAGAGCTCAACGCGGCGACCCAGGCGATCGAGAAGCGTCTTCAGCAGGCTTCGGCTGCGCGCGCGGGGACAGAGGTCCGGCGCATCGGAGAGGAGGTCGCGCAGCGGCTGATCGCCGCAGAACAGCGACTCGCCGCAAGCGTTGAGGAGCAAACCGCCGAGCAGTCCAGGTCCGAGGTTGGGCGTGCATTACCGCAGCTGCGGGCCGAGCTGGAGCAGGCGCTTACCGCCCGCGTGGACGCGAAGCTCTCAGAGGCCACCGCGGCGACCACCAGCTCGCTCCAGGCGGAGCTGAAGGCGGCCGCCGAGGCGATCGAGGAACGCCTCCGGGAGACCTCGGGTGCGCATGCACAGGCCGCGGTCAAGCAGATCCAATCGGCGGCCGAGGAGCGATTTGGCGCCGCCGAGCAGCGTCTCGCCGCCAGCGTGGAGGAGCGGACCGCGCAGGCGACTCAGGCGGCGGTCGCCAAAGCGACGCCGCGGATGCAGGCCCAGCTCGAGCAGGCGCTCACCGCCCGCCTGGATGCCCAGGTCAAGCAGAGCACCGACGCCGCCCACGAGGCGCTCGGCAAGCAGGTCGGCCAACAGGCGTCGGCGACACGCGAGCAACTCGAGGGTCAAGCCCAGGAGCAGCTCAACCGCACTCTGGGCGAGGCGGCAGCCCGGCTGCAAAGCGAGAGCGAACAGCGGTTGAAGGCGAGCGCCGAGATGCAGCTGAAGGCGGCCCTGGCCCAGTTCCGCTCGGCCAGCGAAACGGCCACGAAGGAGGCCGACGAAAGGCTTCGCACCACGATCGAGGAAAGCTCGCGCGCGGCCGAGCAACGAATCATCGGGACGGTCAAAGCGGCGACCGTTGACATCGGCGAGGAGGCGAAGGCGGCGCTCGACGGCGAGGCCGCGACCCTGCGCAGCAACCTCGCGAAGACGACCGAGGCGGCGGCGGCCCAGGTCCTTCAGGAGGGCCGCAAGGTGGCGGCGGCCCTGACCGAGCAGGAGAAGAGGGCCGCCGAGAAGCTGTCGCGCAAGGCGATGCGCCGCGACCGCCGCGAAGAGCGAGAGGAGAAGGACATCGCCCAGGCGCAGGTGAACGAGGCGGTGACGGCCCTGCGAGCGGAGACCGAGCGCCAGCGCGCCGAAATGGCAAAGCAGGCGGCCGAGGCGCAGCAACGCCTCAATCAGGCCGCCGAGGAAGCGATTCGTGACGGCACCGCCAAGGTGCGCACGGATACCGAGCATTTGCTCGACGAGCTCGTGCGCGACATTCGCGCGATCGGCGAGCAGTCGGCGACCGGCTGAGCTGGGTCTTTCGCCCTACTCGGTCGAGATCGAAGGGTCCGCCTGGACCCGGTGCGGCACGACCTGCAGGAAGTTGTCCTTGGCCGAGGCCGCAAGCTCGAGCACGCGGTCGGCCTCTGAGTCCTGGTCGGTGACCCGCAGCTCCTCGGCGTAGTGGCCGAGCAGGTCCTCGAGGTCGAGCTGACCCTCTGCGTCGAGCTCCTCCAGCTCGACCAGGGCACCCTCCCCCAGCCGCCGCTCGATCGCCTCGCGATCGAGCCCGAAGGCGTTGATCCGCACGTAGACCCGCCCGCCGGTCATCCCGGCGCAGGCCCAGGGGCCGATGTCGCCGAGAACCACGGCCCGGCCCGAGGTCATGTACTCGAAGGCAAAGCCCTTCGCGTTGGCGCGATCGACGATGCAGCCTCGCGAGTCGTCGATCGGCTCAGCCGGCTCACCGCCGAGGACGATGTCGGCTCCGGACAGCCGGATGCAGAAGCGCGAGTCGGCCGAGCCCTGCACGAAAAGGCGGCCCCGCTGGGCCCCGTAGGCGAACGACTTGCCGACCGAGCCGTTGACCCGCTGGCCCTTCGCGCCCTTGCCCTTGAGGATCGAGACGGTCCCGCCCAGCATCCCCTTGCCGACGCCGTCCTGTGCCCCGCCCTCGACCCGGCAGACGACGCCGTAGGCGTTGAAGGCTCCGAACCCCTGGCCGGCGACCGAGCCGCCGTTGAAGCTCAGCTCCGCCAGCACGTCGTCGGATGACTCCGGACCGCCATCGAAGATGCGGGCCCGCGATATCGCACCCGAAAGCTCGGTGCCCAAGACGCGGTCGTTGGCGTCAGTGGGACGCGGGAACTCCTGGTGGACCGCCTTGCCCGAGCAGACGTCCTGGGCGAGCGATGCGATCTGCGCCGAGGCCTGCTTGGGCACCATTCGAATCGGCCGCGAGACCACCAAGCCGGCCTCCGCACGCGCCTCGGCCATCACCTCCTCGGCGACCGGGAGATCGATCGGCTCGAGGTCGAGGTACTCCTCCAGCGGGGTGATCAGCTCGGTGAGGTCGAGCCGCTCCTGGTGGGAGATCTGCTCCAGCAGGTCGTAGCGGCCGACCAGGTCCTGGGCGCGCTCGTAGCCCAGAGAGGCGACGACCTCCTTGACCTCCTCGCCCATCGCCGAGAAGAAGCGGGCGCAGTTCTCCGCCGCGTTGTCGACCTCCTGCGGGGTGAACTTCTTCAGCCCGTGCTCCTGGGCCTGCTCGACGGTCTCGATCTGGGTCGCGATCCCGACGTGGCAGGTGTCGAGCTGGCAGCCGCGGCAGATCGTGCAGCCGAGCGAGACCATCGCCAGGGTGCCGAAGGCGACCCGGTTGGCGCCCATGCAGTGCAGCTTCACGACGTCGTGGGCGTGGCGGTAGCCGCCGTCGGCCCAGATCTCGACCCGGTTGCGGATCCCGGCCTCCATCAGCGCCCGGTGCACTGCGCGGGTGCCGATGTCCGAGGGAAGGCCGACGTGGCGCAGGGCGTGCTGGCGGGCCGCGCCGGTGCCCCCCTCGAATCCCGAGAGGGTGATGATGTCGGCGCCGGCCTTAGCGATCCCGAGCCCGATCGTGCCCACGTTCGGCACCACCGGGACCTTGACCGACACCCGCAGGTCGGGGTTGACGGTCTTCAGCTCGTCGATCAGCTCGGCGAGGTCCTCGATCGAGTAGAGGTCGTGGTTGTTGGAGGGTGAGATCAGGTCGGTGCCGGCGGAGGCGTTGCGGGCCGCGGCGACCTTCTCGGAAACCTTCTTGCCCGGCAGGTGTCCGCCCTCGCCGGGCTTGGCGCCCTGGCCGATCTTGATCTCGGCGACATAGGAGGAGTTGAGCATCTCGGCCGAGACCCCGAAGCGGCCCGACGCGACCTGCTGACCGCGCCACTTGCGGTATTCCCCGTACATGTCCTGAATCTCGCCACCCTCGCCGTTGATGCAGAGGATGTTGATCGCCTTCGCCGCAGCGGCGTAGGCGCGGAAGGCGGGCTCGGACTGCGAACCGAAGCTCATCGAGGAGATCACCACCGGGTAGTCGTGGTGGCCGACGCTCGCGTCGACCGCATCCGGCTCGATCGGCTCCCGATCGCCCTTCACGGCCATGATGTGACGCATCGAGATCGGGTGCTCCTTCTCGAGGTCGCGCACCTTCTGCGAGTACTCCTCGTAGGGCCCCGAGCCGTTGGCGGTCGCGACGGCCGCCTTGTAGACCTTGGGATAGAAGCGGAAGGTCTTGGCGGGCTTGGCCTCCTCCTCGCCAGCCAGCACGCGCTGGCGCTGACCGGCCTCGCCGTCGAGATCGGAGAAGCCGACCCCGCCCTTCTCTGAGGCCGCGAACGCCTCGGTCTGGAAGATCTCGGCCAGTTCCGGCTTCACGCCGATCGAGGAGAACGAGCGCGCGTAGCCGCGCACCTCGTGGATGCCGATCGTCGAGATCACCTTTTCGATGCCCTTGCGCAGCGCGCTGGCCAGGTTGGAGACGTCGTCCTCGTAGTCCTCGACGCAGATCACTTCGACCATCACGTACGGGCAGACTCCGTTGGCGCCGAGCCCCAGCCCGAGCATCACGTCGTGGACGTTGCGCAGCGCCGCAGAGCGCAGAACGATCGCGCAGCGCCGGCGCAGGTTCTCCTCGTCGGGCTCGACCTTGAACTGCTTCAGCGCCTGATCGACGGCGGAGACGGCGAGGTGCGGATCGACGTAGCGGCGCTCGCCGTCGTAGACGGTGCGGTCGGTGAGCACGAGCAGCTCGGCGCCGTGGCGGACCGCCTTCACGGCCTCCTGCTTGAGGCGCTCGATCGCGCCCTTGGTGGTCTCCGACTCGAGCAGCGAGATGTCGACGGCCGCGGTGCGGCCCCTGAACTGCTCCCAGAGGTCCTCGAGCAGATAGGTCTTGTGCTCGCGCGCGATCCTGCGATAGGTGCTGTCGGATAGCGGGGCCATGTCGTGGTGGCCGCCGAGGATTACCGGGAACGAGGTCTCGACCGTCGCAGTGTCCTCGCCCGGCGCCGAGATCGAGGGACGGCGGCCGAACACGGCGCGGGGCGAGAAGTGCTCGATCTCGCGTTCGCGGTCGATCGCCGGGTTGGTGACCACCGCCACCGTCTCCTTGAAGTAGTCGGCGAGATTCTGGCGCTCTGGCGAGAGCGCCGCGAGCGGGCCGTCGTAGCCCAGCGAGCCGATCGGCTCGGCCCCGTTGGAGGCCATCTGCTGGACCAGCTTGACGTCGTCGCGCTGCCAGCCGAACCCGGCCAGGACTCGGTCCTCGACCTTGACCGGCTCCTCCGGCCCCGCCTCGGCGTAGCCGGGGATCTCCTCGCCCTCCAGCGGGCCGCCGGTCTCCAACGCCCGGTCGTAGGACGCGAACTCGGTATCGCCGGTCCGCTCCAGCCAGCGATCGCGGACCAGCCGCTGCATCTGATCGTGGGGGTGCAGCACGCTCTGCTTTCGCTCGCGGTCGATCAGCATCAGTGCCTTCTCGCCCGGTGCCAGCGGCTTCGGCTCGGCGACCATGTCGTGGACCGAGACGACGCCGGGCTCGGAGCTGAACACGAAGTCATCGGCCGTCTCGATCTGCCACAGCGGGCGCAGGCCCAGCGCGTCGGCCGAGAACACGCACTCGTCCTGGTGGCGGGCGATCAGCGCCACCGGGCCCTGGGCGAAGGGGCCCATGGCCTGTCGCAGGTACATGTAGAAGCTGTGCAGCTCCGCCGGGAGGCCGCGGATCTCGTCGACGATCGGGGGCACCACCATCTCCATCGCCTCGGCGAGGCTGAGCCCGCCGCGACGCACCAGGGTGTCGATCGTGCGGTTGAGGTCCTGCGAGTCCGAGTTGCCCGGATCGATCGGAACGCCGAGCATCTTCGCCTCCTGGCGCAGCTGGGTGATCGTGTTGATCTCGCCGTTGTGGCCGAGGATCGAGAATGGCTGCACACGCCTGAACGAGGGCCAGGTGTTGGTCGAGTAGCGGTTGTGCCCGAAGCAGCCGATCGTCTCGAAGCGCTCGTCGTGCAGGTCGGGGTAGTACCCACCCAGCACCGAGGGCGCACCCATCACCTTGTAGACGCAGGTCGAGGCCGAAAACGAGGGAATGTGGATGCCGAGCTTTCGCTCCAGCTCGATCATCAGGTCGAAGAGCACGTGGTTGCGACGCTCCGCATCGGCGACCAATCCCGCCACCTGCCAGAAGTGCGGCTCTTCCTCGCGCGCGGTCGAGCCCAGCGCCGGCGACTCGACGGCGCCTGTGCGCTCGGCGAGGATGCGGAAGCCGCCCTGGCCGAGGATCTCCCGGGCGCCGTGCTTGACCCGCTCGAGATCCTGCGAGCGCTCGACGAAGAAGTGGCCGACGGCGAACGCGTCGTCGAGCGTCAGCGCCGGGTTGTGACCTCCGGAGCGCACCTCCTCGGCCCAGATGCGGCGCGGGATGTCGACCAGGAGGCCGCAGCCGTCGCCCTCGCCGTCCACGTTCCCGGCCCGGTGGAGCATCTTCTGAAGCGAGCTGATCGCCAGCTCGAGCGGGGCGTGGCTGGGAGTGGCGTCGCGCCGGACGGATGCATAGATCGCACAAGCGTCCTTGTCCTCGACGCTCGGTGGCGAGACACGGGGACGGTAGGCGCGCTCCGGCGAGAAGCGCTGACGAGACTGGGTAGGTGCCACTGATACCTCCGGGTTCCGCGCCTTCTTCGAGCGGGCACGCGACGGGGTTGCAGGGGGGGCACAGTATAGGCTCGCGGGGCGGCGGCCAACCCGGGCCGATCTGCCTCAGAAAGCCGCAATTTGCGGGTGACCGGCGCTCAGCGCAGCTTGATCCGAAGCTCACCGCGCAGCTGCGAGAGGCTCGCCTGCAGCGATGCGCTGACCGTGCCGGGAACACCCACCAGGAAGTTGTCGCTCCCGGACTCGAGCGTTGAAAGGTCCGCCTCCAGGACGCTTGCGCCACTGACCCCTTCCGCAGGTGTGGACTTGGCGTGGGCAATCTGCTTCGCCAGCCGCAGGTTGGAACCGACGACGAACTGATCGCCGACGAGGCCGAAGACGACCTGGTCGGGCACCGGCGTCGGAGCCCCATATGGCACCCCCGCCGCGAGGCCGGAGATTCGGTAAAAGCCGTGCTGGCCGGGGATCGTCTCCACGTTGATCGGCCCAGGTGGCAGGACCCCGGGGCTGATCGGCGCGTCCGGTGCGACGAGGAAAAGCGCCGCGAGTCCCTCGGATTGCAGACCCTGGAGGTCTTCGACCAGGGGCCCAAGGTCCCGAGCCAGGCTGCTCATGACGCCAGCCAGGCGGGCGGGATCGCTGACCTTGCTACGGGCGGCGAACTCGCCCTCCGGGGGCGGGGTCGGCACCGTCGGGCCGGTCGGCCCATACAGCACCGGTGGCTGCGGCTCGGGCAGCTTCAGCACCGAGGCACTGGGCCCGTTGAACTGCCTCAGTACCTGGCGCTCGAAGTCGATCTTCAGGTGTCGCTCCACGCGCTTGACGTCCTGGACGAACTGCGAGTCGGGGAACGCCACCTGCAACGCCTTGAGCAGGAACGCCGTTGTTTGGCTCTGATTGATGCTGGCGCCGGAGATCTTCCCCTTCTCGCGCACGATCTCTGGGGTGTTGTCACCGGGCGGCAGCGGCAGGTCGGTCGGGCTGAGACCCTTCGGATCGGTGTTGGCCACCCCATCGGCGACGACCGACTTGCCGCTCACGGTCAGCGAAGCTCCGGCGGTGCGCAACGCGTCGAACCAGGGAAGCTTGGTCAGCGGCCGCACCTGTGGGATCTCCCGCAGGCGGCTGACGTCGGCGTAAGCCCGCACCGGGGCATCCTTCGGGAGGCCCTCGAGCGCCTTGTTGAAATCGGTCTCGGTGAACCCATCACCGCCATTGGCCTGGGCGAGCGCGTCCAGCAGGTCCCCCCGCTCGCCGGTCACGACGGCGACGTCGCCGTCGAGCCCGAGCCAGAACGAGCCGCCTTGGTCGCTGTAAATGTCAGCGCCCTCCTCCTGGCCCTGCTTCTCGACCGCACTGGAGAATTGATCGAGCAGGTCGCGCACTTTGCCGGTATCGGTCTCGAACGTCACCACGAAGTCAGGGCCCCCGAACGAGCTGATCCCCTGCGTGACCAGGCCCTCGGGGTCCGAGGTGCCGATCACGATCGGGTTGCCGAGCAGCGGTGCAACCTCGGCGTCGTAGGAGAGGTCCGATCCCGAGTCGACCGCCCGGCTCAGGAGCTCCTCGATGTCCCCCGGTGGCTGGTCGGTGACCGCCGGCACCAGCGAATGGCCGGCATCCTTGAATGGCTTGCTGCTGACGTCGGTCGAGACCACGACAACGGTGGTCACGTCCTTGGGCAGATAGGACAGCTCGCGGTCCAGACTGGTCTGGTCCGAGCCGCCACCTCCACATCCGAGCAGGAAGACGAACGAGGCCGCGAATAGCAGGACGAGGCACCGACGCGCGGGGCCACCCTAGCGGCCAAATCGGCGTTTGTCATGCAGTCACTCGAACACCCGGTTAGAGTCGCCGCGTGGCGCTGACGATCGCGATCCTCTCCCAGAAGGGCGGCACCGGGAAGACCACGATGACCCGCTCGCTGGCCGACATCTTCGGGCGCGTCGGGCTCAGCACGCTGGCTGTCGACGGTGATCCGCAGGGCAACCTCTCCGACTATTTCGACACCGACCCCGAGGCGCAGCCGACGCTCGGCGAGGTGCTGACCGGGCAGGCGAAGGCGGTGGACGCGATCCACGACGGGGTCATTCCCGCCAACCTCGGGCTCGCCGAGGCGGAGCTGGTCCTCTCCGGCAAGATGGGCCGCGAGCTGACGATGCGGAATGCGCTGCGCGAGTCGAAGCGCCGCTACGACGCGATCCTCATCGACTGCCCCCCGACCCTCGGCCTGCTCACTGTCAACGCCCTCGTCGCCGCCGACTGGGCGCTGCTCAGCGCCGAAGCCGAGTACTTCTCGCTACAGGGAGTCGAGCAGGCGCTGGAGGTCGTCGCGCTGGCGAGCGAGAACCTCAATCCGGAGCTCGACGTGCTGGGGGTGGTGCTCAACATCGCCAACATGCGCACCAGGCACGCGCGCGAGACGCTGCAGACACTCAAGCAGCACTTTCCGCCCACCTTCGAGACCGTGATCCGCCGCTCGATCGCGTATGCCGAATCGTCCGAGCGGGCGATCCCGATCCTCGACTACCGCCCGGACCGCGGCGTCGACTACCTGCGGCTGGCGGCGGAGATCTTTGAGCGGCTGGAGATGCCGGAGCAGCGCGAGCGGGTCGAGGCGATGGCGGCCGACCTAACGCCTGCCTAAATTGCGGCGCCTTCGGCGCCTGACATGCATGTGCCGCGGCGCAACGCCGCGGCCAATCATTAGCCCCAACCCATCGGCTCGTAGCCGCTGGAGCGCGGAGCCGAGACGATCAGCACCTGAACCTTGCTGTCCCCGTCGTTGCGGATCGTCCGCCGCACCTCCGGAGAGATGCGCACGAAGGTACCGGCCGGCGCCTCGGACTCGGTGCCGTCGATCACCGCGGTGCCGTCGCCCTCCCAGACGATGAAGACCTCCTCGTGGTCGCGCTGGCTCTCGTCGTGCTCGGGGATCTGCCCGCCGGGCCCGATCTCGACCATGTTCATCCCGAAGGCGCCGACCCCGAGCGACTTGCGCGCCAGCCCCCAGCTGCACTCGCCGGAGCCCTCCATCTGCTCGAACTCGCTGCGGTTGAGAATCGTGTAGCCGTCGCCCTCCGTCATCAGTCTCCTCTCGTCGCTCGGAATGGAAGGATTATCGCCACCGAGCCAAAGAGAGGATGGAGATGGGTGACAAGGACGCACCGCAGGCGCTGAAGGAGACGATCGACCGTTACAACGAGGCCTGGAACGGCCACGACCTCGACGCGATCATGTCGATGCACGCCCGCGACATGGTGTTCGACAACCACACAGCGGGCGAGTCGGCGAGCGGCGAGGACGTGCGGGGCCACATCGGAGCGATCTTCGAGACCTGGCCCGACATCGAGTTCTCGACTCGGCGCCTCTACGTGCGTGACGGGCTGGTGGTCCAGGAGTGGACCGCTACCGCGACCCACGCGAAGACGATGCGCCGGGGCGAGCTGGAGGCCGAGCCGACCGGGGAGACGGTGAGCTGGGACGGGCTCGACGTGATCCCGTTCGAGGACGGGCTGGTGAAGCGCAAGGACGTCTATTCCGACTCGGTCTCGATCCTGCGCCAGGTGGGATTGATGTAGGGCCGGCGCCGTTACTAGGCGCCGGCAGGTGCATGTCAGGCGGCGAAGCCGCCGCAATTAATTGATGTTTGCCGCGGCGTTGCCCCGCGGCACACGGATGTCAGGCGGCGAAGCCGCCGCAATTATGTGGGCCCGACGATCGCGGCGGCGACCAGGCCACTGCTCACGCCCAGGAAGCTGATCACGCTCAGCGTCCGGTACCAGAGCCGCTCCTGGACGTCGGGCCGAAACGCCGGGGGCACGAAAAGGAACGGATTGACGACCGTCCCGAACACCAGGTAGGCGGCCAGCGGATCGGGCAAGTCGGGCACCGCGAGCCCGACCGCGATCAAGATCAGCCCCATCATCACGTAGTCGAGGTGCACCTGGCGGATCCGGTGCGGCGCGACGATCCCGAGGCGTCTCACCCATTGCGGCGATTCGAGCTGCGCGACCATCGCCCAGCCGAGCAGCCCGCCGACCGCCAACTCCACCAGCCCGATCTGAACGACCCAGTCCATGTCCGCGGGCGCTTCGGTTAGAGCTCCGGGACGTCCACCCCGTGCGGGGTGAAGGGCAGGCGGCGGACCTCGGCCCAGTCCAGGCAGCGGCGCTCCAGCTCCTCGACCACCTTGCCGGTGTCCTGCCAGGTGGTCCAGACCAGCAATGTCGGACCGGCGCCGGAGATCGTCGCCCCCAGCGCCCCGATTTCGGGCGCCGCCTCGAGCAGCTCCATCGAGCGTGGGTAGAGCTCGCGGCGGCGGGGCTGGTGGATGCTGTCACGCAAACCGCGCGCAACCAGGTTGAGGTCGGCCTGCTGGAGCCCTAGCACCAGCAGCGCCGCGGAGGCGACGTTGGCCACCGCATCGGCGAGCGGCACCTGGTCTGGCATTGCGTCGCGGGCCGCCTCCGTCGCGACCTCCTCGGCGGGGATCACCGCCACCGCTTCCAGGCCTTCGGGGGGATCGAAGCGAGTGGCCACCGGGGCGCCGGCGTCCTCGCCGCAGATCACGAAGCCGCCGTGGATCGCCGCCGCGACGTTGTCCGGGTGGCCCTCCAGGTCGGCGGCCCGCGCGAGCAGCTCGGCGGGGCTCAGGGCAAGCTCGTAAAGGTGATCGGCGGCGGCCAGGCCGGCGACGATCGCCGCGGCGCTGGAGCCCAAACCGCGGGCCAGTGGGATGTCGCTGCGGATGCTGAAGCGCAGCCCGTCGGCGGAATGCAGGGTTTCGAACGCGCGCACGACCAGGTTGTCGCGCCCGCTCGAGACCTCCAACTCCCCGACGTCGACCGAGAACTCCCCGGTCTCGGAGACCTCGACCTCCATCTGCAGGGCGAGGGCCGCGGCCATCACGTCGTAGCCCGGCCCCAGGTTGGCCGAGGAAGCGGGCACGCGAACGAGCCGTCGCCGACCCGTCATCGACCGTCTACTTCCACTTGATCGTGCAGCCGACCGGCGCCGTCTCTGCCGGGTCCGGGTCGCTGCCCTCGAGCACCGCATCGACGGCCTCGCGAAGCCAGGCGGCGTTCTGCGCCGGGTCCTCGTAGTCGGCGTCGGGCGCGCCCCGGTAGCGCAGTTGAAGGTCAGGGCCGAAGACAAAGACGTCGGGCGTGCGCTCGGCACCGAAAGCGCGGGCAATGTCCTGACTCTCGTCGAACAGGTAGGGATGCGGCCAGCCACCTTCGGCCTGCACCCGTTCCCGCATCGCCTGCGGCCCGTCCTGGGGGTAGCGCTCGGCGTCGTTGGAGTTGACGGCAAGGACGCGCACGTCGCGATCGGCATAGTCGCGGGCCACGTCGAGCAGCCGATCGTGCCAGGCGAGCGCGTAGGGGCAGTGGTTGCAGGTCCAGTAGACGACGGTCGCCGGTGCGCCGCCGGGCTCGCCCAGCGATTGCGCCCCTCCATCGACGTTTGGAAGCTCGAAGGACGGTGCCAGATCGCCGATCTCAATTCCGTTCTCTGTCATCGATCTCTCGCTTTCGCCAGCGCCTCGCGCAGGTCTTCGGGGTCGGGAAGCGGCGAGGCTCGCCCATCCCGGAGTCGATAGACCCGGCAGGTTAGGCCGCGCGGCGCCTCGCCGCCAGGCGGCTGGAAGTCAACGCTGTCGATGCGGATCGTCGGCGAGCCGGGAAAGTCGGTCCGCTCCGCCTCCCCCTCGGTCTCGATCTCGGTGACCACGACCGATTCGGGGTCGAGCCCGGCCGCCTCCATCTCCTCGCGCAGCATCGCCAGGGCGCGCTCCCAGGAGGGACACTCCCTCCACCACAACAACTCGATCTGGGGGCTACGCACAATTAGGGCGAGCTTAGAGGGAACGGCCACCGGTCCAGCGTGCGTGCGATAGGTTCCCGCCTCGTGGGCAAGGAGAGGATCCGCCAGGGACGGCGGATGGCACGCATAGGTGTTGTGGTGACCGTGGTGTTGCTGGCGGTCGCGGGCGCCGCTTGGGCGGCGTTCCCGCAGGACCCGCCGAACGACCCGGACTTCGCGCCGGCCGAGAGTGGCCTCCCTGCAACCACCTGCCTGACCAAGGCCGGGGACAACCAGCAGCACTACCTGTTCTCGAAGATCCCGCAGTGCACGCCCAACGCCCAGGATCCCGAGGGCTCGGCGGGGATGTTCGTCGACAAGGCCTGGCGTGACTTTACGACCGGCAACCCGCAGACGACGATCGCCTACATCGAGGGCGGGATCAACTGGCGCCACCAGCCGGCCGAGCTGGCCAACAAGGTCTTTCTCAACGCCGGCGAGCTGCCCCCGCCGACCACCCCGGTCAACGACGGCGTGCTGAGCGCCAAGGACTACGCCGACACGCCCGACTCCAACGGCAACGGCATCGTCGATCCCGAGGACATCATCGTTCGCTTCTCAAACGGCGTCGACAACGACCACAACGGCTACGTCGACGACATCTCCGGCTGGGACTTCTACAACGACCAGAACGACCCAGCCACCTTGGACTCTGCCTACAACCATGCCAACGGACAGATGGAGCAGGCGGGCGCCCAGACCAACAATGCCCTCGCGGGAGCGGGCGTCTGCCCCGACTGTCGCCTGCTGCCGATCAAGGCGGGGGCCGAAGCGCTGGACCGCACCGACGACCTCGCGCAAGCCTGGATGTACGCGGCCGACATGAACGCCGACGTGCTGGTCTCGACCACCGCCGACCTCGGTTACTCCACGTTCATGAGCCAGGCGGTCGACTACGTTTGGCGCCACGGCACGGCGATGGTCGAGGCTTCCAACGACTTCAACTCGACCGACCACCAGGGCGGGATGTTTCACCAGCACGTCCTGCCCGGCAACGGCATGGTCGCCAACAGCAGCGGAGTCGACTTCATCCCCGGCAGTGCCGCCACGCAGAACGCGCTGACGACCACCTATCGGGCGCGCTCCGGCTACACCTCGTGGGGCACGCACAATTTCTTCACCGCCGCGACCACCGGTGGCACGACCTCCGAGTCGACGCCTACCGTCGGCGGCGTGCTGGCCCTGGTGCTCGCATACGGCAAGCAGGCGGCCGCCCAGCACAGGATCTCGGCCCCGCTGACCCCCGACGAGGCGATCCAGGTGTTGCGCACCACCGCCTCCGATGTCGCAGCGCCGGTGCCCGCCCCGGTCGCATGGCCGGCCAAGCCCGGCTTCGACCTCCAGTACGGCTACGGCCGCCCAAATGTCTACAAGGCGATGCAGGCGGTCTCCCAGAACAACGTCCCGCCCGAGGCGTGGATCGAAAAGCCGCGCTGGTACGCGCTCTTCGACCCGACGAAGCGCAAGAAGGTGAAGGTGACCGGGCACGTGGCCGATCCCCGCTCCTCAGGCGCCCGCTGGAGCGTCCAGTTCGCCCCCGGTGCGGAGCCCGCCGACTCCGACTTCATCACCGCCGGTCAGGGAAAGCTGAAGCACGGCAAACACGTCTTCAACGGCAAGTTGGGGACGATCCGGCTGAGCAAGATCCCGGCCTCGTTCTGGAACAAGGCCTACACGCTGTCGCAGCGCAAGGAGCTGGAGACAAGCGAGGCCTACACGGTGACGATCCGGCTCCGGGTGTTCGACGCCCAGGGCCGCATGGGCGAGGAGCGGCGCTCGATCGCAGTTCACCATGACCCCAGCCTGCGCGCCGGCTTCCCGCGCAAACTCGGCCCCGGGGGCGAGAGCCAGCCGGTGCTCGCCGACCTCCAGGGCACCGGCTCCGAGGCGCTTATCTTCGGCGACTCCGACGGCCGCGTGCATGCGCTCAACGGACATGGCCGAGAGCTGCCCGGCTTCCCGGTCTTCACCAACCGCACCCAGGTGACGCGAGCCCACCGGGGAGTCAATCCCGGCCACGAGCCGCTGTTCACCAACCTCGCCGTCGGCGACCTCGACCACAACGGCAACCAGTGGATCGCCGGCACCAGCAGCGCCGGCAACGTCTATGTGTGGGACTCGCACGGGCACCGCCGCCCGGGCTGGCCCAATCCACTGAACACCGGGGTCACGAAGCCGGCGATCCCGCGGCCCAACTCGCCATTCACCCGCCCGCCGATCATGGGCGCCACGGCGCCCCCGGTCCTGGGCGACCTCAACGGTGACGGCACGCTGGAGATCATCCAGTCCGGCTGGGACGGGCGCATCCACGGCTGGAAGCCCGACGGGCAGAACCTGGCCGGCTGGCCGGTCGAGGTGACGCTGCCGCCCGGCGCGACACCCCCCGCCGGGCAGGTGCTGATCAACGACCACAAGCTCGACCTGCCGCCGGCGCTCGCCCAGCTCGACAACGACCCGGCGCCCGAGCTCGTGCAGCGCACCCAGTTCTCATTCACCCCCGGCGCTGGCCTGCAGGCACCCTTCGGCGGACGCTCGAACATAGTCGCCTACAACTCCGACGGCAGCCGCGTGCCTGGCTTTTTGATCTCCGGAGTGGCGCTCGCCTTCTACTACGGCTCCGCCCAGGAGTTCATCACCGAGGGAGTCATGGACCCGGTCACCGCCGACGTGACCGGGGACGGGAAGACCGAGATCGCAAGCGCCGCGGGGATCTTCAGTCCGACCTCGCTGTACAACCCCGACGGCTCCGAGCGCACCGTCTACGGGCCCAACCCGCTGATCTCGTTTGCCGGCGTGGTCGGCAGCCTGGCCACGATCCAGCAGGTCCTGCAGGGCAACCTGCCCACCGACATCCCGGTCAACTTCACGACCTCGGGCGCATTCGGCAACTTCGGCGGCGGCCTCGCCTACACCGAGCCGGGCAGCGGCGCAGCATCGGTGGCCGCCGGGCTTCTGCTGCCCGGGAGCGGATTGCCGATTGTCAGCTATGCCCGTGCCTATGGCGCCTCCACCGGATCTCCGCTGGCGGGCTTCCCCTCGAAGCTGCAGGGCCTCGACTTCCTGGGCGCACCGGCGATCGCCGACGTCAGCGGCGACGGCCAGCCCGACCTGTTGATCGGCGGGGACAGCTCAGCGCTGCACGCCTACAGCGCCGGCAGCGGCAGCCAGGTCAGCGGCTTTCCCAAGTTCATGACCGGGTGGCAGGTCTTCGGCCCCAGCGTCGGCGACATCAACGGCGACGGGCGCAACGAGGTCGCGATCACGACCCGAGAGGGCTACGTGATGGTCTGGAACACTCCCGGCCGCGCTTCCGCCGACCAGTGGTGGTCCTCTCGTCACGACGAGCGCAACACCGGCCGCTACGGGATCGACACCCGCTCACCCGGGGTCGTCCGCAACGCCCGCATCCATAGCGGTGAGCTTCGATTCATAGCCCCCGGCGACGACTGGTACGACGGCAAGGTCGACCACTACACGGTCCAGTTCGTGCACGCCAACGGCAGCGGCGACACCAAGACGGTCAACCCGAGCGGCGGCGCCGGAACCGGTCAGAGGATCAATCTCGAGCCGAACACGAAGAAGGTGCGGGTGCGGGGGGTCGACGAGGCCGGCAACCTCGGCGGCTGGGTGACCGTCCGGCGCTAGGCCACTAGCCGCCGAGGATCTTTCCGATCGTCCCCCCGGCGCCGCCTCCGCCGGCCTGGGCGGTCAGACGCCCTTCGGAGGGCTGGATCAGCGCCCAACCCTGGCCGGAGAACGCGACCTGGAGTCCCTCACCCGAGCCGCGGCCGACGAAGGTCTTCAGGTTGACGTCGGCCTTGACCGAGGTCGTGACGCCGCTTGACCAGGTGATCGCCGAGGCCGGATCGGCGTAGGTCCCCTCGCCGTCGATCTCGATCAGCAATGGCGGTCCGTCAGAGAGCAGCGCGACGTGGCCGCTGCCCTCGAGGTGCATGTTGTAAAGGCCGCCGCCGAGTATCCCGCTGGCACCCTCGACCCGCTTCACGTCCCAGTCGATGTCGGCGTCCAGCGCCAGCACGTTGGCGCCGTTGGCGGTGATCGAGTCGTCCTCCAGCTTGATGATGTGGATGTCCTGCGCGAGGTCGGCGAGGAACGCCTCGCCGCTGCCGGAGACCTTCATCAGCGATTGCCCCTCCCCGGTGGTCGCCTTCTTGACCATCCGCGAGAGTCCCCCCGAGCCGGCGTGCTCGAATTTCACGTCGCCCTGGTAGGCGACCATCGAGCCCAGCTTGGCCTGAATCGTGACGTCGGCCAGCTCGACCTTCAGCAGCTTTGAGTTCTGAAGCGAGAACGCCTCGCCCTGCTCGGTTTCCTTGAACTGCGTCAGCGTCTGTTCAACGGACATGGCTCTCCTCTACTGGCGGGGGCGGACGAGCCTAGTCGAAGACTGCGCGCTCGACCGCCGCGACGTCGTTGCGGCAACCCACCACCGGCGGCGCCTTGCCGAGCGCCGTGTCGGGGTCCTTGAGCCCGTGGCCGGTCAGCACGCAGACGACTGATTCGGGCGGGCTGCCGCCCTCCGGCGCCGGCAGGCCGTGGGCGAGGATGCCGGCGACCGACGCCGCCGAGGCCGGCTCGCAGAAGACGCCCTCGGTCGACGCGATCCAGCGGTAGGCGTCGAGGATCTGATCGTCGGACACCGCGGCGATCCGCCCCCGCGATGCCGTGACCGCGTTCATCGCCTCCTCCCAGCGGGCCGGATTGCCGATCCGGATCGCGGAGGCGACCGTCTCGGGGTCCTCGATCGGGTGACCGTGGACGAGCGGCGCCGCACCCTCGGCCTGAAATCCGTAGAGGACCGGCGACGCGCCGTAGTCCTGAAAGCCTGCCCAGTAGGCGGTCACGTTGCCGGCGTTGCCGACCGGGATCGCCAGCGCGTCGGGCGCCTCGCCGAGTTCGTCGAAGACCTCGTAGGCGGCGGTCTTCTGGCCCTCTATCCGGTAGGGGTTGACCGAGTTCACGAGCTCGATCGGGTGGCGGTCGGCCAGATCGCGGACGATCCGCAGCGCGTCGTCGAAGTTGCCCTCCAGGGCGATTACCCGGGCCCCATGCATCAGCGCCTGGGCCAGCTTGCCGATCGCGATCTTTCCCTCCGGCACGATCACCGCGCCGCGCATGCCGGCCCGCGCCGCGTAGGCGGCAGCGCTCGCCGCCGTGTTGCCGGTCGAGGCGCAGATCACCGCCTCCGCCCCACTCCCCTTGGCGCGCGAGACGGCGACCGTCATTCCCCGGTCCTTGAAGCTTCCGGTCGGATTCGTGCCCTCGAATTTCAGCCAAGCCCGCGCTCCAACCCGCTCCGATAGGCGCGGCGCCTCGATCAACGGTGTCGATCCCTCGTTGAGGGTCACCACCGGATCGTCCGGCTCCAGCGACAGCCGTTCGCGGTAGCGCTCGATCAGCGGGACGGGCATCAGCGAGGCCGAGGAGCGATCACACGAACTCCTCCTCGATGACCCGGATCGATCGGGGCGGCGACCGCAAGAAGTCGAGTGTGGAGATCTCCTCGACCGCCGCCCGGAAGTGGGACTCGAGACACTCGTGCATGACCATGACCAGGCGGGCGTCGTTGCCGAGGCCTCGCTGGTTCACGCTCTTCACCGAGACCTCGTTGCGACCCAGGACCCCGGCTACCTCGGCGAGCACTCCGGGGCGGTCGGCCACCTCGAGGTGCAGGTAGAAGGCCGACGGCACGTCGCGCACGATCTCCAACCGCTCGCCCACCCGGTGCACGGGGGCGTCACCGGCGATGATCGAGACCACGTCGCCGAGCACCGCCGAGGCCGTCTCGATGCCGCCGGCTCCCGGCCCCGACATCGTCACCTCGGTGATCGATGGCGCCTCGACCATCACGGCATTGAACGGACCCTCGATCGGCGCCAGCGGGTGCCCTCGGTACAGGAAACAGGGAAACACGCGCACGCTGATCCCGCCATTGCGCCGCTCCGCCACGCCGAGCAGCTTCAGCGACAGCCCCAGCTCCTTGGCGTAGGCGAGGTCGTCGGGCTGCACCGTCTCGATGCCGTCGTAGTCGACCTCCTCCAGGGTGACCGGCGTGTGGAAGGCGAGCCGGGCCAGGATCGCCATCTTGGCCGCCGCGTCGGCGCCGTTGACGTCCTCGGTCGGGTCGGCCTCGGCGTACCCGAGTTCCTGGGCGCGGGTCAGGACGTCGTCGTAGGCGGCACCGCTGGCGGCCATCTCGCTGAGGATGAAGTTGGTGGTGCCGTTGACTATCCCGAACACCTTCTCGATCTCGGTGGCCCCGAAGCTCTCCTGGATCACGCGGATGACCGGGATCACCCCGGCGACCGCCGCCTCGAAGCGAAGCTGCACGCCGGCCTTCCGTGCCACGTCGAACAGCTCGTCGCCGTGCTGCGCGAGAAGCTGCTTGTTGGCCGTCACAACCGGCTTGCCGCCGCGAAGCGCCTCCAGCACGTAGTCGCGGGCGGGCTCGGTGCCGCCCATAAGCTCGACCACCAGGTCACATCCCTCGATGATCTGCTCGGCATGGCCGTCGGAGCGGGTCAGCACGCCGCCGATCTCGGGACGCCGACCGGTCGCCTCCTCGACGGCGTCCGCACGCTGCTCGACCAGGTCCGCGAAGGCTCCGCCCACGGTCCCTCGACCAAGCAATCCAATGCGTACCGGTTGGCTCATCGATTCAACCCCGACACCTTAGATTCGACGTTCTACCGCTACAGCCCTACCGCCGAGGAACGAGGAACGAGGAACGAGTCCCTACTCCACGTCTCGCGCGACCAGATCCTCATACGTTTCCCGCCTGACCACAATTCGCGCCTCCCCGTTCGAGCAGAAGACCACCGGGGGGCGCGGCATGCCGTTGTAGTTGTTGGCCATCGCGTAACCGTAGGCCCCGGTGACCGGGGTGACGAGGACGTCGCCGACCTGCGGGGAGGCCAGCGTCGCATCACGGACCAGGATGTCGCCGGACTCGCAGTGCATGCCGGCGATCGTCGCCAGCGTGTCGGGCGTCGCGTCGGCCCGGTTGGCGATCAGCGCCTCGTAGCGGGCGCCGTAGAGCATCGGGCGCAGGTTGTCGGACATCCCGCCATCGACAGCGACGTAGGTGCGAAGGTCCGGGATCTCCTTCACGGTTCCCACCGCGTAGGCGGTGAGGCCCGCGTTGCCGACCAGCGAGCGGCCGGGCTCGATCAGAAGCCGTGGTGGGCGGTCGAAGACCTCGGCGACGCCGCGCGCCTTGACGTCCACGTAAGCCTCGATCGACGGTGGCTCGTCCTCGCCGGTATAGGCGATGCCGAGGCCTCCACCGACGTTCAGCATCCGGCACCAGTCGCCGGCCAGCTCGCCAAGCGCCTGAATCGCCAGGGTGTACGGCTCCAGCTCGAAGATCTGCGAGCCGATGTGCGCGTGCAGGCCGACCAGGTTGAGCTTCTCCGAGTCGAGCACCCTCTCGATCGCGCGCGCCGCGAGGCCGTCCTCGAGGCCGAAGCCGAACTTCGAGTCCAGCTGACCGGTCTGAACGAAGTCATGGGTCGAGGGCCTGATGCCCGGGGTGACGCGGATCAGCACGTCCTGGCGCGAGTCGAGCACCGACTCACAGCGCTCGATCTCGTCGAAGGAGTCGAGGATCAGATGGCCGACCCCCGCCTCCGCGGCCATGCGGATCTCCTGCACGGTCTTGTTGTTGCCGTGCATGTAGATGCGGGCCGGGTCATAGCCTGCGCGCAGCGCCGTGTGGAGCTCGCCGCCCGAGGCGACGTCCACCGACAGCCCCTCCTCGGCGAACAGTCGGTAGACCGCGGTCACCGGCAGCGCCTTGCTCGCGTAAAGAACCTCGAAGTCCTCGCTGCGGGCGCGGAAGGCATCCAGATATGCGCGGGCGCGGCGGCGAATGTCGTCCTCGGCGTAGATGTAGGCCGGGGTGCCAAACTCGGCCGCGAGCTCGACCACGTCACAGCCTCCGACCTCGAGATGCCCGCGGTCGTTGATACGGCTGCCGATCGGGTAGACGGCCGATCCGGAGATCGGATCGACGCCGGTTGCGGTTTCGCTCGCGCTCATGGGACGAAAGATTGTGACGGTTTCAGTCAGGATGAAGGGCATGGAGCTGCCCAGCTCCGCACGCGCCATCGAGCACGACTTCCACGACGGTCTGGCCTACCGGACCTGGTTGCCGGAGTCCGATCCGCCCTGGCCCGGGATGGTTGTGCTGCATGGCGCCGGCTCTTGCAAGGAGAACCACGCCGATTTCGCGCGCCTTGCCGCCGACTTCGGCTGGGCGGTCCTCGCCTACGACCAGCGTGGGCACGGCGAATCGCTGGGCGAGATGTCGCCGACCGCTGTCGACGATGCCGTGGCCATGGCTCGCAAGCTCGCCGCCCACGAGGGTGTCGACCCGGCCCGGGTCTGCATCCGCGGCTCCAGCATGGGCGGCTTTGTCGCGATCCACGCCGCGGCGGTCAGCGACGCGATTGCGGCGGCGATCGCCATCTGTCCCCCCAGCGAGCGAATGCTGGCCGAAGGGCTACGGAGCGACCCCCTGGAGATGCGTGCCGACCGCGACGCGCTGGAGCCCTGGCTCGGCGAGCACGACCTTCGCGAGGCAGCAGCGCTGATCGGGGACAAGCCGCTGATCCTCCTTCATGCAAAAGGGGACGAGGAGGTTCCCGCCGATTGGTCGGAGGAGCTCTACGAGCGCGCGGCCGAGCCGCGCAAGCTCATCATCGTGCCGGGCGGGCACCACCGCTCGGTGCAGCACGACGCTGAGCTGCAAACCGTGGCGCTGCGCTGGCTGGAGCGCAATCTCGGCAAATGATGTGTGCCGCGGCGTTGCGCCGCGGCACATGCGTGTCAGGCGGCGAAGCCGCCGCAATGTGTTCAGCCGAGAGCCTGGACCGCGCCGTCGGCAACACTGACCGTCTCGCCAACCGTCGAGCTGGGCCCGACGAGGGCGGAGCTGGCGCCCTGAAGTGTCCCGCTCACGCCGCTGGTCGTCGCGCTGGAGCCGAGCGGGCCGCCGCTGCCGACCGTCGCTCCGACGCTTTCATTGATCGTCGTGGGCAGGTCGGAGACGGCGCCGCCGGAGACCTGCGGTATCTGTGAGACCGAGGGCAGCGCTGGCGAGAGCGTGGTAGTCGAGGGCAGACCGGGCGTTTGGATCGGCCCAACCGCCGGGCCGCCGGGGCCCGGCGTGCCGCTCGGCGGCCCGCTCGGTGTGCCGCCGGGAGTCGAGGCGCCCTGGCCGCCACCTGAGGAGGGATCAGGACCGGACAATTTGCCGCCGCCGCTTGGACCGGCGCCGCCGCTGCCGGGCCCTGCAGCCGAATGTGAGGGGGGCGTTGGCAGGCTGAAGGCGCCAAAGCCGCCGGCTCCGCCGAGGCCGCGACTGACATTGGTCGCCGGGGAGGCAGCCGGGGACGCCGCGACGGGATCGGCCAGCGCCAGCAGGCCGCCCAGCGGCCAGCCGTGCACCGAGGACAGCGCCATGAACAAGACGAATGCCCCGATCGCCATCGCGTTGAGGACCGCCGCCGAGACCGCGGCCTTGAAATAGGTGTGCGCCTGCTCAACCACACCGCCATCCTATACCTATTATTCAGTACGCTAACCCCCTACTGACCCGCGGCTTAGTAAACGCCTCTCTCGATCCCGCCCGAGCTCATGCGCGGACTGGCTACAGGTAGCCCATCGGATCGACGGCCTGGCCGTTGATCCGCACCTCGAAATGCACGTGGGGGCCAAGGCAGTGACCGGTGCAGTCGCTGTAGCCGATCACCTGGCCCTGGCTCACGCTCTGACCCGAGGAGACGGCGAAGGATTCCTGGTGCGCGTAGCAGGTGGAAAGCCCGCCGCCGTGATCGATGCAGGTGTAGTTGCCGTAGCCGCCGGTTGGCGTCGCGATCGAGACCGAGCCCGAGGCGGCCGCGCGGATCGGGGTGCCGGTTGGTACCGCGATGTCGACTCCCTCGTGCATGCTGCCCCAGCGCATCCCGAACCCCGAGACCACGGGGCCGTTTACCGGCCAGATGATCCCGCTGGAGCCGCCCCTGATCGGCCCGGCCGCAAACGCGATGCTCGGGCCCGCGAGCTGCGACGCGATCTTTGCCTGAAGGTCGGCGACGTCGCCGTCCAGCTCCTGCTCGTGGGCAGTGATCTTGGCCAGCGCGTCCTCGCGCTTGCCACGGGCACTCTCCAGCTTCGACTGGTGCGCCTCGATCGAGGATCGTGTCCGAACCAGCTCCTGCTTGTGGACTGCGATCGCGTCGCGGGCGGCCTTGATCCGGTCCTTCGCCGCCCGCAGCCGATCGACCACCGCTCTGGTCTCGTTGCGCAGCTCACGCACCCGGCCGACCAGCAACTGGTCCTGGTTCTGGAGCCGGTTCATGTACTCGGTGCGGGTGACGAGGTCGGACCAGCCCTTCGAGTTGAGGAGCACGGTGATCACGTCGGGGGTCCCCGACTCGTACATCGAGACCAGTCGCTGCCGCAGACCGACCAGCGCCCGCTTCAGATGCGCGCGCACCACCAGCAGATGTGCCTTTTCCCTTTTCAGCTCGGCCATTGCGCGATCCAGCTGCACCTGCTTGCCGTCGAGCTTTCGCTGCACCGCCGCCTCGCGATTCCGCAGCGCCGCGACCTGCCCCTCGAGGTTGCCGATTCGATCGCTGTAGTGCGAGATCGTCGTCGTCAGCACACCCTTGTGCTGGAGCACCTTGTCGAGCTGGTTCTGCTTCGCGTCGAGCTTCGACTGCACGCCCTCGGCGGGTGCGCGGCCGGCACGCAGGCCCAGCACCAGCGCAGTGACCAGCATGGCCAGCGCCAGCAGCGCTGCCCACAGGCGACGTTTTCGCTGTGGACCGAGGGCGATCCGCATCCGAGCTCCAGGGCCTCCGCCAATCGAGGGCACCGGTGGGGAAGACGCCGAGGCTAGCTGACCGTTTTTGCCCCCCGGGCGGTTAGCCGGCCGCTTGCAACTGGCCTTGCGGTCCAGGCACGGATTCAGGCGCCGCCGGCGTCCGAGCGATCCTCGATCTTCAGCAGCTTCTCCGGCTGGTGCTCGACTTGAAGGGTCGAGTGATGAATCCCAAGGTCACGCTCGAGCAGGTCGGCGAGCGAGAGCCGTATCCGGTGGCAATCCGCCTCGCTCTCCACCGTGACGTGCGCGGAGAGAGACGGGAAGCCCGAGGTCACCTCCCACAGATGCAGGTCGTGGATCTCGACGACGCCGGCCTGTCCCGCGAGCGTGCGCCCGATCGCCTGCGGGTCGAGTCCCTTCGGTGAGGCCTCGAGAAAGACGCGCCCCGAGTCGCGCAGCAGGCCGTAGGCCGAGCGCAGCATCAGGGCGGCGACGAATAGCGAGGCGATCGGATCGGCGCGCTCGAAGTCGCTGAGCAGGATGACCCCGGCGGCGATCGCGGTGCCGATGAAGGCGAACAGGTCCGTGAGCAGGTGCTGAAAGCTGCCCTCGATGTTGAGGCTTTGGCGATTGGCCCGCGCCAGGGTCGACGTCGCGAGCAGGTTGATCACAATGCCCCCCAGGGCGACGACCAGCACCAGCCCCGCCTCGACCTCGGGGGGCGAGACCAGGCGGCGAATCGCCTCCACCCCGATCAGTCCGGCCAGCACCAGCAATGTGATCCCGTTGACCTGCGCCGAAAGGATCTCGGCGCGCTTGAGGCCGAAGGTCATCACCCCTGCGGCTGGGCGCTGCGCGAGGCGCAGAGCCACCAGCGACATGCCGATCGCCGCCGCGTCGGTCAGCATGTGGCCCGCGTCGGAGAGCAGGGCCAGGGAGTCGGCGACGATCCCCGCCGCGACCTCCGCCGCCATCAGGCCGACGATCAAGACCAGCGCGATGATCAGCTTGCCGCGATCCGCCTCCGCCGAGACCCCGTGACCGGGCCCGAGTCCCCTGTGGGCGTGCCCCGTTGACATGTGTCCCAGGATAGGGTTGCCGCCGGCACATGAGCGAAGCCGAACACCCCGGCCTGCTCGACCCATCGTACGAAGTGACGGTCGAGGACGTGCGAGCGCTGACCGGCGCTGCCACCCCCCACTTCGCCCTCCAGGTGCGCAACCGGGTGCGCCGACTGATCGAATCGCTGCCGGATGGACACCCGGCCAAGGTCGTGGGCGAGCGCGAGATCGCAAGGCTCGAGGATCTGGCCAAGCACAGCGGCGAGCCGCGCGGCCTCGGGCCCGAGAGCTGATGCAGCGGGTCCTGCCGCTGCTCGAGCCGGAGGCCCGCGAGCGCGCCGAGCAGCTCTCCCCGGACGCCCCCTACCTCGACCTGATCGAGGGCGACCTCGACTCCACCGGCACGACCCAGGACCTGATGAGGACCTCCTTCGTGCCGCAGATCTACGAGCGCTACTGGCGCCCCGCGCTCGGTCGGGTGATGAAGGGGGTGCGGGGCCCCGGGATGGACGAGGAGATCCGCATCGCGCGCCTACTTCTCGGCCTCTCGCCGGGTGACTGCGTGCTCGACATCGCCTGCGGACCCGGCAACTTCTCGCGCGCCTTCGCCGCCGCCGCCGGCGACTCGGGCCTGGTCGTCGGCCTCGACGCGTCGCGCACGATGCTTGAGCGGGGCGCCGCCGACCTGCGCCGCTCCGGTGTTCACAACCTGACCCTGATCCGGGGCGACGCGACGGCGCTGCCGTTCGTCGACGACATCTTCGAAGGCGTCTGCTGCTTTGCCGCCCTGCACCTGTTCGCGGACCCGTTCGCCGGCCTCGACGAGATGGCGAGGGTGCTCGCCCCGGGGGGGCGGATCGCCCTAATGACGTCGGTGCAGCGCCAGCTCGGCCCTCGGGGCCCGCTGAAGCCGGTGACCGAGCGGCTGAGCGGCATTCGCGTCTTCGGGCAGCAGGAGATAATCGACGCCCTGCGCGAGCGCGGTTTCGAGGACCTGCACCAGCGGCTCAGCGGCCTGGTCCAGTTCGTCGGCGCGCGATTGTCGCCTGGCACCGTGGGCACATAGGATCGCCTCGATGAAGGAGCTCGCTGCCGGTGTCTGGCGGATCAAGGAGTTTCCGGGCCCGACGATCAACGTCTACCTGGTCGACGACGTACTGATCGACGCCGGGCGCACCTGGGACCGGCGCCGCATCTTCGGCGATATCGAGGGCCGCGACCTTTCCATGCTCGCCCTCACCCACGTCCATCCGGACCACCAGGGCGTCGCCAAGGAGGTCTGCGAAGCGCGCGGGATCCCTCTCGCCTGCCACGCCGACGACGTCGACGCGATGGAGGGCCGGCGGCCGGTCCAGGAGGCGGCGGCGGACAACCCGATCAACCGCTTCATCGCCCGCGTCTGGCAGGGCCCGCCCTACAAGGTCGAGCGGGTGCTCAACGAGGGCGATCAGGTGGCGGGTTTTCGCGTCGTCCACGCGCCAGGTCATGCCCGCGGTGAAGTGATCTTCTTCCGCGACTCCGACCGGGTTGCGATCTGCGGCGACGTGATCCGCAACATCAGCTACGCCACCGGCATCCCGGGGATCAAGGAGCCGCCGCCGATCTTCACCTACGACATGGCCGAGAACCGGCGCTCGATCCGCAAGCTCGCCGACCTGAACCCGTCGTTGATCCTCGCCGGCCATGGCCCCGCCGTGACCGACATGGCGAAGTTCGAGCGCTTCGTCGAGAAGCTGCCCGCCGACTAGCTGTAGTTCCTCACCACGTTGTTCATCCGGGCCTCCTTGGAGGCTGGGGAGTGTCGAGACCCCAAGCACCAAGGAGGACACCGAATGAAGCTTCACGCTAACGCCCGCACCTGTCCGAACAGCCGTCGCTTGCTCG
>JBBQNM010000027.1:0-28988 GCA_038329895.1 Solirubrobacterales bacterium | reverse complement strand
CCTGCACGAGGTGGCCGAGCGGCTGCGCGCCCTGGTGCCGGGGGCCCGCTTCAGCGAGGCGCACGGCCAGATGGACGAAGGCGAGCTCGAGGAGTCGATGCTGCGCTTCCTGCGCGGCGACGCCGACTGCCTGGTGGCGACCACGATCATCGAGTCGGGCCTCGACATCCCCTCGGCCAACACGCTGATCGCCGAGCGCGCCGACCAGCTCGGACTCGCCCAGGCCTACCAGATCCGCGGCCGCATCGGCCGCTCCCGCGACCGCGCCTTCGCCTACCTGCTCTATCCCTCCCCCGCGGCCCTCACCCCGGAGGCGGGGGCGCGTCTGTCGACGCTCTCCGACCACACCGAGCTGGGCTCGGGCTTCAGAATCGCGATGCGGGACCTCGATATTCGCGGTGCAGGCAACCTGCTCGGCGACGAGCAGTCGGGCCACGTCGCGGCGGTCGGGTTCGAGCTCTACTGCCAGATGATCGACGAGGCCACCGAGTCGCTGGAGTCGGAGGACGGCGATCGCCCGGCGCCCGAGCCGCTGCGCTTCGACGTTCCGGTCGACGCCTACCTGCCGTTCGACTATGTCCCCTTCGAGGCCGCGAAGATCGACCTGCACCGACGTATCGCGGCGTCGCGCGAGCTCGGTGAGCTGCGCGAGATCCGCGACGAGCTCGACGATCGTTTCGGCCCACCGCCGGCCGAGGCCGCCAACCTGCTCGAGCTTCAGCGTGCCCGGATCGAGCTGGCTGCGGTGGGAGCGAGCAGGGTCGAGTTTCGTGGCGGGCGACTCAGCATCGCCGACGTGGAGCTCGACTCCGAGCAGGTCGACGCCCTGCGAGAGCAGGTCGAAGGCGTGATCTATGAGTGGCGCGACCGCGTCGTGGCGCTGCGCGTACCCGATCAACCGGAGGCGCGGCTGGGCGCGGTGGTCGCTCTGGGCAAGGCGTTGGGCGAGGCCAGGCGCGCCGTCCCGGCGGCCGCCTGAGCCTGTCGCTAGGCCTACTGGTTATGCTGCCCGGCTCGTGACCGCAATTCCGAAGCAGAAGCGTTGGCCGCTGGTCCTCTTCGGCGCCGTCGTGGTCATCTTCTTCGCCTCCTACGCGATCTCCGAGGGGCTGGGCAACCCCAGCGTGCCCAGCGATGAAGTCGCCGTCGTGCAGGACGCCCCGGCCGGCCTCTCGCCGATCGGCAAGGCCGACTTCGATCGCGCGCTGCAGCAGACGGCGGCGAGTCAGAGCATCAAGAAGATCCCGGCGCCCGGCAGCGCCCAGTACGAGCAGCTCAAGCAGGGGGCGATGAACAGTCTGCTCGACGCGGTCTGGATCCAGGGCGAGGCCGCCGATCTCGGGCAAACGGCGACACCGACCGAGATCGCGTCGCTGCTCAAGCAGACGATCTCGCAGAACTTCAAGACCCAGGCCGAGTTCGACAAGTTCCGCAAGCAGGCCCATTTCACGCAGGCGGACATTCGCACCCGGATTCGCCTCCAGATCCTCAGCAACAAGATCCAGGCCGAGGTCCTGAAGGGTCTGGCCAAGGCGTCGCCATCGCAGATCGAGGACTACTACAAGGAAGCCAAGTCGCAGTTCGAGCAGCCCGCCTCCCGCGACGTCCGCCTGGTGCTCAACAAGGACCAGGCGAAGGTCGAGCAGGCCAAGGCGGCGCTGGAGAAGGACTCCTCCGACGCGAGCTGGAAGAAGGTCGCCGCCGAGTTCTCCACCGACCCGTCCTCGAAGAGCAATGGAGGCCTGCGGCCGAGCCTCACCGAGGGCCTCGTGGAGCAGCCGCTCGACAAGGAGATCTTCAGCGCCCAGCAGGGCCAGATCTCGGACCTGGTGAAAACACCGCTCGGCTACTACGTGTTCGAGGTCGAGAAGATCACCCCGTCGCGCACCGTGCCCCTGAATCGCGCTACGAGCGCCCAGATCGGCAATCAGCTCAACCAGCAGGCCCAGCAGAGCGCCTTCAGCAATTTCGTCGACGACTTCGGCAGCAAGTGGAGGGCCCGAACCTTCTGCGGCTCCACCTACCTGATCGATCGCTGCAACAACTTTGCCGGCACCGCGCATCCTGCGACCGCCCCGCCCGACTGCTACTCGGCCCACCCCCCGAAGGGCAAGCGTCCGGATGCCTGCCCGGCGCCGGTCGCGCAGATCGCTCCGGCGCTGCCCGGCACGGTGTCGATCGTCACCCCTCAGGGCACCCGCCTGCCACAGCGCCCGGTGCCGCTTGCCGTGCCGACGCCGACAGCAGGGGGCGCACTGGGTGGGGGCCTGCCGGGCGCCGTTCCTGCGGGCGGAGCGCCGCCGACCACCGCTGCGCCCTAGACGCGGGTGAACGAGTCCGCGAGGCGAAGCGCCGCGGCGGTCGAGAGGCTGGACCAGACAACGCGGCGCTTGCGCCGTGAGTGTCCCTGGGACCGCGAGCAGGACGAGCGCTCGATCGTTCCCCACACGGTCGAGGAGGCATACGAGCTGGCCGACGCGGCGGAGCGCCGCGACGACTCCCGCATGCTCGACGAGCTCGGCGACGTGTTGTTCCAGGTTCACTTCCTGGCCCTGCTGCTCGAGGAACGCGGCGCCGGCGACCTCGCCGCGGTCGCCGAGGGCTGCCGCGAGAAGCTGATCCGCCGCCACCCGCACGTATTCGGGGACGCCGAAGCCGATTCGGCGGGCCAGGTTCTTCGGAACTGGGATCGCATCAAGCAGGAGGAAGAAGGCCGCGGCGGCGCGCATGAGCCGTTCGCCGACGTGCCAGAGAACTTGCCGGCGCTGCTCTATGCGCGCAAGCTGCAGCGGCGGGCCAGGTCGGCGGGGCGGCGCGAGGAGGGCGATCCCGCCGACGCCGCTCGGGCGCTGCGCGAGTCGGCCGATGATCTCGCCGGCCTGCTCGAACAGGGCGAGAGCGGTGCGCCGACGGCCAACCCCGCCGAGCGCCAGCGGGTGCATGCGGCGCTGGGCGAGCTGCTGTTCGCCGCCGTCGACGTCGCCCGGCGCCTGGGTGCAGACCCTGAGCTGGCGCTGCGCGCGACCGCGGATCGGTTCCGCGAGTTGAAAGACTCCGGCGCTGCGTGAGCGGCCGCGGCGATATCAGCCTATGAGTCAGATCGAGCGCATCCACGCCCGCCAGATCCTCGATTCGCGGGGCAATCCGACGGTCGAGGTCGACGTCGTCCTTCAAGGCGGGTCGAGAGGGGTGGCCGCTGTGCCCTCGGGAGCTTCGACTGGCGAGTTCGAGGCCGTGGAGCTGCGCGACGGCGGCCCGGAGTGGGGAGGCAAGGGGGTCTCGAAAGCAGTCGCCCACGTGAACGGCGAGATCGCCGAGGCGCTGACCGGCGCCCGCGCCGCCGAGCAATCGGCACTCGATCGCACCCTGATCGAGCTTGACGGAACGCCCAACAAGGGCAGGCTGGGCGCCAACGCGATCCTCGGGGTCTCCCTGGCCGCCGCCAAGGCCGCCGCACTCGACGCCGAGCAGCCGCTCTACGCATACCTGGCCGAGCTCTACGGGGGTGGTGAGGCCGAGCTGCTCCCGGTGCCGATGATGAATGTGCTGAACGGCGGCGCACACGCCGACAACTCGGTCGACTTTCAGGAGTTCATGGTTGTGCCAACCGGAGCCCAGACCTACTCCGAGGGGTTGCGCAAGGGGACCGAGGTCTTCCACGCGCTGAAGCGCACCCTGGGCGAGCGGGGACTGTCGACGGCTGTTGGCGACGAGGGCGGCTTCGCCCCGGACCTGGAGTCCAACGAGGCGGCGCTGGAGTTCCTGATCGCTGCGATCGAGGCCGCCGGGCTGGAGCCCGGCGAGGACGTTCGGATTGCCATCGACCCGGCGACCAGCGAGCTGTTCGAGGGCGGCTCCTATGTGCTCGAGCACGAAGGGCGCACCCTGTCGGACGAAGAGCTGGCCGCCTACTGGGAGGACATCTGCTCGCGCTACCCGGTGGTCTCGATCGAGGACGGCATGGACGAGGAGGACTGGAAGGGCTGGAAGCTGCTCACCGAGCGGATCGGCGACCGTGTGCAGCTGGTCGGCGACGACATCTTTGTCACCAATCCGCTGCGTCTTCAGCGCGGGATCGAGGAGGGGGTCGCCAACTCGATCCTGGTCAAGGTGAACCAGATCGGCACCCTGACCGAGACCCTGGAAGCGGTCCGCATGGCGCGCGATGCCGGCTACACGGTGGTGATCTCGCACCGCTCGGGGGAGACCGAGGACACCACGATTGCCGACCTCGTCGTCGGCACCGGCGCCGGGCAGATCAAGACCGGCGCGCCCTCTCGCAGCGACAGAACTGCGAAGTACAACCGGCTGCTGCGGATTGAGGAAGAGCTCGGGGAGCGGGCCTCCTACCCGGGCCTGGCGGCGTTCGGGCGATGAGCGCAGCGGCTGCCGCCGCTGCAGGCGCTCGTTCATCGGTCCGGCGCCGGCAGGCATGCGCGGCGCCGGGGAGAAGGGAGCGCAATGGCCGCACGCGCCTACGCAGGGACGAGAGTCGCGCCGAGACGGCGCCCCGCGGCGCGTCGCAGGCCGGCTCCGAGGCGGGGAGGGAGCAGGGTCCACTGGGATCGGCTCGGCCGCGTGGCGCTGACGCTGGTGCTCGGCGCGATTCTGATCTCCTACCTCAATCCCTTGATCGGCTTCGTCCAGACCTACCGCGGCTCCAGCGTCGCGAAGGCGCACCTGCACCAGCTGGTGGTCGAGAACCAGGACCTTCACCGTCGCGTCCAGTCGACCGACGACCCAGCTGTGCTGGAGCGCCAGGCACGCCGCCAGGGCATGATCGCGCCAGGCGAGCGCGCCTACGTCGTCCACGGCCTGAACAGATAGCCGGGGGCCGCTCTTGGTGAGCGTGGGTGGCTACGTCGCCGGCGCTTTTGAGCTGGCGATCGTGCTCGGTTCGCTCGGCTTCGCGGCGACCCGAATGCGCGCTCGGCTGCTGCCGGCCTGGGAGGGCGCCCCGGCGCGCCTCGCCGAGGCGATCCTCGGCGTAGCGTTGCTGATCTGGGTGGGCGAGCTGCTGGGCGTGGTCGGGCTGCTGCGCGAGGGCTCGCTGGTCGTGGCCTGCGCCTGCGTCGGGATGGCCTCGGTCTTGCTCCGCCGCCCCGAGCCCCGCGGCGAGGCGCCGCCCGCGGCGCCGGTGCAGCCGCTGGCGATGCTGGTCGCGGTCGGCGTCGTGGCGATGCTGTTCGCCCACTGGGGCCTCCAGACCAAGGTCGCCCTCAACAACGGGGTCAACAACTTCGACTCGCTCTGGTACCACCTGCCCTACGCCGCCGACATCGCCCAGAGCGGCTCGGTCACCGGGTTTCACCACACGGACACGGTCTTCCTCAACTGGTTCTATCCCCAGAACTCGGAGCTGATCCACGCGATGGGGATGCTGGTTTGGGACCGCGACACGCTGTCGCTGTTCGTAAACCTCGGCTGGCTCGCCCTCACCCTGCTGGCCGCCTGGTGCGTGGGGCGGCCATGGGGCCGTGGTCCCCATTGCATCGCCGCCGCGGCGCTTGTCCTCGAGGCCCACACGCTGATCTTCCGCGAGCCCGGGTCGGGCAAGAACGATGTCGTCGCGGCGGCCCTGGTGCTCTCGGCCGTCGCCTTGTTGGTCAGCGGCTGGGCCGCCCGCAGATCCCAGACCCAAGGAACGAGAAACGAGGAACGAGGAACGTCGCCGGAGGCCGGGATGGATCCGAGAGTGCTGGCAATCGCCGGCCTCGCTGCGGGGCTTGCCGTCGGCACCAAGCTCACCGTGCTGGCGACGGTGGCCGCACTCACCCTGGTCGTCTTCGCGCTGCCGGCTGCCGGGGCCCGGCTCCGCGCCCTCGCGATCTGGATCGTCCCCCTGCTGGCGGGCGGCGCCTTCTGGTACCTGCGCAACCTGATCGCGGTCGGCAACCCGCTGCCTCAGGTCCAGCACCTCGGGCCGCTCAGCCTGCCAGGGCCCGAGCGCCTACAGACCGCCCGCCCCGACTTTCCGATCGTCCACTACGCGACCGACACCGGGATCTGGAAGGCCTACTTCGGGCCCGGACTGCACGAAGCGTTCGGCGTCCTTTGGCCGCTCGTGATCGGTGCGGCGATCTTGGGGGTTGCGCTGGGGATCGCGCGGCGCCGTTACTCGCTGTTGCAGTTGCTCGGCGGTGCAGCGTTGTTCGGACTCGCGGCCTACCTGGTCACGCCGCTCAGCGCCGCCGGCGAGCAGGGCGCGCCGATCGCCTTCGCGATCAATATCCGCTTCGCGATCCCGGCGCTGGTGATCGGCCTGGCGCTGCTGCCATTGGGGCGCGGGCTGCAGGGCCGGCGGGCCGGCTGGGGGCTTGTGGTTGGGCTACTCGTCGTGCTGGTCATCACCGACCGCTCCGACGCCGTGCTGCGCGAGCCGGAGCGGGCCTTCGGCGTACTGGTGGCGCTGCTGCTTGTAGTGGTGCCGGCCACCCTGCTCTTCCTGCGCCAGCGCCGGATGCTCGGCCCGGCAACGCTCGGCGTCGCGTTCGCGGCGCTTTCGCTGCTGGTGGCGGCGATCGGGTACCCGGTGCAGCGCGACTACCTGAACTCGCGCTGGCGCGACTTCGATCCCCCGCAGCACCTCGACTCGGCCTATCGCTGGGCCGGGGACGTGCGGGACGCTCGGATCGGTTTGGCCGGCACGACGACTGGCTTTTTGGCCTACGGCTTCTACGGCAAGGACCTCTCGAACCGCGTCGTCTACCTGGGCAGGGAGGACTCACACGGGTCGTTCAACGCGATCCGCACCTGCTCGGCGTTCCAGCGCGCCGTCAACGCGGCCAACCTCGACTATCTGGTCACCGGCCCGTTTCTCAACTTCGCCCACCAGAGCCGGCCCAAGTTCTCGCCCGAGGCCGGTTGGATCCGCACCGACCCGGCGCTGCACCCGATCAGCCGCGACGGAGCCGGCGTGGCGCGGGTGACGGTCTGGAAGCTCGACGGCCGGCTCGATCCCGCCGGCTGCGCCCGCCTCCGTGTCCCGACTAACTATCTGCCCCAGTAGCTTGGCAGCGCAGGCCCGGCTGAGCCTTGCAGGCGCGGGTAGCCTGAGGGCGTGAGCTACCCGCTCGAGAACGCCATCTTCCAGTGGGAGGAGGGGTATCGGCGGCTCGAGGAGCTGCGCGACGACCCCCGCGACTACCGGCGCGCCGCCCGGGTCGTCGATGCGATTCGCGACGAGCTGAGGCGGCGCATCGGTCCCACCTTCCGCGCCGCCCAGCTGGCCGAGCTGTACTCGCGGGACACCGATTGGTGCGCAGAGATCGCCCTCGCCGCCGCCGCCAGCCCTAGCCCTGCCCTGGACCCCGGCTCGCTTGCCGACGCGGCGTTCTGGCTCTACCTGCGCGGGGCCAGCGACTTCGCCGGCGGCCGGCAGGTGGTTTTCGACTAATCAATTGCGGCGGCTTCGCCGCCTGACAGTCTGTCTTGGCCGGTGCCGTCAGGCGCCGGCACTGGCATGTCAGGCTGCGCAGCAGCCGCAAGTGATGTGCCGGCGCGCAACGCGCCGGCCAACATCATTTGTCGTCGGGGTCGGAGTCGCCGTTTGAGTCCGACTCGTCAGAGCCGGAACGGCGGATGACGATCTGCTCGGGCTCGATCGTCACCGTGACCTCGCGGTGGCCGGCCCAGTGCTCCGAGTAGTTCGGGTTGTCCTGCACCGCCGGGTCTAACCACAAACCGATGCCGTCCTCGCCATGATCGAAGGTCGCCTCGAGCGCCCGCCGGGGGCGCCGCCCGCGCCCACCACGCCGACCCCGGCGCCGGCGCCGGCGCGGCGGCCCCTCGGCCTCGCTTCCGTCTGACTCCTCCTGCGATCCGTCCTCGGCGACCTCTTCGTCGGTGTCCTCGGCGACCTCCTCGGATCCGGCCGCCTCGATCTCGGCCTCGATCTCGTCGCGAAGGTCGACCTCCGCTGAGCCGCCATCGTCATCGTCGGGGGAGAGGCCATGCTGGCGACGGAAGTCGCGAAGCTCTGAGGCGCTTACCTCGAGCTGGTGGGCGATCCAGGCGTCGGTGCGGCCCTGGCGGACCCAGGCGCGGATCTGGTTGAGCTGCGCGCGCAGCGACTTCGGAGGCATGCGAGGCGGCGAGTCTAGACGACCCGCGAAAGGCGCCGCCCGATACCCAGGTCCCCTGGCGGTATCGCCGTCAGGGCTGTAAGCTGCTGGGCGGGGTTACTTAATTTTCGGTACAAGGCAAGGAAGTTATCCAAGTTGCGGGAGGCAACATGCTCGTACTCACACGTCGCACAAGGCAGAGCATCATGATCGGGGACGAGATCGAGCTCTCGATTCTCTCGGTGTCGGGCGAGAAGGTCCGCATCGGGATCGAGGCGCCGAACGAGGTCCCCGTGTTTCGCAAGGAGGTCTATCTGCGGATCGCAGGGGAGCGCGCCAATTCCAATGGAGCAGGGGAGCTTCGGGAGTTGGAGCCGGCGCGCAGCGGCGGTTAGCCGCTAGGCCATCAGCCAGGAGAGCGTCTCGAACATCGCCAAGACGACCGTCACCACGGTCAACGTCAGGCAGACAACCAAAACGCTGAATCGAACCTTGCCCCTCTGCTCGGTGCGGGTGATTCGGCGTGCCAGCGAGCGGTTGGCGGCGCGGCGGCGAAGCTGCTCACGGCGGCGACGCTCGAGCGAAGTCTCCTGCTCGAACGCGACCTCAAACTGGGAAATGCTCTCGCCCATCTTCATGGTTCGACCATCTAAGCCTGCCGCCCCGCTCGCCAAGCCAAGGGACGGCGGAATCGCCCGCAAACTAGCAGAGCCACGCGAGGGCCCTCTCCGCTACTAGTGCCACTCGTGGCAGGCGGAGCGCCTCCCCGCTGCTCAGCAGGTTCCCCACAATCCCCGCCCGGCCAGTCCCGCGGCACGGGCGAGGCGGTGAAAGAGGCCGGCGTGAGTGTCGTTCGGGGGGATGGTCAGAGTGCGGGCGTAGCCGAGGCGCACCAAGCGCGCGTTGACGAACCGCTGCCCGACATAGACGTAGGCGAGCAGGCGGCCGTAGACGTCGCGGCGCTCGCCGTCGAAGACGAGGCGCACGGCGCGCCCCTCGATCAGCCGATGGTTGAAGGCGCTCGCCTGCGGTCCGAAGCACTGGATCGGGGTGCCGGGCTTGACCGTCTCCGGGGTGTCGATCCCGATGTAGCGGACCTCGTCGTCGCGGCCGGCGATGCTGACCTCGACCGTGTCACCGTCGATCACTCTCTTCACGTACGCCCGCTGCGCGGGCTCCTCGTCGCTAGTCGCTAGTCGCTCGAGCGATTTGTCGACGCCGCTGCGGGTGTCCAGCACGTCCGAAAAGAAGATCAGGGCTAACAGGGCGAGCAGCAGCAGGCTGCCGATCCCGCCGGCGCGAGAGTGTCTTCCAAGGGCGCCCATGCCGATTTAAGGCCGCGGCGGCGTAATCTCTTCGCCCCGCGACAAAGGAGGGCGTGGCGCGCTGCGGGGAGGCCTAGGGGATGCGCCGCACGCTGGAGAGCAGGGTCTCCTTGATCTGCTCGATGATCTCCAGCGCTTCGCTCCACTCCCGCTGCCAGACGTTGCGGCCGAAGATCACGCCCGAGCCGCCCGCCTCCATGATCGTGCGGGTGTGCGAGAGGACGGTCTCGTCGTCGGTCTTCGAGCCCCCCGAGAGCACGACCAGCGAACGTCCCGCCGACTCGACGATCTGGCGCACCGCCTCATCGGGGGTCACGTCCATCTCGTTGTAGGGCGCAGGCGAATCCTTGGCCTTCTCGGGATCGAGCTTGGGGAAGTTCAGCTTCACGATGTCGGCGCCCATCTCCATCGACAGCCGCGCCGCGTAGTCGATCGCGTAGAAGGAGAGCTGACCGCCCTTGCGGTCGATGTCGCGGCCGCGCGGGTAGGCCCAGATCACCAGCGGCATCCCGAACCGGTCGCAGTCCTCGCGCACGCCCTTCAGCTGGTGCAGGTCCTCGTCCTGGCGCGGTGAGCCGACGTAAAGGGTGTAGCCGACCGCGTCGGCGCCCAGGCGCACCGCGTCCTCGACACTGGCGTTGGTCGTCGACAGGGCCTCGTCGGAGGGTGGGACGTCGGTCTTGCCGTTGACCTTCAGGATCAGCGGCACCTGGCCGGCGTAGTCGGGGTAGTACTTGGTGGCCAGCCCGATCTGGCAGGCGATCGCCGAGTAGCCGGCCTCGGCGGCGAGCCGGAACTGGTACTCGGGGTCCTTGGAGGCCGGGTTGGGAAAGAAGTCGCGGGGGCCGTGCTCGATGCCCTGGTCGATCGGGAGCAGCATCAGCGTCCCCTCGCCGGGGCCAAACGTGAACAGCAGCCTGCGCAGGCGGGCGCGCTTCCCCGGGGCCAGCGTCGCAAGCAGTGATTTCTGCTCGGTCAGGCTCTTGATCTCCATCCGGCCTACGTCCTCCTCGGTTCGGGGCGCTGCCCACCGCGCCGTCTGATCGGCACCCCAGTATAGGGCCGGGTTTCGCCTATGGAACACCGCTTTCGGGGCACCCCTTTCACAGTCGGCATCGAGGAGGAGCTGATGCTGATCGACCCCTCCACGCTGGAGTTGGCGCAGGGAATCGAGGCGATTCTCGACGACCTCGGAGCGCAATTCAGCGAGCAGGTGAAGCCGGAGCTGATGCAGTCGGTGCTGGAGATAGCCACGGTGCCGCACGAGAGCGTGGCGGATGCCGCGCAGGAGCTGCGCAGCCTGCGCGAGACGGTGCGCGGGGCGGCCGAGCGCAACGGGATGCTCCTCGCCGCCTCCGGCACCCACCCCACGGCGCTGTGGGAGGAGCAGCTGATCGTCGCGCGGCCGCGCTATGAGGAACTGGTCGCCGAGCTCGGTTTCATCGCCCGCCAGGAACTGATCTTCGGCACCCACGTGCACGTCGGCGTCACCGGTCCCAACAAGGCGATCTACATCGCCGACAGCATCCGCAAGCACGTTCCGTTGCTGCTCGCCCTGTCGGCCAACTCGCCCCTCTGGCGGGGCGATGTGACGGGGATGATGTCCTCCCGCACGCCGGTGTTCCGTGCCTTTCCCAGGGTCGGCATCCCGCCCCATTACGGGAGCTGGGAGATCTACTCGCGCCGCGTGAAGCTGATGATGGACGCAGGGGTGATCCCGGACTACACCTACCTGTGGTTCGACGTCCGTCCGCATCCGAAGCTCGGCACCGTGGAAGTTCGCGTTTTCGACCAGCAGACGCGATTTGAGAGCACGGTTGCGCTGGCGGCCCTCGTCGTGGCGCTCGTCCACCGATATTCGACCCTGTTCGACGATCAGGAGCCGCTGGTCGAGGTGCCCACCGAGCTGATCGACGACAACAAGGTGCGCGCGGCACTGCGCGGCACCGACGGCGAGCTCGTCGACTTTCCACAACCCGAGCAGCGCCGGGCGACCGAGCTGGCGAGCCGGCTGCTCGAGGAGCTGCGCGAGCACGCGGAGGAGGTCGGCTGCGCCGCGGAGCTGGAAGGAGTTCGGACCCTGATCGAGGGTGGGACCGGTGCGCACCGCCAGCTCGAGGTACTGGAGCGAAGCGGCGACGCCAAGGCGTTGGTGCGCGCGCTCTGCGACGCGACCGAAGTCAGCTCGACTGGTTGAGGAGCGCGAGCCAGAGGCGCCCGGCGGTGGATGAACAATCCGGGTGGCTATGCTCGGGGCGTGAGCGCGCCTGAGTTGAGCGTCGTCTGCAAGAGCTGCGGATCGGAGGTCAGCCCCTATGTGACCGAGTGCCCCTACTGCGGGGCCCGGCTGCGCAAACGGGCCCCGAAGCTCCAGCGCCGCGGTGAGGGCCTGGAGGCGAGGACGCCGAGACGCCGCCGGCGGCTGCGATTCGGTCGCGGCCGAGTCGAGTCCTTCGACACGGTGCGGCCCTACGCGACGATCGCGGCGATCGCCGCCTCCGCAGTGCTGATCCTGGTCCAGCGCGCCACCGACAAGTCGCTCCTCGATCTGGGCGCGATCGCGGGGCCGGTCGGGTCGGAGTGGTGGCGCTATTTGACCGCGTCGTTCGCATACATGGACATCGGCTACCTGTTCGTTGTCGGGGTGGCGCTGGTGCTGTTCGCCCCGGCCCTCGAGCGACGGCTGGGCAGCGTCGCCACGCTGCTGCTGCTGATCGCCTGCGGGGCGTTGGGGATGCTCGCCTCCGACGGGGTGTATTCGGCGAGGGGCGACTTCCTGTCCACGTCGGGGGGCAATGGCATAGCGCTCGGGGCCCTCTCGGCCTGGTTTGCGATTCGCTACTCCGAGACCCGAAACGCGGTCGATGACGACTTCGATGTGATCGGCGTGGCGGTCGCCGCCGCCGTGCTGTTGCTGTTGCCGGCCTTCGAGAGCGACGCCAATGTCTTCGCGGGGTTGGGTGGCGCCGTGGTCGGGGGCCTGGCCGGGCTCGCCGCCGCCCGCCTGCGGCGCGGCGACTAGCGAGGCATCCGTGCCCGAAAAGTTCACCCAGATGAGCGCCGAGCTGCACCGCTACGCGGTCGAGCACAGTGATTGCGACGACGAGCTGATGCAGCGCCTGGTCGAGGAGACCGAGCTGGCCGCCGGCGACATGTCGGTCATGCTCACGGCTCCCGAGCAGGCGACGATGATGGCGCTGCTCGTGCGCGCGATCGGCGCCCGCCGGGCGCTGGAGCTGGGCACATTCACCGGCTACGGGTCGATCGCAATCGCCCGCGGCCTGCCCGCCGACGGCATCCTGATCACCTGCGACGTCAGCGATGAGTGGACCGGGATCGCGCGTCGTTACTTCGACGAAACCGGTTTCGCCGACCGAATCGACCTGCAGCTGGGCCCGGCGCTGGACACGCTGGGCGTTCTGCCCGAGGACGAGCCCTTCGACTTCATCTTCATCGACGCCGACAAGGGCAACTACCCCGCCTACTACGAGAAGTGCGTGCGACTGCTGCGGACCGGTGGCCTGATGATGATCGACAATGTCTTCTACGGCGGGCACGTGGTCTCCGGGTCGCAGGGCAGCGAGCGCGGCCAGTTCGCGGCCGAGGTCCGCCAGCTCAACGACCGGATCGCCGCCGACGACCGGGTGCTGAGCACGATGCTCAGCGTCGCCGACGGCGTGACCCTGGCGCTGAAGCTGGGCTAACGATGGAGCGGGAAAGCTGGCTGGGGCTGAACCTGCGCGGCATGCAGGCTGCGTTTTCCAGCTTCGCGCGCTCAGCCGGGGCGCAGCTTCTGGAACTGGATGGCGTGATTGCCGCGGTGAACGGCGCCGTGGGGGAGCGCTCGGTCTTTAACAGCGTCGTCTACCTCGACCCCGACGCCCTCGCGGCTGTCCGCGAGGAATTGGCCGTCGCATATGCCGACGCCGGCTGCTCGTGGACGGTCTGGGTCCCCGAGCACGACGTGGGAACCGCGCGGATGCTCGAGGCAGCCGGTCATACGCTCGACGCGCAGCCGCGCGCGATGGGTTTGGAGCTGGATGGGATCACCGAGCCCGACCTCTCGGGGCTCGACTGGACCGACCAGGGGGACGTCGAGGAGATGGGCTCGCTCAACGACGCGGCCTACGAATATGAGCCCGGGAGTTGGATCAAGGGCATGGGCCTCGAGCCGGAGCGCTTGCACGTCTATCTGGCGCGGGTCGACGGCAAGCCCGCGGCGACCGTCTGCTCGCGCGACGCGGACCGCGATTGCACGATCTGGAACGTCGCAACGGCGGAGTGGGCGCGCGGGAGGGGCCTTTCCACCGCGCTGATGCGCAAGGCGATCTTCGACGGCGCGGAACGCGGTTGTCCAACCTCGACCCTGCAGGCGACGAAGCTCGGCGCACCCATCTACCGGCACTGCGGCTACGAGGACTTCGGGGCGCTCGGGATGTGGGAGTTCCGGCCCGCGGAGCTGGCCGAGCAGGCGCGTCCGGGCCCGCCGGCCTGAGCGCCGGCGGAATCCGCTCAGGCTGAAAGCGCGTCGAGCAGCTCGGCCGCCGGGCGATCGAGGTCGTCGAGGGCACCCTCCAGTCGATTCCCGGCCAGGTCGCGCCGCTTGGCTGCCAGCTGATCGGCGCTCATCGGCTGCTGCGGCGATCCCAGGGCGGCCTCGACCCGGGCAGCTGGCGTGCCGTCGACCGCCAGCAGCGCCTCCGACTCGGCGATCTCCGGGTCTACCCTCACCGCGATCCTCCTCGCCAGCTCCCTCGCCGCCTCGTCGACGCCGCCGAAGCTCGCGGTGCCAGGCGCTCCGTGTAAAAGCGCGAACGCGGTCAGATAGGGGATCGAGAATTTCGCCTCCAGTCCGTCGGCCGGCTCGGCGATCGGTGCGGCCTGAAGCGAGACCGGGTGGACCGTCACCTCGATCGATGCCTTTCCCCCGACCTCGCTCTCGACCGCATCGCGCGCCGCGAGCGCCGCCTCGATCGCGCCATGGGTCTGCAGACAGCACGGGTAGGCCTTGATCCAGTTCTCCTCGATCGCGCTGCGATCGTCGGGCTGCCCGAAGCTGGCGCCGAAGGCCTCTTCGAAGCCGGCCGGTCCGCGGACGATCTGGTCGAGATCGAGATCGGCGCCGACGGCCGCCAGTCGCGCGGCGGCCGTGCCCGTCGCAGCCGCCATCCCCACCTGAAGGCTCTTCCCGGCGGACCCGAACGCCGAGCGCAGCCCCCCGGCGCGCAGCAGCGCCAGGGCGGCCGCCGAGCGCTCGGCCTCGGCGCTCAGCTCCAGCAGCCGCGAGCCAGTGACGGCGGCCCCGAGCGCGCCGCAGACCGCTGTCGGGTGCCAACCGCCGTCGTAGAGGGCGGGGTGGCCGGCGCGCGCCAGCGCCCCCGCCGCCTCGAAGCCAGCGGCGTAGGCGGCCAGGGCCTCCCCCGTGGTGGCGCCGCGCTCGGCGCCCAGCACCAGCGCGGCGGGAGCGGTCGGGGCGCTCAGGTGGGCGATTCCCGGCAGGTAGGTGTCGTCGAAGTCGAGCACGTGGCCGGCCGTCCCCGCCGCCGCGACGCGATCGAGCAGCCCGTCACCTGCTTCGCGCGCCGCGCGCGCCGCGGGCTCGGCCAGCCCGCCGATCGCGCAGGCCAGCCAGTCGAGCAGGGCGTCTCGGTAGCGCGTCTGCGAATCGCCGCTCACGGTGCCAGCCTAGGCGCTGCGCTGTGGGCCCGGGCACGCCGTCATTTCGTTACGCGCTCTAAGGTGCCGCTCGTGCCCGGCGAACGACCCAGCTACAGCGAGGAGCAGCTCGATGCGGCGCTCGACGCGCTCAGCGAAGCGGAGCGCTTCCGCGACGCCGAGAGCATGGTGGCAGGAGCGGCCCCGAAGCTTCAGCTCGTGCTGACCTCGGCACTCGAGGCAGGCGGCTGGTTCGGGGAGTCGCACGAAGCGGAGACGCTGAAGGCGGCGACCAAGCCCGACCCCGACGAACGGATCACCGCGGTGCGCACCCTGCTCGCCGAGGAGGCGAGGATGGGGATGATGGTTGGGGTTGCGGTTGGGTGGGCATTGCACGAAGAGCTTTCGAAAGCCGCAAGCGAAGGAGACAGCTAGAGATGGAGATCAAGTTCCACGGCCATTCCTGCTTCGAGCTCAGCGATGGCTCGACGACGGTGCTGACCGACCCGTTCCTGAAGCCCAACAACCCGGTGGCCGTTGCGACGGCGGATGAGGTCGAGCCGACCCACATCGCGATCAGCCACGGCCACGCCGACCACATTGCGGATGCCGTGCCGGTGGCGAAGCGCACCGGCGCCCACTGCGTGGGGATCGTCGAGCTTGCCAATTGGCTGGACTCGAAAGGGGTCGCCGCGGTCAGCGATCCAAACCTCGGCGGCACTGTGGATTTCGACTGGGGCTGGATCAAGCTGGTGCCGGCCTGGCACACGAACACGATTCCGGGCTCCGCCGAGGCGCCGTTCAGCGCCGAGCACGGGATCCCAATCGGAGTCCCGAGCGGGATGTTGATCAACCTCGACGGCAAGACCGTCTACCACGCTGGCGACACCTGCCTGTTCGGCGACATGAAACTGATCGCGGAGCGAAACCCGATCGACATCGCCCTGCTGCCGATCGGCGGCCATTACACGATGGATCGCAATGACGCAGTGGTTGCCGCCGAGTTCGTCGGGGCCAGCACGGTGATCCCGATGCACTTCAACACCTTCCCCCCGATCGAGACCGACGCCGAGGCCTTCAAGTCCGACGTCGAGTCGAAGACCTCGTCGAAGGTGGTCGTGCTGGAGCCGGGGGAGACGCACACCACATAAATTGCGGCGGCTTCGCCGCCTGACATACACACCCATCTTGGTTCCCGAGGAAGTCAGCGCAATTGCGAACCGCGCTGGAACCACATACGGCGGTCCTTCCAGTCGTGCGCCATCAGCAGCGTGCCGAGGAGCGCGACTGGGACGCAATCGCGGAGCGGCAGGCGGTGGGCGGCGAGACCCGCGAGCCCGGCGGCGGCGACGGCTGCCCCGGTGGCCCCGTGGTGAAGCCTCTGGCCGCCGATCCACACGCGCCGTAGCGCCGGGTCAAAGTCGACCAGATGGTGCTCGTGAGTCCTGCGAACCTCTGATGAAGAATGCTGGGCCATCGCCCCTCCCTGATTGCTCTTTCAGGATTGCCCTCTTCACCCCAGCCGTCGGCAAGCCGTACTGCGTACTTAGGCCCTGCTACCAAGGGCTTTCCCGCCCGCCTACCTAAGAGTTGGAAAACCGTCGAGTCTCCCCCGAACTGGCTGAGCAGCCAGTTCGGATGCTAGGCTCGCGTCAAGAAGTACTTGCGACGGCTTCGCCGCCTGACATGCCAGTGCCGCGGCGCAACGCCGCGGCCGGACATAACCGAGGAGAGGAAGAATGGAAGCCAAAGAGGCATCCCGCGCCGCACCGGCCCGCACCACCCGCGAGGACTACATGGCCACCTCGGACCCGGCACTCCAGGAGGCCGCGGACCGGGGTCAGGCGCAGCTTCTCTCCTACCGCGAGCTCTACATGCTCTGGGAGCGCCAGCAGTGGCGGACCCAGGACCTCGACTTCAGCCAGGATCGGCGCGACTGGCATGAGAAGTTCGACGAGGACGAGCGCTTCCAGCGGATGTACGGCCTCTCCTCGTTCTTCATCGGCGAGCAGAAGGTCGCCGAGGAGCTGGGTCCGATCATGCGCGCCGCGCCGACCGAGGATCAGCGCATCTTCCTCTGCACCCAGATCGCCGACGAGGCGCGTCACGTGCGTTTCTTCGAGCGCTTCTACCAGGAGGTCGGGGTCTATGACTCCGACGAGCTGAGCTCGCTGCTCGATCAGACCTCCGAGCACCTGAACGACAACTTCAACGTCCTCTTCGATGAGATGCTGAAGTCGCGCGTGGACCGCCTCGCCGCCGCGCCCGACAACACCGAGGCGCTGGTGGAGGCGATCACCCTCTACCACATGGTGATCGAGGGGATGCTGGCGCTCACCGGCCAGCACTTCATCATGGAGTACAACACCCAGCAGGGCGTGCTGCCCGCGTTTGTCGAGGGCTTCCAGAACGTCGCCCGCGACGAGCACCGACACGTCGCCTTCGGGACCGCGTTCCTGCAGGAGAAGGCCGAGGAGGACCCGCGCTACAAGGCGGCGATCCAGCGCACCCTGGAGGAGTCGCTCCCGGTCGCCGACAAGGTGCTGAGCCCGCCCTGGGCCCAGGACGACGACGATTGGGAGATGTTCGGCTACACGCTCGCGGAGACGCGCGAGTTCGCCGCCACCTGTCTCACCCGCCGTCTCAAGTTCATCGGCTTGGCGTAATCGCAGGCCTCCAGAATCGCCGGCCGCCCAGAGCAGACGCTGAAAACTCCGCTAGGAGCTAGGGCGAAGGAGGCGGAGGCGGAGGCGGCTGCTCGTCAGTCGGGGGCGGGGGTACCGGATCCGACGGCGGGGGCGGGGGAGGCGGTGGGGGCAGCGCGTGATCGGAGCCGGAGTCGCCCGGAGGCGGCCCGGTTGTCACGGTCGTTGTCGCGGTCGGGCTTTCGCTGACCACGACCGCGACGGTGGGCTGGGTGGTGCTGGCACCGGCCTCTCCGTTGCCCTTCGAATGGTTGTGCTTCCCCGTCGTGGTGGGGGGCACCGTCGAGTCCGCGGCCAGCGCGGGATCCTGGGCGGTGGCGTCGGTCGCCGGGTCCTTCTTTGGATCGGGCTTTGACGCCGCCTTGTTGTGGTGCTTCGCTGGCGCCGGGGCGGGCGCGAAGTGGGTGACGGCTACCGGAGCCGTCGTGCCGCCGGTTACGATTGACGAAGTCTCGGTTGGGGCCGGTTGCGGGTGGGAAACTTTCTTGACCTCGACCGCGGCGCCGGCGGTGATCACCGCTGCGGTGACCACTCCTGCCATCGCCTTGGCGCCGATCGCGCCACCGACTGCCCCGATGCTGCCAGCTCCACCTGCGGCCCCGCCGCCGATCGCGGCACCACCGGCGCCGGCGCCCGCTCCGCTCGCTCCGGCGGCTCCTGCGCCGCCGGAAGCGCTGGCACCACCGATGCCGAGCTTCGAAAGCAACAGGCCTTTGAGCAGGAAGATCGGGCCGACCGGGAACAGCGACGCGAGCACCTTGGAATCGGAGCGCAGCTGATCGCGGAATTCGCGGCAGCCCTCGCACTCGCGCACGTGGCGGCGCACCGGCCCAGAGGCCTTTCCGAGGCCCTCCGCGGCCTCGGCGAGATCGAGCCGCACCTCGCCGCAGGTCAGGACCCGCGCCTGGGTTGCCTCCGCGAGCGCGATTCGCGCCCGGACGAGCAGCGACTTCACGCTGGGCACGGTGGTTTGCATCGCATGGGCGATCTCCTCGTAGGACATCGCGTCCATCTCGCGAAGCAGCAGCGCCGTTCGCTGTGTCTCGGGAAGCTTGCCGACGTCGTTCAGCAGCTGGCGGAACTCCTCACGATTCTGGACCCGCTCGTGGGTCGAGGCCGCCTCGACGGTCGGATGGGCGTCCATCGAGTCCCTGCCCTCGGCGACCGGCTTGCGCAGATGGTTGAGGCAGCGATTGCGGGCGATCCGGTAGAGCCAGGGCCGCAGCTTGATCTCGCGCTTGTCGGCGAGGATCGCGCGGTAGGCGTTTACGAATACCTCCTGGAGGACGTCCTCGGCGTCCTCGGTGGAGCCGAGCATCTGGCGGCAGAAGCCGAGCAGTCGCGCCTCGTAGCGGTCGACGATCACCTCGAAGGCGTGATCGTTGCCGCCGCGAAGCATCGCCACCAGACGCTCGTCTCCCTGCAGTCGCAGCAGGGGCGACCGCCGGGCGAGCAGCCCGCGACGGCCAGCGTGTGTTAGTGCTGAGGCCTCCAAGTGGCCAGGAACGCTCCCTGCTTCAAGAACACGGTAACAACACGCAGGTTGCGCCCAGGTTGTCTTTGAGGGCAGGCGTGGACGACCGTTACCCGAGGCCGAAGCATGTCCATGCGTGTATTGGGCGTCCGGGGGGGCGCTAGCGTTCTCGAGGCCCGGGTAGACAAACTGGCAAAGTCCGCCGACTTAAAATCGGCTGCCCCCTCGGGGGCGTTGCGGGTTCGAATCCCGCCCCGGGCACTTCGGCTGGTGGCGCGTACCGAGGCGGAGAGGCTCGGCGCGGCCGGGTAGGCTGAACATGTGGCCGACGCAGGAACGCCCACCGGCCAGCGTCACAAGGGTCTCATCAAGGCCCTGGTCGTTGTCGGCTCGCTGCTTGCGGTAGTCGCCTGCTTCGCCACCTGGGCCGAGCGCCAGGCGCTCACCACCGACGACTGGGTCAACACCAGCGGCAGGCTGCTGGAGAACGAGCAGATCCGCAACGCCCTCGCCACCTACTCGGTCGACCAGCTCTACGCCAACGTCGACGTCAACGCCGAGCTCGAAAAGGCGTTGCCGAAGAACTTCAAGCAGCTCTCAGGCCCGGCCTCCACCGGTTTGCGCTCGCTAGCCACTACTGGCGCCCAGAAGGTGCTCGCCACCTCCCGCTTCCTGCAGCTGTGGCGCAATGCCAACCGAACGGCCCACGAGACGTTGATCAACATCATCGAGGACAAGGGCAACGCAGTCTCGACCAGCGGCGGGGAGGTCGACCTGAAGCTGCGGCCCTTGATCATCCAGGTGTCGGACCAGCTCGGGTTGGGCGGCAACATCGCCGACAAACTGCCCCCCGACGCGGGGAACCTGAAGATCCTGCGCTCCGACGAGCTCGGCCTCGCGCAGACGATCGCGAAGCTGATCCGTGGCCTCGCCCTGATCACCAGCCTCCTGGCGCTCGCCCTCTTCGCCCTCGCGATCTATCTCTCGCGCGGCTATCGTTGGATCACCGTCCTCGGGGTCGGCATAGGTCTGATCCTGGTCGGCATCGTGGTCCTGATCCTGCGCGACGTGGCGGGCAACGTGCTGACCCAGGACCTTGCCTCCGAGGAAGCCAGGCCGGCCGCCGATGCGGCCTGGTCGATCGGGACTTCGTTGCTCGCCTCGATCGCCCGCAACATCATCGTCTTCGGCGGCTTCTTCGTGCTCGCCGCGTGGCTTGCCTCCCCGCACCGCAGCTCGGTGGCGACGCGCCGGGCGCTGACGCCGGTGCTGCGCGACTACCCGGTCGCGGTGGGGGCGGTGCTCGGCGTCGTCGGGTTGATCTGGCTGCTCTCAGGCGTCGACAGCACGCGGGCCATCCTCACCCGCGTGGTGCTGCTCGCGATGGCGGGGGTGGGGGTGTACCAGCTGCGCCGTGTGTCGATCGCCGACTTCCCCGACGCCACCCTCGGAGAGATGCCAGAGCGGGTCCGGGTCCGGGCCTCTTCGATGTGGCGAGGGCGCCAACGCGCCCAGCCCGAGCCGCAGGACCGCAAGCTCGAATGGCTGGAGAGGCTCGCGTCGCTGCACGAGCGCGGAGCGCTCAGCGACGAGGAGTTCGAATCCGAGAAGGCGGCGGTGATGGCGGGCGAGCGCCAGCCCCCTGGCGCCCTAGACCCATAGCGCACGGTAGGCTCGCGGCCATGGCCACGGCCGAGCAACGGACCGACCAGAAGACCGCCGTCCACGGCGGGCGCCTGGTCGCCCAAACCCTCGCCTCGCGCGGCGTCAGCCACCTGTTCACGCTCTCCGGCGGCCACCTGTTCTCGATCTACGACGGCTGCAAGGAGGAGGGGATCGAGGTTGTCGACGTGCGCCACGAGCAGTCGGCGGTGTTCGCGGCCGACGGCTTCGCGAAGGCGACGCGCCGGGTCGGCGTTTGCGCGCTGACCGCGGGGCCGGGGGTGACCAACGGGATGAGCGCGATCGCCGGCGCCCGTTTTAACGGCTCCCCGATCTGCGTGCTGGGCGGACGGGCGCCGGAGATGCGCTGGGGATCGGGTTCGCTGCAGGAGATAGACCACCTTCCGTTCGTGAGCCCGCTGGTCAAGTCGGCGCAGACGGTCAAGGACGCGGCGCGGATCCCGGAGCTGACCGCCGCCGCCCTCGACACAGCCTTGGAGCTACCCAGCGGCCCGACCTTCGTCGATTACCCGCTCGACGTCGTCTTCATGGAGGCGCAGGCCGAGGTGCCAAAGCCGCCTGCCCCGTCGAACGGCGAACCCGCCGATGGCGTCGAGGAGGCGGCGGCGCTGCTCGGCGGCGCCGAGCGGCCGGCGATCATGGCCGGCACCGGGGTCTACTGGGCGCATGGCGAGGGGGAGCTACAGGCTCTTGCCGAGGCGCTGGGCTGCCCCGTGTTCCTGAACGGGATGGGGCGTGGCTGCGTCCCCGCCGACCACGAGCTGGCCCTCAGCCGTGCCCGCGGCGCCGGCCTCAAAGGTGCCGACGTGGCGCTGGTGGTGGGCGTCCCACTCGACTTCCGGCTTGGCTTTGGCGGCTCGTTCGGCGATGACACCAAGATCGTGCGACTGGACGTCGCGCCCAACGAGTTGACCGCCAACCGCGCCCCCGACATCGACATGGTCGGCGACATCGCGGCGACGCTCGCTGCTCTGCGCGAGGGTGCGGGCGGCGATCCGGCCAAGACCTCGGCCTGGGTCGGGGAGCTTCACGAGGTCGAGAAGGAAAAGCGCGCCGCCGAGGCCGAGGAGCTGAACGACGAGCGGGCGCCGCTTCACCCGGTGCGCGTCTACAAGGACCTGCGCGAGGTGCTCGACCGCGACGCGATCGTGATCGGCGACGGCGGCGACTTCGTCTCCTACGCAGGACGCCTGATCGACACCTATCAACCCGGATGCTGGATGGACCCGGGACCCTTTGGCTGCCTCGGCGCCGGGCCCGGCCAGGCGATCGGCGCCAAGATTGCCCACCCCGATCGCCAGGTCTGCCTGCTGCTCGGGGACGGGGCCTTCGGCTTCTCGGGGATCGAGTTCGACACCATGGCCCGCCACGGGGTCGGCGTCGTCGGCGTGATGGGGAACAACGGGATCTGGGCGCTCGAGCACCACCCGATGAAGTTCCTCTACCAGTACTCGATGGCCGCCGAACTGCAGCCCGAAACCCCCTACGAAAAGATGGTCGAGGCGCTCGGCTGCGACGGCTACCTCGTTCGCGAGCCCGCCGAGCTGCGCCCGGCGCTGGAGCAGGCGTTCTCGTCCGGGCGGCCCTCGCTGGTCAACGTGCTGACCGACCCCGAGGTCGCCTACCCGCGCAAGGCCAACCTGGCCTAGGGATCCTGGGCCGCGGCGTTGCGCCGCGGCATGATTCACATCTGGCTGGCGACCAAGCGGTCGAGCAGCCGATCGGGGAGCAACTTGCGCACCGTTGCCTGCAAGCGCGCATCGACGCCGACCAGGTAGCGGGTCTTTGGCCGCGACGCGGTGAGCGCGTGCTCGACAGCTTTCGCGACGCGATCCGGTGCGATCCCCCGCTCACCCGCCTTTCCGGCCGCCGCCGACGCGGCCCGTGCGGATCCCTCGTACAGCTCGCGCTGTTGAGGATTCATCGTCTCCAGCACCTGGTCGACCTGCTCGGTTCCCTTGCCCCAGAAGGGTGTCGCGATCGCCCCCGGCTCGATAATCGAGACATTGACCCCGAACGGGCGCATCTCCTGGCGCAGCGAGTCGCCGACGCCCTCGAGCGCGAACTTGGAGGCGTGGTAGGGCGAAAGGTAGGGGAGCGACATCCGCCCGCCGATCGAGGCCATCAGGACGATGCGGCCTCGCGCCGAGCGGATTTGCGGCAAGAAGGCCTGGGTGACCGCCACCTGGCCGGTTACGTTGACCTCAAGCTGGCGGCGAAGCGCGTCGAGGTCGAGCGTCTCGATCGGCCCGGCGACCACGATCCCGGCGTTGTTGACCAGCCCCGCAAGCCGTCCGCCGGTGACCTGCTCGATGCGGTCGCGGGTCGCGCCGATAGTGCCCTCCTCGGTGACGTCGAGGATCACCGGCTCCAACCGCTCGGATCCCTCGGCGTCAAGCGATTCTGCGTCACCTCGATTCCGCACTCCGGCGAAAACGCGGAAGCCGGCGCGGTCGAGACGCAGCGCACAGGCCCTGCCGATCCCGGTCGAACTGCCGCTGATCAGCACCGCCCCGCGGTCCTCTCCACTCACGGCCGCCAGCCTATCCACCCTCAACGCAAAGACCGGCTGTCGTCAATGACAGCCGGTCCAAGCTGGCCCCTCAGGACGGGCAGGGGTACGTCTTCAGGGACCGATTGGGGTATTCGGTGGATTCAGGCGGCGGGAGGCGCCATGATGCGGCAATCGCCTGAATCCTCTGCAACCGGCTCAGAGGTGGGCATCCCGCCCGACTCATCACCAGTCGGCACGATCATCCCGCTAGGGCCCGCGCCTGTCCAGCGCCTGGCCGCCTCGCCTACTAATTAATTGGTAGGAACTCCCTACCCATTATTTGGGGTTCATTTGGGGTTCCTCGCCTGTGCCGCCTCGATCGCCGCCCCGTGGAGGATGTCGTGTTCGGAGGCCTTCACCTCGGTGAGCTCAAATGCGCGCATCGCCTCGATCAGGATCACCACCCCGGCGACGATCGTCGGCGCCCGGTCCGGGTCCAGGCCGGTGACTTCGCGGCGTTCGGCCAAGGGCAGCGAGGCGAGCTGGGACAGCATGTGCTGGATCGAGTCCAGTGAGAGCCGGTAGCCGTGCACCCGCTGCGGGTCATAGGGATCGAGTCGCTGATCGATCGCCGCCAGCGAGGTGGGGGTGCCGGCCACCGCGATCCCCGACTCGGCGTAGACGGCCGGGTTACTGGCCAGCGCGGCCGAAATCAGGCCCAGCACGTCACCCGCCAATTCCTCGAGCTCGGAGGGGGTCGGCGGATCGCTGGCCAGGTGGCGCTCCGTCTGGCGCACGACGCCGGCCTGAAGCGACGCATGGAATTCAACTTCCGGTCCGGTGCCGACGATCAGCTCGGTGGATCCCCCGCCGATGTCGATCACGACGACCGGCTGGGGAGGCGGGTCCTCGGCGGTCGCCCCGCTGTAGGTGAGCAGCGCCTCCTCTTCGCCGTCGAGGATGCGGGCGGTGAGCGCAAAGCGCTCGCGAAGCTCGGCGATGAACGCCTCGCCATTCGAAGCATCGCGGACCGCGCTGGTGGCGATCGCGGTAACCGCCGTGACATCCAGCTGCTCGTAGGCGGCCACGTACTCGGCGATCACCTCGCAGACTGCCTCGATCGCCTCCGTGGCGAGGTTCCCCGACAGGTCGACCCCGCGTCCGAGGCGGGTCACGCGGGTGCGCCGATCCCGCTCCTGGACGTGTCCGTCGGTGACGTCGGCGACCAGCAAGCGGGTCGAATTGGTGCCGATGTCGATGACGGCTATGCGGCTTGCCGCGCCCTGCCCAGGCTCTCTTTCAGCTCCGCCCCCCGGCATCGTTCTGGGACTCTATGTATCCCGGGGGCCTGCCCGCGCGCCGTGTGAGGTGACGATCTTCCGTTTCTCCATCGCCGCTCCCTTTTCACATTTATTGACCACATGCATCAACAAACTAGGCGGCAATTGCGCCTGACAGATCTCGGCTCGATCGCGCTAGCATTGGCCGACCGCCGCGGGGTGGAGCAGTCAGGTAGCTCGTCGGGCTCATAACCCGAAGGTCGCGGGTTCGAATCCCGCCCCCGCTACTCCCGACCGAAGGCACGGAAACGTGCCTGAGACGAGAAACAGGAGCCTCCTTCGGGAGGCTCCTGGCTTTGGGCTAGAAGCCCACCGGGTACCAATCGGGTACCAAGTTCGGCTCGCGCAGCAGTTAGACCGGCATGACGTCTCGAGCGGGCACGAAACGAGCACGCCACCTCGGAGGTTTTCTCAGCCGAGGGTCGCAGTTCCAATCCCGTAGGGGGCATTCCCCTCGTTTCCATGCGTGCCGGATTCTCAGTCCGGAAACCCGGGTTCGAATCCCGGTAGCGGTGCCTCAGAACCCGCATAGCCATGCGGGTTCCGCCGTTCTTAGGACCGCCCGTGGACCAATGGGCGGACCAATGAGCCGTCGACAGGAGGAGCTCCCGGTGCCGACGGGGTGACCGTGGTCACGATCTGCCGGGCCTGCCACCGCAACGCGCATCGGGAACCGACGAGCAGACTGAAGTTCGATCCGGGCTAGGCGCCAGCCTTCCCGACATGGACTCTGCCGACGACGCCGACCGCCTCGAGCTCCTCGATCGGATCGCCGAGCGGGTTCCCGAGCTTGACCTGGCGCAGCGTTCCGTGGAATGGGACGAGCTCCCCGACGGAGCGCAGGGCCTCCTGGTCGATGGCGGTGGCGTCGATGGCGGCAACGGCATGACGGTCGCCAACTGCGGTGACGACGTTCACGCCATCGGCTCGCTCGCACCGCTTGTCGATGCGATTGGCTGCATCGTCATCAAGCCGGATGGCAGCCGTCGACTGGCCCGCGTGGTGCCGGACCCGTTGGCGCAGCAGAAGCCGGATTAGTGCGCGTCCGCCAACGTCGCGCCTACGAGTCGACCAGGCAGGGCTAACGGGGAAACGGGAGGCCCTTCTCGCAAACGGCCCCGATCGTGGCCATCTCCCCGGTGTTCGCCTCGTTGCGCACGAAGACAGCCCACTTGCGCTGAGAGATCGGCGCGTCGGTAGCGGTCACGACTTGATTCGAATCGGAGCTAAACAGCCCCGAAACCGGATGCCACTTCTTCGGACACCTGAGCGCGCCACCGTCCGTCTCGCCCGGTGCGAGGTTGACGTCGTCAAACAAGTAGACGAGCCCGAACTTCGAGCGCACCGCCGACGCGTTGGCGCCAACAGCCTTGCCTCGGGCCGTCGTTAGCTGGTGGGCGTCGAGCGTCTTCGCCTCACCTGGGAGCTGTACTTGGATCGTGCTTCCGGAGCCGGTGTTCGCCAAGCTGACGGCCGTGAAGATCGCCGCTCCCACGAGCACCGCGAGGATGAGGAACTTCCGCATCTTGACCCCTCCCTTTCTCTAGCTGTACGCGGAAGCCGATCCTAGTTCTCCGGTTCCCGTGGTGTCAACCACCGCCGGGCCGCGCGGAGCGACCGCAAGGTTTTTAGGGGCTCGTCGTCGGCTCACTGTTCCACTGACCGGCGCGCGCCGTTGTGAGATCTCACCTCGTTCACGTCTTGGCTGATGAGCCCGGCCTACTCCCGCAGCCCGGCGGCTTCGAGGGCCTCGGCAGGATCGAGGTAATTCCGAATCCGAATCACGCGTCCATCTTCAAGCTCGTGGACCTGGCCCATATGCAGTTCGACTGGTGCGCCGCTTCCTTTTCCGGTTGCCGACTGGTGAATCAGGGCGACGACGCGGTCATCGCCAGCGTCGATCAGCCGCTCGACCCGAAACGACAAGTCTTCGAAGGACTCGGTCCAGGAGCGCATGAACTCGACGACACCCTCGCGGCCTCGATAAACCGCAGGGCCGGGGAACCGAGCGGTGGGTATCCACTCGAGATTTTCAGCAAAGGCTCCCGAATCGAACGCGGCTCCGGGATCACCACGCTCCAACCCCGCCTGGGCATGCTCGAATCCTCGCCGCACGGTCTCCACGTTCTCCTGCGACATAGCCCGCGCAGTATCCCGCGCCTGGCCCGAAGGGCGATCGCAACAGGCTGCGTCCCAGATGAGTGGGAGAGTCGACAGCCCAGGTACGCCTACTCCCGCAGCCCGGCGGCTTTGAGGGCCTCCGATTGGCTCATGTGGAGTTTCGCGTGGACCATCAAACCGTCCCTGAACCTGGCGACGAACGCGTGCTTCCCGAAGGGCACCTCTACGCCCGAGAAGCGCCCGCGGAGCCGCAAGTCGACGAGCATTACCGCGCGGTCCCCGGCATCAACCAGCTCGTACTCAAACTGGAGGGTTTCCCAAGTGGCAAACCAGTTTTGCCAAAGCTGCCGGCAGGCTTCGATTCCCTTGTAGACCCCGGCGATGTCCGGCATTTCAGCCTCGGACATGTCCCATTCCATTTCCGGGGCCCAAATCTCGACCATCGTCGAGACCGCGGCCTCGGGATCGACCTCGCTCGCGCTCCGGCGAAACTCCTCGATCTGGGAGCGCCAGACCTCCACGTTCTCCTGCGACATCGCCCGCGCAGTATCCCGCGACGGGGGAGGGTCACGGCGGCTGAGCCACGAGACGCAAGACCGCCGGTTGCGTTTTGGCGAAAAAAAGAAACAAAAGCGCGCGCGCAAGTGACAAGCGCAGCCGAGAAATGAGGCACGAATGAGTACGCAGGCAGAAGCACTCGCACGAGCTGCGCGGGTCGAGGCGACATCGGGGTGGAGGGCCCAGAGCAAGACACGCGCGCTAGCCGCGCTGGTTGAGCTTGGCGACGCATCTCCGCTCGACGAAGGCGAGCTGCGGCAGTTGCTTGAAGGTGTGGCGGCCGACCCGCCGGCGAGCGCACGCGGTGAACAGGCCGCCTTGGCCGCGCTGCAGGCCCTTGAGCGCCTCGATGCGCCGCCGGATGATGAAGCCGAGCGGGTGCGGCGGCTGTTCGACAATCGCCCCGACGAGGAGCTTGTCGACGCCGACCACGATTGGCACCCGACGGGGGGCGCGTGGCTCGAGCTGAGCCGAACCGGGTTCCACGGAGACCTTGTTAGGTGGTTCCTTCTTTCATTGAGAGGGAGATCAGTGAAGGCTCCTGGGGAGCGTAGAGGTCCTCGAACTCTGCGGGTGGGATGTCGCCCAAGGACTCGTGCAGGCGGACGTTGTTAAACCAGCCGAGGTACTCGACCACGGCCAGCTCGAGCTGCGATCTGGACTGTCAGACGCGATCGGCGACGAGCTCTGTCTTAAACGAGTCGACGAAGCTCTCGGCCAGCGCGTTGTCGTAGGCATCGCCGACCGAGCCGACCGAGGCCAAGACGCCGTGGTCTGAAAGCTCCTGGCTGTAGTCGGCAGAGGTGTATTGCGAGCCGCGATCGGAGTGGTGAACGAGCTCGACGTCGGCACCGGGCCCGCGTTGGTAAAGGGCCATGCGCAGCGCGTCGAGCACCAGCGTGGTGCGCATGTGCACCGCCAGCTGCCAGCCGACGATCCGGCGGCTGAAGGCATCGATCACGAAGGCGAAGAACAGCAACCCCTGCCAGCAGCGCAGATAGCTGAGATCGGCCACCCAGAGCTGGTTGGGCCCGGTCGCGCTGAAGTCGCGGCAGACGAGATCGGGTCGCCGTAGGGCCTCGGGATCGGGCTTGGTGGTGCGCCAGGGCCGGCCGCGGCGCTTGGCGCCCTGGATGCCCGCTTGGCGCATCAGCCGCTGCACCGTGCAGCGAGCCACCGGCTCGCCGGCGCGCCGCAGGGCCAACCACATGCGCCGGTACCCGTAGGTGCAGTAGTTGGCCGCGTGCAGCTCGCGGATGCGGGCGAGCAGACGCTCGTCCTCAAGCGCCCGGGCCGAGCGCCGCCCGCTTCGGCGCTCGTAGTAGGCGGACGCCGACACGCCCAGGGTGCGGCAGATCGGCTCGACCCCGAAGCGGGCGCGGTGGGCCTCCACGTAGGCGCTCACTTCGGTCGGGGCGGGTCGAGCTCTTTGGCGAAAAAAACCGAGGCCGACTTGAGGATCTCGTTGGCTCGGCGCAGCTCGCGCACCTCGCCGCGCAGTCGCTTCAGCTCCTCGCGCTCCTCGGTGGTGAGCAGATCGGCACGCTTGCCGGCATCGGCCTCGGTTTGG
>JBBQNM010000026.1:0-28992 GCA_038329895.1 Solirubrobacterales bacterium | reverse complement strand
AGCTTTCCGCGCGGGCAGTGCTCGCACTCCTGAAGCTCGCGGGTGAGCTGGTTCAGCTCGCGGATCGCGCGCTCGAGGTACTTCTCCTGGATCTCGTCGTCGGTTGCTGGCACGGGCCCCGACCTCTTTGACGACCGTTTCACCGCTCCTTTTCCGGCACGCGCCTGCATCAGCTCTTGCCACGGCCGGAACGGGATCGCCGGTGCGACCTGGCACGGGCGGGGCGCCGCGGCTTTCCGCCCCGCACCGGCTGGGCATCGGCGACCTTTCGCTTCGGCGCCTTCGGCCGTCCCGTGGTCTGCAGGAACTTCAGCGCCTGCACGTAGATCAGGTTCTTGTGCTTACGGGCGATGTCGGCATCGCGCATTGCCTCGAGGAATTCCTGCGGCCCCTCGAAATTACGGATTCGGACCCGCACGCTGCCCAGACCCTGGGCGACGTGGCTGTCCGAGCCGGCGCCGGGAACGATCCGATACTTGCGCGCGAAGCGCTCCGCCTCGTCGTTGAACGCGGTCAGCGCAACCCGTGGGTTGAAGACCTCGAGGATGTCGATCTCCTCGACGATGTCCAGCAGATGCTCGTAGTCGGGCACCGAGTGCAGACGGTCGAATGGGTGCGGGACATAGACCAGCCCGCCCTGGCGGCGGATCTCGGCGATCGTCTCGGACATCGTCATCCCGCGCGGGATTCGCTCCTCGATGAATAGGCCGATCACCTCGCCCTGCTCCGCGGTCTTCACCTCCTCGGCGACGATCACCTGAAGGCCGTCGATGCGATGCGCCATCTCCCGCCCCTCGAGGGCTCCGGATATCTCGTTGTGGTCGGTTATCGCGATCGCGCCGAGGCCGCGGTCGCGTGCGGTCTCCAGCAGCACCTCAACCGGTGTTGCGCAGTCGGGCGAGTGGTCTGTGTGCATGTGCAGGTCGACGTCGATGAGCTTGCGACGCGCGATGCGGCGGCGCACGTCGCCGTCACCTCCCGGCTCCTGGCGCCGTGCCGCGATCTGGCCGTAGACCCTTTCGAGTCGATCAGCAACCTCACTCCACGCGGGGACCGCGCCGCTCGCGCGCTTACGCATCTCGACAAGCAGATCGCCGTCCTCCCCGAGGCGCGCGATCTGCCCGGCCATCGTTTCGACGTCGCCGGGGACGAACATCAACCCCAGCTCCCCGTCGCCGAGCAGCTCCGAGTAAAGCGGCAGCCGCGAGACGACGGGCACCGCGCCCCCGGCCAACGCCATGCGGATCAGCTGCGGCGCCGGGGCGGGTCCACCGGAAGCGGCGCAGAGCACGTCGGCGTCGGCGATCAGGTCCTCCTGCGGCCCCGCGGCGGGGCCGACGAGGAGGATTCGCTCGCGCAGGGGTCGGGCGATGCGCAGCGGGGTGTCGGAAGGCGACTGCGTCCAAACCGTCGCCTCCCAGTCGAGGTCCGGCGGCAGGCGTCGCAGGGCGCGCAGGAACAGCCGCAACGCCCCGCGCTCCTCCTCGAGGCAGAACAGGATCCGCAGCGGCCGCTTGTGGCGATCTCCGTGCCGCGGCTTGACGTTGGCGCCGGGGCGGATCAGCTCGTAGGAACCGGGAAAGTAGCGCTCCAGAAGCCCAGCGGTCTGGGAGCAGGTCACGGTGCGGGCATCGAGGCGCCCGAAGAAGATCTCCACCAACGGCCGCGCGACCTGGGTCGAGAGCACTCGTTCGGAGGGTTCGTGGAAGGTCCCGAGGTTGAGCGAGTTTGAGTGTCGCAGCGCCGTAGAGGAGAGACTGGGTGCGAAGGGCTCGTGCACGTGCAGGACGTCGATCGGCACGGTCCCCAGCAGCACCTCGAGGTCGCGGCTGGCGTCGACCGCGATCGGAGCCGGGCGCGGACGCGGTCCTCGCGGCAGGGCGACCCGACCGCCGACTTCCAGCAATCTCGGCCGGTCGTCCTTGAACAGTGCCGCCGGGCGCTGGTGCGCCGCTTGTATCGCGCGCCGCGCCTCGCGCGCCGCCTGCCTGGTCGCAGCCGGGGCGGCGATCAGCACACGATGCCCCCGTTCGCTCAGCTCCTCGGAGCTGCGGCGAACGAACTCGTTGATCTCATGGTGGGTCTTCCAGGAGTGGGGCGTGACCTGGACGATCGTGAGCGGATCAGGCACGCCGCTCAGCATATGAGCGCTGGCTACGGCTGGGCTTCAGCCTTGTCGGCCTCGACCTGCTCCGCGGTCGCGGCCGGCGCCCTGTCCTTCGCGTGCTCGGCGATGAACTGGTCGGTCAGCTCGCGCGCTTGGTCGTCGGGCCGCTGGGTGTGCGGCGACTTCATCAGGTAGCTGGACGGCCCATCGAGCTGGCCGGCAACACCGTGGTTGAGCGCCAGCTTGATGATCCGCACCGCGTCGATCACGATCCCCGCCGAGTTCGGCGAGTCCCAGACCTCGAGCTTCAGCTCCAGGTTGAGCGGCACGTCGCCGAACGAGCGCCCCTCGAGCCGAATGTGCGCCCACTTGCGGTCGGTGAGCCAGGCGACGTAGTCGGAGGGACCAACGTGGACATCTTCCTCGGGAAGCTCATGCCCCACGATCGAGGTGACGGCGTTGGTCTTCGACTCCTTCTTGGAGGCCAGCCGCTCGCGCTCGAGCATGTTGTAGAAGTCCATGTTGCCGCCCACGTTGAGCTGCGAGGTGCGCTCCAGTCGCACGCCGCGATCGTGGAAGAGGCGGGCAAGCTGGCGGTGGACGATCGTCGCGCCGACCTGTGACTTGATGTCGTCGCCGATGATCGGCAGCCCGGCCTCGCCGAAGCGCTTGCTCCAGTAGGACTCGCGGGCGATGAAGACCGGCAGGCAATTGACGAATCCGACGCCCGCCTTCAGCGCCTGCTCGACGTACCACTTGGTCGCCTGCTCGGAGCCGACCGGCAGGTAGCAGACCAACACGTCGGCCTTGGTTCGCTTCAGCTCGCCGACGATGTCGGCGGTCTCGCCCGGCGCCTTGGTGATCTTCTCCTTCAGGTACTTGCCGAGACCGTCGTGGGTCATGCCCCGCTTCACCTCGATCCCCATCTGTGGGACCTCGGCGAACTTGTAGGTGTCGTTCTGGCCCGACCAGATCGCATCGGAGAGGTCCTTGCCGACCTTCTCGGAGTCGATGTCGAAGGCGGCGACGAACTCGATGTCCCGCACGTGGTAGCCACCGAGATCGACGTGCATGAGGCCGGGGACCGGCTCGGCGGGATCTGCGTCCTTGTAGTACTCGATCCCTTGGATGAAGGAGTTGGCGCAGTTGCCGACGCCGACGATCGCCACACGAACCTTCTCGTCCGGGCGACCGGCTCCGTTTCCGCCTGCTCCGTTGGTCTTGGTCATGACTGCCAGATTCCTCCTCGATGGGGCTCGGGGTCCAAAATCACACCCGACGCCGGGTCACGTTACATCTCCATCGCCGGTCGGCCCGTCGCCAGGCGATCTTCCCGCCCCGTCGACCGACAGCTCGCGCTTCACGTGCCAGACCCGCTGGATCACCGTGATCGTGGTCAGCGCCGCCAGCACGTAGATCGCGGGCGCCAGCAGCTGAAAGTCGCCCAACGAGGCGCCGCGGGCGAATACCAGCCCGATCGAGAGCACGACCACCCGGACCGGGCGGGTGGCCAAACCGACCTTGCACTCCACGCCGATTGCCTCGGCCCGGGCGCGCGTGTAGGAGACCATCAGCGAGCCGAGCACCGCGACCACGCACATCGCGGCGGCGAAATCGTCGCCGCGGGCGGCGAAGTACCCGGCCACGGCGGCCAGCACGATCCCCTCCTCGACCCGGTCCAGAGTCGAGTCGAGGAAGGCACCGAACAGCGTGCCCTTGCCCGACATCCTCGAGTAGCGCCCGTCGAGCGTGTCCATGATCGAGCCGACGATGAACGCGGCGCCGGCGCAGAAGAAGAGTCGCTGCGTGACCAGCACCGCAGCCGCCAGGTTGAGGGCAAAGCCGACGATCGAGATCCCGTTCGGCGTCAGCCGCGACTCGATGAGGCGATCGCGGGCCAAGGCTCGGAACTCCTGGGTGCCGCGGATCTGGCGCCCGTTCCGTGCGCCACGGGGGGCCCTCGGGGGCGCCGGAGCGTCCATCGATGTGGAGCCTACGCCTGCACTTCGCCGGGCGCGGGACTGAACGACCAGGCCTGGGGCCGGGCTCTGGCGAGCAGGCGCTGGGCGACCACCGCCGCGACCGCGGCGACCAGCGCTCCGATCGCAGCGTCGACCCAGTAGTGGTTGGCGGTCACCACGACCACCCAGAAGACGATCAGCGGGTAGACGGCCCAGAAGGCCTTAGACCAGAAGTGGCGCGAGAGGATCACGCCGGGCACCGAGATCATCAACGCGAAGGCGATGTGCATGCTGGGCACCGCCGCGTAGGGGTTGACGAAGATCTTCACCAGCGCCGAGTCGTGGTTGACGTTGGAGAAGTCGGTGATCGTGTCGACGAAGCCGAACTCGGTGAACAGCCGCGGCGGCGCGGTCGGGTACAGCGCGTAGCCGACCAGAGCCAGCGCCATGGCGACCATGAACATGTTGCGCACGAAGTAGAAGCTGTCGTTGCGCTTGATGTAGAGCCAGACCAGGAAGGTCGTCGTGAGCACGAAGTGGCTGTTCATGTACATGAAGTTGGCGATGTCGATCAGCCAGCGCTCACCGATCTGCCAGCTCTGGAAGCCGGGCTCGAAGAGGGTCCCCGTCGATCGCTCGAAGTCGATGATCTCGCGACCGTTGGCGAAGGCGACCGCCTTCTGGCCCTCGGCGATCCCGCGCACGGTCTCGTAGCAGAGGTCGGCGAGCACGAAGAGACCGATCTGTCGCAGGGCGTCGGGGTAACCCTTGGGGAGAAATCCCCCTAGATATGAGGCGGCGCGGCGCACGCCCCCAAATTGTAAAGCGGCCGTTAACCGACCGCGATCGCGCGGCTGCGGCGGGCGCCGCAGCCCGCATATGCTCGCTAGGTGATCGTTTGCCTTGGAGAGGCGATCGTCGACTTGGTCTGCGAGCACGAACTCGCGGAGCCGGGCGAGGCCGACCATTTCGTGCCCCATCCGGGTGGGGCGCTGGCCAACGTCGCCGTCGCCGCCCGCCGCGCGGGAGCCGACGCGGCCCTGTTGGGCGGGGTCGGGGACGACGCCTGGGGAAGCTGGCTGCGCGAGAAGCTCTGGCAGGAGCGGGTCGACATCCGCTGGCTGGAGACGACCGAGGGTCTGGCGACACCAGTGGCCTTCGTCACCTTCAACTGGGAGCGCGAGCCCTCCTTCGCCATCTACGGCGAGGGAATCGCGCAAGCGATGCGTGCGGCGACCTCACACCTGTCCGAGGCGATCGCGATCGCCGACGCGCTGGTCTTCGGCTCCAACACCCTGGTCGGGGAGCCGGAGCGCGAGCTGACCCTGCGGGCCAGGCGCGCGGCACGCGACCGCGGCGCCCACATCCTTTTTGACCCCAACCTGCGACCGAACCGCTGGCGTGACATGAGCCGCGCGGTGCGGCTGTGCCGCGAGATGTTGGATGGAGCGCTCGTCGTACGGGCCAACGAATGGGAGGCGCGCGAGCTGACCGGCGAGCGCGATCCTGCCGCAGCGGCATCGGCGCTCTGCAAGTTGGGAGCGCAGCTCGGGGTGGTCACGGTTGGGGGCCAGGGCGCCGTGATGCGCGGCGCGGCGAATGCCGAAGAGGCCTCGCCCCCGGTGGAGGTGGTGTCGCCACTCGGTGCCGGCGACGCCTTCATGGGAGCCCTAGCCGCCGGCTTGGCGAGGGTCGATTGGGACGCCGAGCGCGGCGCCGAGGCCCTGAAGGGGGCCGTGGAGGCCGGCGCGCGAGCCTGCACCGGATGGGGGGCGCAGGTCTGAGTCCGGAGAAGTGGCGACGGCCGCCCAAGCGGCGGGTGCGGGCAATTCGTGACCGCTTGCGCGAGATGTACGGGCGCCCCCGCGATCGCCCCCACCGCAAGCCTGTCGAGGAGCTGGTGCGCACGGTGCTTTCGCAGAACACCAACGACCGCAACCGTGACGTCGCCTTCGGCCGCCTTCGCGAGCGCTTCCCGAGCTGGGAGGCGGTCCGCGACGCCCCGACGTCCGAGGTGATCGAGGCGATCAGGCCGGGTGGACTCGCGCAGCAGAAGGGCCCGCGGATCCAGCAGATCCTGCGACAGATCGGCGACCCGATCGACCTCGACTGGCTGGCGGACGCTCCCCGGGAGGAAGCGATCGCCTACCTGACTGCGCTCCCGGGGGTGGGGCGCAAGACGGCGGCCTGCGTGCAGATCTTCTCCTTCGGGCTGCCCGAGATCCCGGTCGACACCCATGTGTACCGCGTGGGCGGGCGTCTGGGGCTGTTCCCGCCCAACGCTTCGCCGGAGCGCGCCCATGACGAGATGCTCGCGATCACCGACCCGGCCGACGCCTACGAGCTGCACATGAACCTGATCCGCCACGGCCGCGAGGTGTGCCGTCCGGTGCCGCATTGCGATCGCTGCGAACTGCGTCGGATGTGCCCCTGGTACCGGGCCAGAGCGTCGCCAGGCGGAAGGTAGTATCCCGGCGCCGTCCCGCCCGGCAGCGAATGAGCAAGCGACCCTTCGTCATTTCCGGAATCCTCGCCGTCTGCCTGGCGGTGCTGATCCCGCTCTGGGCCTATCTCTCGGACGCCGACCAGAACAGGGGCGCCCGGGAGGTGCCGGCCAACCTGCAGACCGGCAAGCACCTGTTCGAGACCAATTGCGGCACCTGCCACACCCTCTACGCGGCGGGCACCGATGGCAATTTTGGCCCCAACCTCGACCAGTTGCTCGCGCCCACGGGTCCGTCGACCGACTCGTCGACGATCAAAGCGACGAAGACGCGGGTGCTGAACGCGATTGACAGCGGGGTCGACTCCTCGACCCCGGGGCGGATGCCGGCCGGCATCCTCTCCGGCGAGCAGGCCCAGCAGGTTGCCGACTTCGTCTCCCGGGAAGCGGGCAGATAGCCGGCTCTCATATAGTGGTTTACGAGTTATTCGTGCGGCATCGGATGGCCGCGTTTTCGGCCTCAGGGGCCGTCGAGAGGAGGAGTCGATGTTTGCTTTGAGCCTTGTCAATCCACGAACCGGGGCCCGCCGCGGGCCGATTGTCGCGGCGCTGGCGCTGATCGCGACGCTGGCGCTTTGCCTGCTGCCGAGCGCGGCGCTCGGACAGGGACAAGGGCACGAGATCGGAGTGATGACCCGCAACCTGTACCTGGGCGCAGACCTGAGCCCGGCGATCAATGCCGCGGGCGCCGGCCAGTTCATCGAGGCCAACGGCCAGATCCTCAGGGACGTCGACACCAACAACTTCCCCGCAAGGGCCAAGGGGCTGGCGCAGGAGATCCAAAGCAAGTCCCCGGATCTCGTGGGGCTGCAGGAAGTCTCTCTCTGGCGTGATGGACCGGTGGACTTCAACGCGCCCTTGACCGGCCAATACACCGCCTCGCACGTGGCCTACGACTACCTGCAGCTGCTCCTCAACGAGCTCAACAAGGGAAAGGAGCGCTACCAGGTCGTCTTCACAGAGCCGGAGTTCGATTTCGAGGCTCCCGCCGACTACGACGGCAACCCAGCCACCGGAACCCTTGGCGCCGACAAGAACGGGCGCCTGACGATGCAGGACGTCATGCTGGCCCGGGTCGGGCACGGCGTGAAGGTCGAACGCGCCTTCGGCGGTCACTACCGGACGCTCTTCTCGCCGACGGTCGCCGGCCTCGTCACAGTGCACGTACTCCGCGGTTGGGAGGCTGCCGACGTCAAGGTGCGGGGAAGCGGCATCTTCCGGTTCGTAAACACGCACCTGGAGGCCTTCGGCGACCCGACGATCCGCGAGGCACAGGCCAAGGAGCTGGTCGAGCCCGGCGGACCGGCGACCGGCAGCCTGCCCGTGGTTCTGGTCGGCGATCTCAACTCGGACGACGACACCGTGCAGGGCGGCGACCGGCTGGCCTACCAGGCTCTGACGAGCGCCGGCTTCAGCGAGCGAAGCACCAACAACCCGCTCAGCTGCTGCCTGAACACCAGCATCATCACCGGCAATTTCGGCAGCGTCAGCGACTTCGACCACCAGGTCGACCATGTGCTGACCAACGACCCGCAGATCACGCTGGTCAACTCGTCGGTGACCGGGCGACAGCCGGTGAACGGATACTGGGACTCCGACCACGCTGGGCTGTTCAGCCTGCTGAATATCCGCCACTAGGCAGACGAATTCATTCCGGCCCGGGCCCGCGAACGCGCCGCGGGCCCGGCCGGCCCTGCCGCTCTCGAGTTCGCGGTCGTCTTTACAGGCGTGCCAGTGATTTGCCATACTCTGACTTAGATTTTTTAGGCAGCAAAGACGAAACTTGGAAATTGAGACGGAGGACTGATTCAAGGTGGGAAAGACGATAGGCATCGATCTGGGCACGACCAACTCGTGCGTGGCGGTACTCGAGGGCGGGGAGCCAACTGTGCTGGAGAACGCCGAGGGCGGCCGCACGACCCCCTCGGTCGTCGCCTTCACCGATTCCGGCGAGCGCCTGGTCGGCACGGTGGCCAAGCGCCAGGCGGTGATGAACCCGGAGAAGACGATCTTCTCGATCAAGCGGTTCATGGGCCGCAAGGAGGCTGAGGTCAAGGAGGAGGAGACGATCGTTCCCTACAAGGTCGTCGCAGGACCGAACGGCGACGTGCGCGTCGAGGTCGACGGCAAGCAGTATTCGCCGCCCGAGATCTCGGCGATGATCCTTCAGAAGCTGAAGGCCGACGCGGAGGCAAAGCTCGGCGAGACGGTCGACTCGGCGGTGATCACCGTCCCCGCCTACTTCAACGACGATCAGCGCCAGGCGACCAAGGACGCCGGCAAGGTCGCCGGCCTCGACGTGAAGCGGATCATCAACGAGCCAACCGCCGCGTCGCTGGCCTACGGGCTCGACAAGGAGACCGACGAGACGATCCTCGTGTTCGACCTCGGCGGCGGAACCTTCGACGTCTCCGTGCTGGAGATCGGCGACGGTGTGTTTGAGGTCAAGTCGACCGCCGGCGACAACCACCTCGGCGGGGACAACTGGGACAAGGCGATCGTCGAGTGGCTGGTCGCCGAGTTCAAGCGCGACCAGGGCGTCGACCTCTCCGCCGACAAGAACTCGCTCCAGCGCCTCTACGAGGCTGCAGAGAAGGCGAAGATCGAGCTCTCCACGACGCAGGAGACGCAGATCAACCTGCCCTTCATCACCGCCACAGACGCTGGCCCCAAGCACCTCGACATAAAGCTCAGCCGGGCGAAGCTCAACGAGCTGACCGCCGAGCTTCTGGAGCGGATCGTGAGCCCGGTCAAGCAGGCGCTCTCGGACGCCGGCGCCCCCGACATCGAGCACGTCGTGCTGGTCGGCGGGATGACCCGGATGCCGGCGGTGCGCGACAAGGTCAAGGAGCTGACCGGGACCGAGCCGCACCAGGGCGTCAACCCCGACGAGGTCGTGGCGGTCGGAGCGGCGATCCAGGCCGGCGTGCTGGCCGGGGACGTCAAGGACGTGCTGCTGCTCGACGTCACACCGCTCACCCTCGGCATCGAGACCAAGGGGGGCGTGATGACGAAGCTGATCGAGCGCAACACGACGATCCCGACCCGCAAGTCGGAGATCTTCTCGACCGCCGAGGACAACCAGCCCTCGGTGGAGATCCACGTGTTGCAGGGCGAGCGCGAAATGGCCGGCTACAACAAGAGCCTGGGCAAGTTCCAGCTCACCGGCATCCCGCCGGCCCCGCGTGGCATGCCGCAGATCGAAGTCACCTTTGACATCGACGCCAACGGCATCCTCAACGTGTCGGCCAAGGACCTCGGAACCGGCAAGGAGCAGAAGATCGAGCTCAAGGGCGGCTCCGGGCTGGACGAGGCCGAGGTCGAGCAGATGATCAAGGATGCCGAGACGCACGCCGACGAGGACCGTCGCCAGCGCGATCTGGCCGAGGCCCGCAACGTGGCTGAAAACGCTGCCTACCAGGCCGAGAAGCAGCTCGAGGAGCTCGGCGACAAGGTCGACGAAAGCTCCAAGACAGAGATCGAGGCGGCGATCAAGGAGGTCCGCGAGAGCCTCGAGTCCGACGACGCCGAGCAGATCAAGGCGAAGACCGACGCCCTGCAGGGAGCTTTCCACAAGGTCTCCGAGCAGGTCTACGAGGCGGCTCAGGAGCAGGCGCCCTCCGGAGACGGGGCGTCCGGCAACGGCGCCTCGACAGAGGAGGAGGTCGTCGATGCCGAGGTCGTCGACGACGAGTCCTGAGGTAGGCGCCGATGACCGAGCAACCAGAGGGCCGCGCACCGGCCGGCGTTCCCGACGAGGAGCGCCGGTCGGAGGCCGAGCAGAACTCCGAGGCCGCTGCCCAGGAGGTCGAACGCGATCTCGAGGCGCTGGAGGAGACCAAGCGCGAGCGCGACGAATACCTCGAGCTGGCGCAGCGCACCAAGGCGGACTTCGAGAACTACCGCAAGCGCGTTGCGGGTGACACCGATGCCGCGAGACGTCGGGGCAAGGCGGAGCTGGCCGCCGAGCTGGTACCGGTGCTCGACAACCTCGAGCGGGCGCTGATTGCCGCCGACATCCACCCCGCTGCCGCCTTGGCGGGCGAGTTCTCAGCGGAGGGCGCCCTGGAGCAGGGCGTGGTGTTGACCTACCGCGACCTTCACGAGACACTGGGGCACGCCGGGGTTGAGGCGTATGAGCCGTCGGGCGAGAAGTTCGACCCAGAATGGCACGAGGCGATCTCGACCCGCCCCGCGGAGGACGCCGATCCCGGCGTGGTGCTCGACGTGGTGCAGAAGGGATACCGGCTAGACGGGCAAGTGATCAGGGCCGCCCGCGTGGTCGTGAGCGAGTAAGTGGCCGAGGACTTCTACAAAGTGCTCGGGGTCTCCCGGGACGCGTCCGCGGAGGAGATCAAGAAGGCCTACCGCAAGCTGGCGCGGGAGAACCATCCCGACCGCAACCCCGACGACCCGAAGGCCGAGGACCGCTTCAAGTCGATCCAGCAGGCCTACGACACGCTCTCGGACCCGGAGAAGCGCAAGCAGTACGACGCCGGCGGAATGTTCTCGGGCTTTGGCGGCGCGCGACCCGGCGGTCCCGCCGGCGGTGGCTTCACCTCCGACATCGGCGACATCTTCTCCACCATCTTCGGGCGCGGCAGGGCAGAGTCGCGCAGTGTGCGCGGCACCGATCTCGAGACCCAGGTGCGGCTGTCATTCGACCAGGCGGTCAACGGGACCCAGATTTCGGTCTCGGTGCCGAAGCTCGATCGCTGTCCCACCTGCCGTGGGTCGGGGGCCAAGCCGGGGAGCAATCCCAGCGTCTGCCCCCGCTGCGGTGGGCGCGGCATCGACGCCCAGAGCCAGGGGTTCTTCTCGATCAGCCAGCCCTGTCCGGAATGCGGCGGCACCGGCGAGGTGATCGACGATCCCTGCGAGACCTGCGGTGGTTCCGGCCTCACCCGCCAGAACAAGCGCTACAAGGTCAACATCCCGCCCGGTGTCCAGGACGGCACCCGGATAAGGCTCGCCGGGCGCGGCGCGGCCGGTCCGCGCGGCGGGCCGGCCGGCGACCTCTTCGTGACGACCCGAGTCACGCCCTCTCCGGTGTTCAAGCAACAGTCGGACGGCAACCTCGAAGTCGAGGTCCCGATCACGGTCGCGGAGGCGATCCGCGGCGGCACCATCGAGGTGCCGACTCTCAACGGCACAAAGCGGATTCGGATCCCGGCCGGGACCGAGCACGGGACGGTGCAGCGGCTGCGTGGCGAGGGCCCGCCGCGGCCCGGCGGGCGCGGACGCGGCGACATCCGCTACCGGCTCGCGATCGACGTGCCGCGCGACCTCAACCGCGAGCAGCAGCAGGCTGTCGATGCATTGGAGGAGGCCTTCAACGGCCAGAACCCGCGTGAGGGGCTGATCCGGGACGCGTCCGCGTCTTCGGGCAAGGTTGACCGGTGAGCCAGGGACGAGGCTGATGGCGGCGAGAAAACAGAGCAAGCAGACCGGAAAGGGACGCACCGGTCCCGCTGAGGGCCGGCTCGACGAGAGCCGCGGGGTGTTCATGATCTCCGTTGCCGCCGAGTTGGCCGAAATGCACCCTCAGACCCTGCGCATATACGAGGCGCGCGGCCTGATCACCCCGCAGCGCTCGCCCAAGAACACGCGGCTGTACTCGCAACGCGACGTGGAGCAGCTTCGCCGCATCCAGCGAATGACCGGCGAGGAAGGGCTGAACCTGGCCGGGGTCGAGACGGTGCTCGAGCTCGAGAGAACCGTTGAGCGGATGCGCGCCGAGCTGGCGCGGATGCGGGAGCGCGCCGCCGAGATGGAGCGGCGATTCGAGCAGGAAGTCGAGCAGGTGCGCCGCTCGCTGAAGGCCGAGATCGTGCCCTACGGCGCCTACGACGTGATCCCGGCCGATGATGGACGGTCGGTGAGGATTCCGGTCCAGCGGCCAGGGCGATCCTGAGCCCACTGGAACGCTAGCCTGCGGCGTGCCGAAACGGCTGGCTGATCGCCAGGGCGCGGAGGTCTGAGGCGCCTGAGATTCTTAGTCATAGGCACTTAGATTTCTTTACAAAGCATGTGTGATCCGGTAGCCTTGACCAGGTGCAACCCGACCGATTCACGCTGAAGTCCCAAGAGGTCGTGGCGGCCGCCCAGCGGCTCGCCTCCGAGGCCCGCAACACCGAGGTGGCGCCACCCCACCTGCTGCTCGCGCTGCTCGAGCAGGAGGACGGGCTGGTCGTGCCGGTGCTGCAGAAGCTCGCCGCCGACGTGGCCGCGATCACCGCGCGGACGCGCGACGCGGTCGCGGCGCTTCCGACCGTCAGCGGCGATGCCGAGCCCGAGGTGCGGCCGGCCTCATCGCTCGTCAAGGCGCTTCAGCGGGCCGAGAAGGAGATGGCGGCGCTGGGCGACGAGTACATCTCCACCGAACACATCCTCCTCGCGCTCACCGACCGCAATTCCGGCGTGACGGACCTGCTGCCCGACCGCGACTCGCTGAGCAAGGCGATCGCCGAGGTCCGCGGTCCTCACCGAGTCACTTCCCCCACCCCCGAGAACGAGATGCAGGCGCTGGAGAAGTTCGGCCGCGACCTCACCGCCGAGGCCGAGCAGGGCAAGCTCGACCCGGTGATCGGGCGCGACGAGGAGATCCGCCGCGTGATCCAGGTCCTCTCGCGTCGCACCAAGAACAACCCGGTGCTGATCGGCGACCCCGGAGTGGGCAAGACGGCGATCGTCGAGGGCCTTGCGCAGAGAATCGTCTCCGGCGACATACCGGAGAGCCTGCGCGACCGCAGGGTGATCGCGCTCGACATCGGGGCCCTGCTGGCCGGTTCGAAGTACCGGGGGGAGTTCGAGGAGCGCCTGAAGGCGGTGCTGAAGGAAGTGCAGGCGGCCGAGGGGCAGATCGTCCTGTTCATCGACGAGCTGCACACGATCGTCGGCGCCGGCGCCGCCGAGGGTGCTGTCGACGCCGCCAACCTGCTTAAGCCGATGCTTGCGCGCGGTGAGCTTCGCGCGGTCGGCGCCACCACGCTCGACGAGTACCGCAAGCAGATCGAGAAGGACGCGGCGCTGGAGCGTCGCTTCCAGCCGGTCTTCATCGACGAGCCCGACATAGCGGACACAATCGCGATCCTGCGCGGGCTGAAGGAGCGCTACGAGGTCCACCACGGAGTGCGAATCGCCGACTCGGCGGTCATCGCCGCCGCGACGCTCTCGGCGCGCTACATCGCCGACCGTTTCCTGCCCGACAAGGCGATCGACCTGATCGACGAGGCGGCGTCGCGGCTGAAGATCGAGATCGACTCGGTGCCGACCGAGATCGACGAGGTCGAGCGGCGCATCCAGCAGCTCGAGATCGAGCGCGAGGCTCTGAAGAAGGAGAAGGATGAGCCGTCGGTGAAGCGTCGCGAGGCGATCGAGGCAGAGCTTGCCGAGCTGGGCGAGCGCTCGGCCGAGATGAAGGCCCGCTGGCAGAACGAGAAGGGCGCGATCGAGGCGATCAAGGCGGCCAAGTCACAGCTCGAGGAGGCAAACCGCGAGGTCGAGCGGGCCGAGCGCGACGCGAACCTGGAGCGCGCCGCCGAGCTGCGCTACGGCGAGATCCCGGAGCTGGAGACGACCGTCTCCGAGCAGGAACAGAAGCTTGCCGAGCTGCACCGGGAGGGCGGCTCGATGCTGACCGAGGAGGTCACCGACCAGGACGTCGCCGAGGTGGTCGCCAAGTGGACCGGGATCCCGGTCTCGCGACTGATGGAGGGCGAGGTCGAGAAGCTGATCCACATGGAAGAGCGCCTGCACGAGCGGGTGATCGGCCAGGACGAGGCGGTCGAGGCCGTCTCCAACGCGCTGCGCCGCTCGCGGGCCGGGCTCTCTGACCCCCACCGGCCGATCGGCTCTTTCCTGTTCCTCGGACCGACCGGGGTCGGCAAGACGGAGCTGGCGAAAAGCCTCTCCGAGCTGATGTTCGACTCCGAGCAGGCGATGGTCCGCATCGACATGTCCGAGTACATGGAGAAGCACTCGGTCGCGCGGCTGATCGGCGCGCCGCCCGGATACGTCGGCTACGAGGAGGGCGGACAGCTAACCGAGGCCGTGCGTCGCCGCCCATACGCCGTGATCCTGCTCGACGAGATCGAGAAGGCGCACCCGGACGTCTTCAACACGCTGCTGCAGCTGATGGACGACGGGCGCCTCACCGACGGCCAGGGCCGGACCGTCAGCTTCACCAACACGGTGCTGATCATGACTTCCAACGTCGGCTCGGCGGAGATCGTCGGGGAGGCGGTCGACGAGAAGATGCGCGAGCGGATCGAGGAAGTCCTCGCGACGACCTTCAAGCCCGAGTTCCTGAACCGGATCGACGACGTGGTGATCTTCCACCGCCTCTCGAAGGAGGACATCGCCCGCATCGTCGAGCTCCAGGTACTCCAGCTCGCGGGCCGCGTCCGCGAACGGGGGATCGAGATCGAGCTGACCGACGACGCTCGCACCCTGCTCGGCAACCTCGGCTACGACCCGAACTACGGCGCCCGGCCGCTCAAGCGGGTGATCCAGAAGCAACTGATCGACAAGCTGGCGCTGCGCATCCTCGAGGGCGAGTTCGGCGAGGGCGACATGGTGCGGGTCGACGCCGAGGACGGCGAGCTGGTCTTCGAGAAGGCGGCGGCGTCACACCCTGAGAAGGCCGCTGCGTAATCCTCGACCAGAGAGTGACGCTTAGGCGTGAGGTAGCCACGCGTCACGTGGGTGCCCCCGGAGACAATGCGAGGTCAAGATAGGCGACCGATCCGCCCGCCAAGATCAGCGCATAACAACCCCGTTACCACTTCGTTTCCAAGCCGAGGGTAGATTGCGCAGGAACAGGCGTCGGGAAGCCGAAAGGTTCGGGCTAAAGGTCGAAGGCGCCAGGCACGACAAGGTAAGTGGAGATGCAGGCGTTCTTGGGTCCTGACCGGGCAATGCGCATCGTTTGAACAAATGACGGAGTTAGTGGCGCGACTACAAAGCGGAGCCGCCGGCATGAGAATGCAGGGCATGTTCGAACGCGCGACGTGGCCGCTGCGCAAACTCGTCTGGCTGATCGAGGAGAAGGTCCTCTGGCCGCTGTCGGACGCGTTTCGCAACTGGACCGGCCGTTCGTTCGCCCACACGCGGGTGGAACCCGCCCCAGAGCCGCTCGACGAAGTCGGCCCGCAGCCGCTCGAGGCGGCCACCGCACAATCGCTCGAGGGCGCAGCGGGGACCGCCGACCGCCGCATCTTCCCGCGCATGCGGGATCGTTTCCGGAATCGTCTCGGCACCTCCGGCCGCGACGTCTTTGTCGTCCTTGGGACGGTCGCGGTGGCACTCGGCGTCGGGATTGGCGTCGTGGCGATCACGGGTCCGCACGGCAGCACACCGACAGCCCCCTCCGCGGCCAGTGACGCAATCGCGCCGGTGACCCCAACGACCGCCCCGGCGACCAACACCCCGCCCAGCGCGGACCAATCCACGCTGCAGGGCATCTCGCCGAATTTCAAGTCCTCCACCAAGGCCGCGGGTTCAAGCGCCGTGCCCGCCGCAAACGCGCGCACCTCACCGCTGAAGGGCACAAACTCCAAGCCCTCTTCGATTCCGCCCGGGGTGTCTGACGATGCCGCCGCGCTGCATGCTGCCCGTGACTTCGCCGGCGCATTCGTCCTCTACGAGGTCGGCAAGTCCAACCCGCAGGTCAAGCAGACCTTCGCCCGGACCGCGACCCCAGCGCTGGCCAAGGCATTGCGCGATCGGCCGCCGCGACTGCCCGCATCGGTCAAGGTGCCGACCGCCAAGGTCCAGAACGTCGTCCTCGGCGCCAAGAGCGGCAAGAACGTCGACGCCAGCGTCTCGCTGCTGCGGCTCGGCGCCATCAGCGAGCTGCGCCTCACCCTCATCCAGCGCCATAAGGCTTGGGTCGTCAGTGAGGTGCGGGGTTGAGGCGCCTGCGCATCGCCCTCGCCACCGGAGTGGTCACGGTGGCAATGGCCCACGTTGCCGCCGCGGCTAACCCTGCGACTACGACCACGGCAGAAACCCCTCCGCCCCCCACCACCACTACCACCACCCCCGCGCCGCCGCCGCCGCCGCCGGCAACCAGCGTCACGGTTACCCCGACTCCCGTCCCGGCGCCAGCCCCGAAGCCGCCGAAACCGAGCGGCCAGGGCGGGGGCAACCAGGGCTCCTCGGGTGCGAACCAGCCCGCAGGGTCAAAGCAGGGAAAAAACGGCAATGCCGGCAACAAGCAACAGAAGAATTCCAAGAACCAGAGTTCGACCGGCGCCGCAACAGCGCCGAACGCCTCGGTGCTGAACCTCGGCGCATCGGTCTTCCCATCGGTGTCCTGCGGCAGCGCCCTCGGCGCCCCGGCGGCGTTGCTGCCGATCTACCAGGGCGCCTCCGACGCCTACGCCCTCGGTCCCGAGGGCCCCGGGGTGCTTGCGGCAATCAACGGAATCGAAAGCGCCTTCGGCGCCAATCTGGGCCCGTCCTCCGCCGGCGCGGTGGGCTGGATGCAGTTCCTGCCCTCGACCTGGGCCGTATACGGGGTCGACGCCAACGGTGACGGCAACGCGGACCCAAACAACCCGCAGGACGCGATCTACGCAGCCGCCAGCTACCTGCGCGCGGCCGGCATGCCCCTCGATACGCCGGGCGCGATCTTCTCCTACAACCACGCCGATTGGTACGTCGCGGAGGTGCTCGCCAACGCGGGTTGCTACGGCGGCTCCATTGGAGCCTTTGGGATGACGCCGAGCATCCAGTCGTACACCTGCAAGGCGGCCTCGGACATGCACGTGCCGCTGTACTACATGCAGGCCTTCCAGGACGCGGCCGGCCGCTTCGACCTCGGCGAGCGCGGCGTCTGGGCGCTCGCCGCCGTCGCCCGCCTGGAGTCGAACTTCGGGCGTGACATGACCGCTGAGCAGCTGATCACCGCCGGGCCGCTGGGGATGGACCGCAACGAGTGGAATCGCTTCGAGGTCGATGGCGATGGCGACGGCCGCATCCTTCACGCCGACACCCAGGACGCGGCGGCGACCCTGGCTCGCGAGATCTGGTCGCGCGGGGACCTGCGCGCGGGCCTGTTCCTGCACAACCAGGCCGAGTGGTACGTACAAGAGGTTCTCCAGCAAGCCAACCAGATCGCAGGTCATTGCACCACGGCCACCGCTGACTTGCCTCTGACTCTGCCGCAGACATCGCTCTCCAACCCGCTGCCCGGCTGGCAACGCGGTCGCATTGACATGGGGGTCGACTTCTCCGCACCGCCTGGCACTCCGATCCGATCCCCGTTCGACGCAGTGGTCGTGCGTGTCGGGGCTCCGGGCTGGCCGGGGGGCGGAGGCGGGGTGCTGTTGGAGCCCGCCCACGGTCAATACGTCTTCATCTATGAGTCCGTGCAAGCGGTCGTAAGTCCGGGCCAACAGGTACAGCCCGGGCAGGTGATCGCCTTCGGCAGCGCGACATCTTCGAGCACCGGGATCGAGATCGGCTTCGCCGACGCCACGGGCGCTCCGCTCGCCGCTCCCATCTACAGCGAGGGCGACGTCACCGCTTGGGGCCAGCGCATGGCACTGTTTCTCTCAGAGCTGGGCGTCCCCTGACCACCCGGCAGCCCGCCGGCTACTGACGAACGCCGGGCAGCGGCGAGCCCTCCGAGAGCGGGTAGACCGGGAGGTCGAGCCGCCGGCGAAGCTCCGCGACCAGGGTGCGGGCATCCCCTATCCCCTCGCCCTCCGGAAGACCAACGATCACCTCGTCGGCTGCGAACTGGCGCAGCGTGTCCTCGACCGCCTGCAGCGGATCGGGATCACCGACCGCACCACGCGCCTCGACTTCGGCGGCGGCGAGCGCTCCAACGGTGAGCACCAGCTTGCGCTGCGCGTCGAGGCGCGAGCGTCCGACGTCGGAAGCCCAGTGCGAGAGCGGTGTGTTGAAGGCTGGGGCGAGGACCAGTACCTCCGCGTCCTCGCCAGCCCGGGCGCGCGCCGCGGCGCGGACGCTCTCGACTGCGGCCGGTTGATCGACCGGCTCGATCGCAACCAACAGCAGGCGCCGTCGCCGGTCGGCGGCGTCGGCGACCTCGATCGGCTCGTCCGGCCGCTTGGCCGCAACCACGAGCACGATCGCGACGGCGAGGGCCCCGATCGCGAGGCCGAGCCCCGGACCGGCGACGATGAAACCCACCGACCCGGGCACGACAAGGGCGATCACGATCAGTGGCAGCATCCACGCCTTGATCGCCATGTTTGTCCTCCCCGTCATGGTTCGAGGGTACCCCGATGCAGCGCGCTACTCGAGTGCGATAGGGCGGGCGACTCCCCTGATCATCGGCTTGATGATTGGCGGGTTCGTGCCCGGCATCACGTCGGACTGAAGCTCCGAGACGTCGAAGCCCGCGCTCAGCGTCGCCGCGGTGTCGCGGTTGGGATGACAGCCGCCGGCCACCCGCCCCCACGGCCGCTCGAGACGGTCCTGCCAACGGACGCGGCGAGTCCCTGGGGCGGCGCGGACGTGCTCGATCGAGAGCAGCTCTCCGTCTGGCCTCAGCACGCGGGCCACCTCGGCGACCGCCCTGCCGGGGGCCTCCACGGTGCAAAGCACCAGTGTGCCGACGACGGTGTCGAAGCTGTGGTCGGGGAAGGGAAGCTGTTCCGCGGACGCGTCCACCACCTGAAGGTCGAACGGAAGCTGCAGCTCGGCGGCCCGAAACCGCAGACGCTTGGCCATGTGCGGATCGGGCTCGATGACGACCAGCTCGCTGACCTGGTCGGTGTAGTGGGTCAGGTTGAGGCCGGTGCCGGCCCCCAGCTCCAGCACCCGGCCGCGCGCCCGGGACAGCAGCTCCGCCCGCATCTCCCGCAGGCCGGCTCGTTCGTTGCCCGCCAGCATGCGGTCATAGATCGCCGCGACAATCGGATGACCGGGCATGACTTGCCAAGCCTCCCATATCGTGAAAGAGAACTGCGTGCGAAAGATCACCCCTCGGAGAGGAGAAACATGGCCCTATTCGTGATGTTTACCAACCTGACCCCGGACGGCGTGAAGACGCTGAAGAGCAATCCCAACCGGGTCGGTGAGGTCAATAAGGAGGTGGAGCAGATCGGCGCCAAGGTGGTTGCCCAGTACGCGACGCTTGGTCAATACGACTTCGTGACCATCGTCGAGGCACCCGACGTGAAGACGATGGCGAAGGTCTCGGTCGAGCTGGGTTCCCGCGGCACGATGTCGAGCCAGACGATGGCGGCGATGCAATCGGACGAGCTCGCCTCGGCGCTATAGGCAACCGGTCCGCTTGCGGGTACTCGTAGTCGGCGGAGGCGGTCGCGAGCACGCGATCGTCCGCGCGCTGCGGCGCTCGCCGCAGTCCCCAGAGCTGCTCTGCGCTCCCGGCAACGCCGGGATCGCCGCCGATGCGACCTGCCTCGACGAGGTCGGCGCCGGGGACGTGGACGCAGTCGTCTCCGCTGCGAGGTCCAACGACGTCGGCCTGGTCGTCGTCGGCCCCGAGGCCCCGCTGGTCGCCGGGGCCGTTGATGCACTCGAGCAGGCCGGGATCGCCGCCTTCGGGCCGAGCGCCGGGGCGGCGAGGTTGGAGGGCTCGAAGGCCTTCGCCAAGCAGTTGATGGCCGAGGCGGGTGTCCCAACCGCCTCGCACACGATCCTGCGCGATCGCGACGAGGCCCTCCAGCACCTCTCGTGCGCTCCCTATCCCTCGGTGCTGAAGGCCGACGGTCTGGCGGCGGGCAAGGGAGTGATCATCTGCCAAAGCGAGGCCGATGCTCGCGAAGCGGTCGAGGTCTTCTTCACCGAACAGCGCTTCGGTAGGACCGAGGTGGTGCTGGAGGCGTTTCTGGAGGGCGAGGAGCTGTCGCTGCTGGCCCTCTGCGACGGTGAGAACGTCGTCCCGCTGGCGCCGGCCCAGGACTACAAGCGCATCTTCGACGGCGACGAGGGCCCGAACACCGGTGGAATGGGCAGCTACTCGCCGGTGCCGGGGATCGACGCGGAACGCATCGAGGAGATCGCTGACTCGGTTCACCGGCCGATCGTCGATCTGATGGCGCGGCGTGGCGATCCGTTTCGCGGCGTGCTCTACGCGGGCCTGATGCTGACCGCCGACGGCCCGCGGGTGCTGGAGTTCAACGTGCGCTTCGGCGACCCCGAGACCCAGGCGGTGCTGCCACGGCTGCGCTCCGACCTGCTTGACCTGTGCCTGGCCTGCCGGGAACCGGGCGGATTGGCCGGCTCCGCCGCCTCCTTCACCGACGACTGGGCGGTGACAGTCGTGCTCGCCTCGGCCGGCTACCCGGAGTCGTCGTCGAAGGGCGACGCGATCTCCGGGCTCGACGAGGCGGCGGCGATCGCCGAGGTGATTCACGCGGGCACGGCCGAGCGCGACGGCGAGATCGTCACCGCGGGCGGCAGGGTGCTGAACGTGACCGGGCTCGGGCCGACCCCGGCCGACGCCCGCGAACGGGCGTACGATGCGGCGCGCCGGATCAGCTTCGACGGTATGCAGATGCGCTCGGACATCGCGGCGCGAGCGGTTGAGCGCGTCGCTGGCTAAAGAGGGAGAGCGGATGGAGATACAGGAGCCCGAGAACGGCGCAGGCGAGCCCGGGATCGCCGAGCCGGCGGCACCGGCGACCGCGACTGTTCCGGAGGTCGAGGAGGCCTTCGCGGAGATCGAGGTCGACGCGCCCCTGGTCGGGATCATCATGGGATCGGCCAACGACAAGCCGAAGATGCAGCCGGCGGGCGAGGCTCTGCACGAGGCCGGGATCCGCTACGAGGTGCGGGTGATGAGCGCCCACCGCGACCCCGAACAGGTGCGCGAGTACTGCCACAACGCGCGCATGCGGGGGCTGAAGGTGATCATCGCGGGGGCCGGCATGTCGGCGGCGCTGCCCGGGGTCGCCGCGGCACATTCGAATCTGCCGGTGATCGCGGTGCCGATCTCCGGACGCAACCTCGGCGGCCTCGACGCTCTGCTGTCGGCCGTGCAGATGCCGCCCGGTGTTCCGGTCGGCTGCGTGGCGATCGACGGGGCAAAGAACGCCGGACTGCTCGCGGCCCGGATAATCAACGCGTGATAGCGCGCTACACGCGTGAGCAGATCGGGGCGGCCTGGACCCAGCAACGCCGCATGGAGACTTGGCTTGCGGTGGAGCTGGCCGCCACCGACGCCTGGGCCGAGGAGGGAGTGGTCCCCCGCGAGGCCGCCACCGCATGCCGGTCGGCCGCCTCTTTCACCGTCGAGGCCGTGGAGGAGCGCGAGAAGGTCACCGACCACGACGTGGCGGCATTCATCGACGTGGTCGCCGAGTCGATCGGGCCCGAGGGCCGCTGGGTCCACTACGGCCTCACCTCGTCAGACGTCCTCGACACCGCGCTGGCGCTGCAGATCTCCGAGGCCGGGTTGATCCTGCTGCATGGTGCGACGGCCTATCGCGACGCCCTGGTCCGCCGGGCGTTCGAGCATCGCGACACCCTGTGCGTGGGACGGACCCACGGAGTGCACGCCGAGCCGACCACCTTCGGGCTGCGGCTCGCCGGCTTCGCCTTCGAGGCAGACCGCAACGTCCAGCGGCTCAAAGAGGCCTTCGCCCAGCTCGCCGTCGGCAAGCTCTCCGGCGCGGTCGGGACCTATGCCTCGATCCCGCCCGGGGTCGAGGCGCGGGTGATGGAGCAGCTGGGGCTGGGGCGCGAGGACGTCGCCACCCAGGTCGTGCCGCGCGACCGCCACGCCGTACTGACCTCGGCGATCGCGATCGCCGGCGCCGGCCTGGAGCGCTTCGCGACCGAGGTCCGCGGCCTGCAGAAAACCGAGCTGCGCGAGGTCGAAGAGCCGTTCGCCGCCGGCCAGAAGGGGTCCTCGGCAATGCCGCACAAGCGCAACCCGATCCGTACCGAGCGGATCACCGGGCTGGCCCGGGTCCTGCGCGGGTACGCCCAGACCGGGATCGAGAACGTCGCCCTCTGGCACGAGCGCGACATCTCCCACTCCGGCGCCGAGCGGGTGATCCTGCCCGACGCGACGATCCTGCTCGACTACATCCAGGACCTCGGGACCAAGGTCGCCGCGGGGATGACGATCGACGCCGAGCGGATGCGGGAGAACCTCGGCCTCACCCACGGCGCGCTGTTCAGCCAGCGGGCGCTGACCGCACTGGTCGAGTCCGGGATGAGCCGCGACGACGCCTACCGCGTCGTCCAGGAGAACGCCCAACGCGCCTGGGACACCCGCACCGAGTTCCGCGAGCTGCTCGCCGCGGCGGCACCGCAACTGGACCTCGACGCCGTCTTCGACTACGGCGCCTACCTCGCGCACCTGCCCGAGATCTTCGCGCGGGTCGAAGCGCTGCGCGGCTAAGCGCCGTCGCAACAGTCCGGGTCGCGGGCGGTTCTCGTTCGACTAGGCTGGGCGGGTGGTCCTCTACACCTGCAACCAGAAGACCCACGGCCCGGCCTTCGCCCACCCGTGCAGCAGGGCGGGCAAGGCGCTGAAGGACGCGGGCTACGAGTTCGAGCTGAAGACGGTCGGCGGCTACCGGATGTTGCCGTGGACCTGGGGCAGCCGCGACGCCGATCGCGCCGAGGTCAAGGAGCTGAGCGGCACCAACGAGGTGCCGATCCTCGTCCTCGACAACGGCGAAGTTGTCTCCGGCTCGGGCACGATCGCGCAGTGGGCCACGGAACACCCGCTCTCGCCGGCGAAGTCCGGCAGCTGAGCACTCCCTAGGCAGCGACGGGCTCGCGCGCCGGGCGGCGGGCGGTGACGACGACTGGGGTGCCGTCCTTGGGGGAGAGGGTGATGTTGCGCCGGCCGGTCTTCTCCGGCGCCGGGCTGGCCTTGTGCAGATCGCAGCGGGTCAGCACCTCGCGCAGCACGATCCGCATCTCGAACTCGGCGAAGGTGGCGCCGAGGCAGCGGCGGATCCCGCCGCCGAAGGGGATCCAGCCGTAGGTGTCGGGGCTGTCCTCGAGGAAGCGCTCGGGCTTGAAGGCGAAGGGCTCCGGATAGAGGTCGGCGCGGGTGTGGGTGAGCCAGATCGCCGGCGAGACGTCGGTCCCGGGCGGCAGGGTAAGGCCGTCGACCGAGAGCTCGGTGGCGAGCCGGCGACCGGCCAGCGGCAGTACCGGGCGCAGCCGCAGCGACTCGGAGATCGTCGCCCGCAGGTAGTCCTCCTCACCCGCCGCCAGCGAGTCCCGCAGGCGGGTCAGGGCGCCCTCGTGGCGTAGCAGCAGGTCGAAGGTCCAGGCCAGCGCTGTCGCGGTGGTCTCGTGGCCGGCCAGCAGCAGCGTCATCAGCTGGTCGCGCAGCTCGGTGTCGTCCATCGTCGAGCCATCCTCGAATTTCGACAGCATCAGCATTGAGAGGATGTCGTCGCGCTCAGCGAGGTCAGGCTTGGCGCGGTGCTCGGTGATCTCGGCGTAGAGCAGCTCGTCGACCGCCTTCAGCTGATTCTCGAACTTGGCCCAGGGCCCGCGGCCACCGAAGCGCCGGGTAGCGAGGCCGACCAGCTGTCCCCGCGGGGAGGCGGTTTCGGTCAGGACGGTCGCCAGCATCCCGCGCAGGCGATCCAGGCGCGGGCCCTCGGAGACGCCGAAGACGGCGCGCAGGATCACCTCGAGGGTCACGGCTTGCATCCGGGTGTGGATCGGGAACTCGCGGTGCAGCGGCCAGGATTCGATCTCGGCGCCGATCGCCTCCTCGACCACCGACTCGTAGGAGCGCATCCGCTCGCCGTGGAAGGGCGGCAGCATCACCTTGCGGCGGGCGAGGTGCTCGGAGCCTTCCAGCAGGAGGACCGAGCGGGCGCCGAGGATCGGTTCGAGGATGATGTTGCGGCCCGGCGGCAGCCCGTGCGAGCGCTCCATGTAGAGAGCCTTGATCGCGACCGGATCGGAGATCAGCACCATCGGCCGCTCGAAGCCGAGAAATTTGAGGCTGAAGGAATCCCCGTAGCGCTCCCGACACTCCTGCATGAAGGGCAGCGGCCGGAAGGTCCAACGCAGCGTCTGCATCAGCGGCTTGCTGCGCGGTTCGGGAGGAAGCGGCACGTTGCGAGGATCTCACGGATCGGCGGCGACGTGTCCCGCTTCCGCGATGGTTAGCATCGACTTAATGACGAGCCTCTCGGATCTCAAGCTCCACTCCTCGGGAAAGGTGCGCGACATCTACGAGTGGGACGACGATCTGCTGATGGTCGCCTCCGACCGGATCTCGATCTACGACGTCGTGATGCCGACGCCGGTCACCGACAAGGGCAAGGTGCTGAACCGGATGTCGGTCTTCTGGTTCGGGCTGACCCAGGACATCGTCCCCAACCACTTCCTCTCCGAGGACGTCCCCGCGGAGGTCGCCGAACGGGCGATGCGGGTGCGACGGCTGGATATGTACCCGGTCGAGTGCGTCGTCCGCGGCTACCTCTCCGGTTCGGGCTGGAAGGAATACCGCGAGAACGGCGCCGTCTGCGGGATCGAGCTGCCCCCCGGCCTGCTGGAGTCCGACCGGCTGCCGGAGCCGATCTTCACGCCGGCGACCAAGGCCGAGATCGGCGACCACGACGAGAACGTCGACTTCGAGCGGGCGGCGGAGATAGTCGGCGACCGGGCGCTGCTGGAGGAGCTGCGGCGGGTCTCGATCGAGGTCTACCAGCGCGGCGCCGAGCACGCGGCCGAGCGCGGCATCATCCTCGCCGACACGAAGTTCGAGTTCGGCCGCCACGCGGGCGCCGAGATCGTCCTCGGCGACGAGGTCCTGACCCCGGACTCCTCGCGCTTCTGGCCGGCCGACCGCTACCAGCCGGGCGCCACGCCTCCCTCCTTCGACAAGCAGTTCGTCCGCGACTGGGCAAACGACCTGGGTTGGGACCACACCCCGCCCGCCCCTGAGCTGCCGCCCGACGTGATCGAGCAGACGCGGGGCAAATACGTCGAGGCCTTCGAGCGGATCACGGAGACCTCCTTCTAGTGGCGAAGATGCGGGTCCTGATCCGGCCCAAGGAGGGGATCCTCGACCCCCAGGGCAAGGCGGTGGAGCGGGCGCTGCCGGCGCTCGGCTTCGAGGGCGTCGAGCACGTCCGGGTCGGGCGGATGGTCGAGCTCGAAGCGGAGGACCCGGTGCGGCTGGCGGAGCTCTGCGAGAAGCTGTTGGCCAATCCCCTGATCGAGGATTTCGAGATCCAGACCCTGTGATCTGGGGAGTCCTCCAGTTTCCCGGGTCCTGTGACGAGCGCGACGCCCTTCACGCCTGCACGCTCGCCAGCGGCGAGGCGCGGCTGATCTGGCACGAGGACCGCGACCTCGAGGGCATCGACGGCGTCGTCGTCCCCGGCGGCTTCTCCTACGGCGACTACCTGCGGGCCGGCGCGATCGCCCGCTTCTCCCCGGCGATGGAGGCGGTCGCCGAACTCGCCGATGCGGGCGGCCCCGTGCTCGGCATCTGCAACGGCTTCCAGGTGTTGTGCGAGGCGCGACTGCTGCCCGGCGCCCTGCTGCGCAACGAGGACCTGCGCTTCGTCTGCCGCCAGCTCGACCTGCTCGAGGTCGACGGGCCGGAAACCGGAGATATGGGCGGGGATTCGGCCCATCGACCGCTGTCGATTCCGGCGAAGCACGGCGAAGGTCGGTACTACGCGCCGGAGCCGATGCTCGACGAGCTGGAGGCGAACGGGCAGGTGGCCTACCGCTACGCGCCGGGGCAGAACCCGAACGGCTCGGTCCGCGACATCGCCGGGGTCCGCAACGAGAGCGGCAACGTGCTCGGCCTGATGCCCCATCCCGAGCACGCGGTCGACCCGCTGACCGGCTCGACCGACGGTCTCCGCGTCTTCCGCTCCTTGGAGAGGTTCGCGGCGTGACCACCTCGACGCCGAAATACCGCGAGCTGGGGCTGACCGACCACGAGTACGGCCTGATCGTCGAGAAGCTGGGGCGAGAGCCCAACGACGTCGAGCTGGCGATGTTCAGCCTGCTGTGGTCCGAGCACTGCGCCTACAAGCACTCGCGCAAGCTGCTGCGGCGGCTGCCGACCGACGGCGAGCGGGTCGTGATGGGGCCGGGAGAGAACGCCGGCGCCGTCGACGTCGGCAACGGCTACGCGGTCGCCTTCAAGGTCGAGTCCCACAACCACCCCAGCGCTGTCGAGCCCTTCCAGGGGGCGGCGACCGGGGTCGGCGGGATCCTGCGCGACGTATTCGCGATCGGGGCGCGGCCGATCGCGATCCTCGACTCGCTGCGCTTCGGCGAGCTGGACTCGGTCCGCTCCCGCCACCTGCTGGACGGCGCTGTGAGGGGAATCGGCCACTACGGCAACTCGATCGGGGTAGCCAACGTCGGCGGCGAGATCTACTTCGAGGAGCCCTACGAGCACAACTGCCTGGTAAACGCGATGTGCCTGGGGCTGGCGAAGACCGCCGACATGGTCCGCGCCGCCGCCGCCGGGGTCGGCAACGCGGTCGTCCTGATGGGCGCCTCGACCGGACGCGACGGAATCGGCGGCGCCTCGGTGCTGGCCTCGGCCGAGCTCGGCGAGGGCGACGAAGCGAAGCGGCCGACGGTCCAGATCGGCGACCCCTTCGAGGAGTCGAAGGTGCTCGAGTGCTGCCTGGAGCTGCTGGAGAAGGGGCTGCTCGTCTCCCTCCAGGACCTCGGCGCCGCCGGGCTGACCTCCTCGGCGGCAGAGATGGCCTCCGCCGGCGGGGTCGGGATCGACCTCGACGTCGCCAGGGTTCCGCTGCGCGAGGCCGACATGGAGCCCTTCGAGATCATGGTCTCCGAGTCCCAGGAGCGGATGCTGGCGGTGGTCGAACCGGCCCGGGTCGCCGAGGTCGTCGCGATCTGCGAGAAGTGGCAGACCGGCTCGGCCGAGATCGGCGTCGTCACCGACACGGGTCAGGTACGGATCCTGCGCGGCAGCGAGATCGTCGGTGAGATGCCGGTCGAGGTGCTGGTCGACGGCTGCCCGCTCTATGACCTCGAGCCGGCCGACCCGGGCGGGTGGATCTACGGCAACCGGGCGACGCTGGCGCGCGGCGTCTCCTCCGAGGACGAGCTGCTGGCGCTGCTGAGCGCGCCGAGCATCGCCTCCAAGCGCTGGGCCTTCGAGCAGTACGACTCGGTGGTCGGCTCACGCACGGTGCGCAGGCCCGAGTCAGCCGACGCCGCGGTCCTACAGTTGCCGGAGTGCGGTAACGCGATCGCGGTCTCGATCGACGGCAACGGCCGACGCGTCGCCTGCGAACCCTATGCCGGGACCGTCGAGGCGGTGCTCGAGTGCGCCCAGAATCTCGCCTGCGTCGGCGCCGAGCCGCTCGGCCTGACCAACTGCCTCAACTTCGGCAACCCCGAGAAGCCGGGCACCGCCTGGCAGCTCGATCGCTCGGTCAGCGGCCTCGCCGACGCCTGCGACGCGCTCGGCGTCCCCGTCGTCGGCGGCAACGTCTCTCTCTACAACGAGGGCCCCGAAGGCCCGATCTACCCGACCCCGGTGGTCGGCATGGTCGGCGAACTGCCCGACCCGGCCCGGGTCGCCGGCAGCTCCTTCGTCGCCGCCGGAGACGCGATCGCCCTGCTCGGCCCCTTCTCCCCCACCCTGGCCGGCTCGGAGCTGGCCAAGCAGCGCGGCGAGCTCGACGCCGGCCTGCCCCAGCCGGACGTCGGGAAAGTGGCCAACGCCTGCGCCCAGCTCCGCGATGCGGTCCGCGCCGGCAGCCTCGCCTCCGCCCACGACGTCAGTGACGGCGGTCTCGCCTGCGCCCTCGCCGAGTCGGCGATCGGCGGCGGGCTCGGCTGCCGCGTCGACCTGCAGCCGCTGCGCGAACGCGGCTGCTCGCCGGAAGAGGCGCTGTTCGGCGAGGGCGGCGGCGGCTTCCTGCTGAGCGGCGAGCGGGCGGCGCTGGAGCAGCTCGGCGCGGTCGTGATCGGCGAGGTCGGCGGCGGCACGATCGAGATCGCGGCCGGCGACCGCAGCCTCGTCGTCGGCCTCGGCGGCGCCGAGAGCGCCTGGCGCTCGCTCGACGAGCGGCTCGCGGTTTAGAACGCGCCGCAGCGGTAACCTCTCTAAAGCACCTTCGCAATCTCGTTCGGGGCGTGGGTGTCTGGGAAATGGAGCAGGAGTCGTGACATTCCGCGCCGCTACGAAGGGGCTCGCCTGCCTGGCGGCCCTGGCGCTGGCGGGCGCCGCGCTCTCGGCCTGCGGCGGCAGCTCGGGCGGCTCGGGGCCGCGCGAGCTGAGCTTCTTCGTCGCGATCCAGCCGGGCGGCACTATCACGGAAACCGCCAAGCGCTGCAGCGAAGAATCGAACGGCAAGTACAGGATCAAGCCGGAATTCCTCCCCAACGACGCCAGCCAGTCGCGTGAACAACTGGTCCGCAGGCTGGGCGCAAAGGATCCGTCCATCGACATCATCGGCCTCGACGTGATCCTGACCAGC